>JBCCHQ010000119.1:0-19371 GCA_039028735.1 Planctomycetota bacterium | reverse complement strand
GTAGTTTCGGGGAGCGGCGCGTTGTCGTAAGTCCAGGAAGTGTGTCACCCATGTAATGACAATAGGTGTTACCCATGTATTGGGTTGCTCAGGAAGGGGAAGGGGAAAAGGGAATTGAAGGAGTAGCTCTTGGGGGCAAAGAAACAGCCCCCGACGTGCCTTGGCTCGGCGGGGGCTGTGTCGATCTTCGAGACCGGAGAGCTATAGCTTTTCGAGCTTGCGCCGGATCTTTCCGAAGTAGTCCATCGCTTGACGATTCTTCGCGTACTTGGCTTCCATCTTCGCGATCGCTGCCAAGCCGCGCTTCTTGTCGTCGACGATCAACGCCCGGTTGGCAATCGCCATGTAGAACGTATCGAAGTACGCATGGCCAGGGTCGTCGATCTGTGCTCCTTCGACAGCAAGTTCATAAAGCGCTGCGTCACGCTTCTTGTTGATGCGCTCGCGCGCGGCACGGTCACGCCCTGCCTTGCTGGCGGCGGCATCTGCCATCTCGCACTCTTTGCGGATCGGGTACGTTTCGACCATGCTCATGAAGGCGGCGCTGATCTCTTTGTCGACACGCTTCTTCTTCGCGATCTTCATCAGCGACTTGAATTGCTTCTCGTCTGGAGTAAAGACCGCTTCCATCAGCGAGAGGTTCATTTGCGCGGTCTTCTTCTTCGACTTGCTCTTCGCGTTCGTGACGGCCGCTCGAGCCTGCATTAGCATTGAGATCGGCTTCATTCCGCCGTTGAAGGCTGTTTCGTCGCTGGGGCGCAGCTCTTTGAGAACCTTGCCCGTTTCGTCCATGACGATGCAGTACGGGAAGCCGCGGCCACCCTTCGTCTTCAGCATGTCCTTGTCGGGCTGATCTTCTAGCCGTGACGAGATGTTGACGTACGGGATGAAGTCGTTAGCAGCCTTGATCCACCAGTCCTTTAGGAGGGGACCCCCCTCCAATTGATTGCAAGGCGGTCATGGCGAGTAGCTGCGAGTGAAGTAGCCGAAGATCGGCTTGCCAGTCTCCTTGGACTTCTTCATCGCCTCTTCGAGGCTCTGTTCCCAAGAGATCTTGCTCATGAAGGCCTTTTCGAGCTTGGCCTTGTACTTCTCCTCGAGGTCTTGCCCGTGGGCGACACCAACGAGCAGAAGGAGTGACGCGAGCGTCACCATGCTGCGACCGAACAACCGAGGTCTCATCTGCTTTCCTTTCTTCGGGAATGCCGCAGGCGTCCCGCATTCAACTGTCTATCTGGCCAGCGACGTTATGCGCCCCCAGAAAGGGCAACCGTCAGCAGGCTGGCGGCTATCCTCGCAGAGAAAGTACCGCCACACCAGCACTGTACGTAGAGTCGAGCCCCGCGTTGGATACTTCGGCTTGCGGCCGCCACAGCTACTTCGAGATCGTCAGCCCTTTGGCATCGACGATGACGACGTCTCCTGCGCTCACCTTGCCCAGGTTCTCAGTTCCCCACATCAGCGCTCCTTCGTCGCTGATCTCGACGGCGCGTCCGAGGACGTGCAGGAGCCCAGGCTCGGCGGGTTCCGTGCTCTCATACTTGAGATTCGTCACCTTGACGCCTTTGATCCCGACCAGCTCGAGATCGAGTCGGTAGCTCGCTGGATCGCGGAGCTCGAAGCAGACTTCGTCGCTGGTGAGGCGTGGGTAAGGACCGTTCCCGGTCTCGTAGCGCACACTCTCGGCCCAGCCCTCCTTGGGCTTGCTGATCTCGATGTAGATATTCGTCGACGAGCTGCCTGCAGGCGTGCTCTTGCTGCAGCCGCAGAGGAGGGGTACGAGACCGACAAGGAGAAGAGCGACAGTGCGCATGCCGTGACTTTCGTGTTGTGGCCCTAGCCGCCAGAAATGGCTTGGTGAATCAGAATCTCATCGCCGTCAGCGAGCTGCTTGGTTGCATGCTCTTTGCGGTCGATTAACGAGTCGTTGACGAGACACAGGATGTGCGGACGGAGCTCGCCGCTCTCTAGCATTAGATGGTGCTGGAGCGACGGGAGCTGCGCAAAAGCACACTGCAGCGCTTCGGTGATCGTACAGCCGGTCAGCTCCATCCGCACCCGACCCACGGCGGGCTCGAGGACTCTTGGTAGCTGCAGTTTCACGCGCGGCGCAGTGCCGGTCATAGGATCGCGGCGCTGACTGAGTGGACCGGGGGCAGATACTCTGCCGCTGCGATCCAGCTGTCCCCTTCGTCCCTGCTGGCGAAGACTTGCCCACCGCCGGTACCGAAGTAGACCCCGCACGGGTCGCAGACATCAGACGCCATCGCCTGACGCAAGATGCTCAAGTACGCGTGCTTCTTCGGCAGGCCCTTACCGAGCTTCTTCCAGCTCTTGCCGCCCTTCTTGGCGCGGTAGACGCGCAACGCCCCGTCTGTTGCGCGGAATGCGTACTCCATGGGTTCCAGCGGAATCACGTAGCACGTCTCTGGATCTTTGTGATTGAGCGCCATGCCGAACCCAAAGTGGTACGGGAGACCCTCGTCGATGCGATGCCACGAGTCACCGTGGTCATCGGTGCGATAGACGCCAACGTGGTTCTGCTGGTAGAGGCGACCCGGCTCCGCCGGGTGCACGAGAAGTTTGTGCACTCATGTGCCGACGCCGGATTCCTCCGGCGCGCCGACGTAACCTTCGACCATGTCGTTGATCGGCTTCCAGCTGTCACCGCCGTCGTCGGTGCGAAATGCGCCGGCGGCCGAAATCGCTGCGTACATCTTCTGCGAGTCGTGGGGGTCGATCTGGAATGAGTGCAAGCACATGCCGCCCGCGCCCGGCCCCCAGTCTTCCCGCGACGGGTGCTCGTTGAGCCCGCTCACGGGTTGCCACGACTTGCCGCGGTCCTCACTGCGAAAGAGGCCGGCCGGAGCGGTGCCTGCGTACAGCACCTTCTTCTCTTTCGCCGGTCCGGGGTGAATCAGCCACGTACGCTCGGCCGTGCTGATTCCCCATTCTTTCGCTTGTGCGGCTTGTTTCTCGGTGAGCTTCGGCGGGACCGGCGGGTTCTCGCACCCGGTGAACTTCTTGCCGTTGACGTCGGCTGTAAACGTCGCGTTGGCGTAAGTGAAGTTCCAGCCCGCCACGTGCAGGCGTGGCTTGCCTCGCGTATCGATCATCGCGTGGTTGATCGACCACCCTTTGAGGAAGGGCCCTTTGATTTCCCAGCGTTGCCGACGTTTGTTCGACTCGAGGAGGAACAGTCCTCGCTTCGTACCGACGCTCAGAACGATCTTGTCCGCCATGCGTGCTCCTGCTTCCTAGAGTGCCGCGCGTATCTTCTCTGCCAACTCGCCGAGGTTCGACCCCTCCTGCGGCGCCCACTCGATTCCGAGGCCGCCGTCGGCAGTTTTCGGAATGATGTGGAAGTGTACGTGGAAGACTGCTTGGTGCGCGTTGGCCCCGTTGTTCTGCAATACGTTGTAATCGACGGCGCCCGTGGCCGCTAGTACTCCGCGGGCGATGCGTGGGAGGACACGGCCAATGGCCGCAGCTGCGTCGTCGCTGAGCTGATGCAGCTTGGCACAGCGTTCCTTCGGAATCACCAGTGTGTGGCCCGGCGCGAGCGGCCCGATGTCGAGGAATGCGAAGACCAAGTCATCTTCGTAGACCTTGTGGCTAGGGATCTCGCCGCTGAGGATCTTGTCGAAGATCGTTGGCTCGTGCATGGCTCTCCTACAGCTTGCTGTTGACGACTTCAGCAATCTCGGCGTCGAGACGACTGCCCTCGTCGAGCATGTCGTCGAGGCGGGAACGGATATCGTTCACCCACGCAGCATCCTCGATCTCACCAAGGTTCACTTTGACGTTGTAGATCGCCCCGACCAGACCCGCGCGCGCCATGAGTCCCGCAACGCCGGCATCGGTGATCGCCGAGGGCAAGCACGACGAGACGACGAGGCGACAGAGCCGCAGCGCTTCCAGGCAGTGCTTGGCGGTCTCGAGCGGGACCAGGGTAGCCTCTTTGTACCCAGTCTCGATCGCGGCCTTGCGCGTGGTCTGCTGCGCCTTTGTTTCCTTCGGCATGCGCATCGCAGTAATCACATCGTTGAAGGCGTCGGTATCGGCATCGATTGCCTGTACCAGTTGATCCTTCACCTCTTGGCAGCTGATCGCGACGGCTTCCATCTTCTGGTGGACTTCATGGAACTTCGGTTTGGCATGCGTCAAGTTCGACACCATCGACGTCAATGCGGCCGACAGCGATCCAGCAAGCGCTGCAATGGAGCCACCGCCTGGTGCCGGCGTTGGACGGGAGACTTCATCGACGAGGTCTTTCACGACTGAGTTGGCCAACGGGCCGTTGTTGATCGGCATTCCTAGCACCGATTTTTCGGCTTCGAATTCACCGATGTCCCGCAGTCCCATCGACTGGATGGCCGATTCGACGACGTCGCCGATCGGGATCCCGCGACTGGCGCCGGAGCGCTGCAGGTAGTAGTGCCCAGACTCGCGCATCGCTTGGAACGGTATCACGCCAACGACTTCCGAGCCGGTCACGAGGATGCCTCGTTCGACGCCGATTCGGCGGCATGCTTCCAGCACGTCATGAGCGGAAGTAACCTTGAAGTTCGTCAGGTTGATCGAAATCTGAGCGCGGCCGTACTCCGGAATGACCCAGCCGACAGCGCGGCACTCTTTGAACAAGCCGCGTTTCTGCACGTACGCGCGCTCGAGGTTCTCGGGGTCTTGATCGAAGAACGCGAGTTCTTCTGCGAAGTTCAGCCCATAGGTGTCTTGGTAGTGGGCGGCGAGCTCGTCGAAGCTACCGCAAATGGTGTCGTCGTAGGCGCACGGCCAAATCCCTTTCGACGGCTCGTAGCGAACGATCCGTCCGCTCATGTAGATCGGGGTTTTCGGGTCTGTGCGGACAATGCGACCGGCCTCACGGATGTCGAAGGCCAGGTCGGTTGCGTGCTCTTTGTAGCGAGTGTTCAGGTTGACGTTGTAGGCGATCAAGAACTCCCGCGCGCCGATCGTTACGACGCCGGTTTGCGGGATGAACTCCGCCGGTCCGAAGTCGGGTTCCCACTCGGGCTTGCCCAGTTTGTCGGGGAGTGCTTCGTACTCGCCGCGGCGCACATCCGCGAGCGAACGGCGCTCGGGACGCTTGGCGGCTTGGTCATACAGGTAGACCGGAATGCCGAGTTCACGGCCGACGCGCTCGCCCAGTTCAGCTGCAAAGCGCGCGCAGTCCTCCATTGTGACGCCATCCACCGGTACGAACGGACAGACATCGGTCGCACCGTGGCGAGCGTGAGCTCCCGAGTGCTCGCGCATGTCGATGACCTGCGCGGCCATCGCGATCGCTTGGAACGCTGCCTCCTTTACCGGTTCCGGTGCCCCGACAATGGTCACGACAGTGCGGTTCGTTTCGGCACCGGGATCGACGTCGATCAGCTCGGCACCGGCGACGTCGCGAATCGCCTCCAGGATCTTCTCCATTTTGGACATGTCGCGCCCCTCGGAGAAGTTGGGCACGCATTCAACGATTTGATTCATGGTTCTGGCCTCTCAGGATCAGGCCTCTAAGGATCAGGCCGTTTCAGGATCAGGGATTATGCCAGAGCGACGGCGAAAGTTTAGGGAGAAAGCTGGACCACGTGCGTTGCAGCGTTTGTTGCGCGCGTCTTCGGGATTCAAGGTTGTCGCACGCAGTCCGGTCGTTCCTGTAGAGACGCGGGCGATCGTGTTTGTTGAGTATCTGCTGCGCTAGCGCTGCATTCCGGTTCTTGTGAGCCTGCCCGTGCGTAGCATGATCCGCAACAGCTACGACCCGACGGCGCGTGCGGAGTTCTCGATCGCTTTCGCGACCACGCCCGCACGGTTGCGTCGGGGCGCGCGATCTTCACAGCGCGATTCAACGAACTGCTGGCGCAGTAGTTCGCGGCGCTGCGAGACCGCGGCCCAACTTTCAGCGCTCGACCTTCCGGGGCCTGCGGTGAGCGGCAAGGGGTCACGCTTAGCTACTGCCTGAAGGCCGCACAACGAACAGCAGAGCGTGAGCGTCTGTATTCGCGACCACCGTGATCAACTCAGCGTCCGTGATAGCGACGCCATCTCCACCGCTCGCTTCCTCGCCGTTCACCACGAGCGACCCATCGATGACCTGCAGCCAGGCCCCTTCGGCGGCGTCGAGTGCGATCTGAGCATGTTCACCGGCGGCGAAACGTCCAGCATAGACCCGTGCATCTTGCTGGATCTCTAGCGGCGCCGCCGGTTCCTGACCTAGTGGGGATGCGCCCGCGGGAGTGGCGACCAACGCCCACCCGCTGTGAGCGGCGAGTGCCAACGGTTGTTGATCGTAGCTCGGCGACAGGCCGCGCTGCCACGGTTGCAACCATACCTGCAGGAAGCGTGTTCGCTCTGTCTTGGACGGGTTGAACTCGCTGTGCGTGATGCCGGTACCCGCGGTCATTCGCTGGAATTCTCCGGCCCGCAGGACGGCGCCGTTCCCAAGGCTGTCGCGGTGTTCGAGTGCGCCCTCCACGACGTACGTCAAAATCTCCATGTCGTGGTGCGGGTGGTTGGGAAAGCCACCCCCAGGAGCCACGATGTCATCGTTGAGTACCCGGAGCGGCCCGAAGTGGACGTTGTGGCGATCGATGTAGTTGCCAAACGAGAACGTGTGACGACTGTCGAGCCAGCCAAGGTCCGTGTGGCCACGAGTGTCGCTCTTACGCAGCTTCAACATGTTGTACTCCTGTCCGGGGGACGTTGTCTTCGACGGCCGCGAGGCGGTTGCGGTGGCGTAGGTTGTCGACGGCGAGAGCACCGGGTCCAGTCAGCGCCAGGGCGATGGACGCGGCGAAGAGAATCAGCGTGTACTCGATGCCGGAAGGGAGGAAGAAGCCGCCCTTCAGGTGCACGGTCACGGCAGCGACCAGCATCGTGAACGCAAGCGGCGGCGTGACCCAACGCGTGAACGCGCCGAACAGCAGCGCGAGTCCACCAAGGAGCTCGGCCGCAATCGCGGCGGCCGCAGATAGCTCCGGGAGTGGAAGACCCGTGCTTGCCATGAACTGAGATGTGCCTTCGAAGCCGTAAACAAACAGCTTCTGGCCGCCGTGCATGATGAAGATCGTCGCGACGACAACACGCAGCGTCAGCAGTCCAAACGCGGTCGAGCGGGGGGTAGTCGTGTGGTTCGCGGTTGCGAGCATGGTATGTACCTTTCAACGGTAGTCGTTGGAACGACTACTTGTGCAAAACAAAGAGCGCTTACTGGCGCTCGTAAATCCGTTCGAGCAGTTGTTTGAGATGGGTGAGTTCCTCCTTCTTCATATGGTCGAACTGGCGTTGGTGTAGCTCGGTCAAAGGAGCGTCGAGGGTGTCGATCCGCTCCAGCCCCGCGTCGGTCACGTGAATGTTGACGACCCGCCGGTCTTCGACGGCGCGCTCCCGCCGCACGAGGCCCAACTTCTCCAGCCGATCCGCGAGGCGGGTGATGTCGGGGTCGCGATTGATCATCCGCGCCGCGATCTCCCGACACGGCAGGCCGCCGGGGCGCGCCCCGCGTAGGATTCGCAGCACGTTGTAGCCGGGGGCCGACAGGTCGTACTCCTTGAACAGCTGACTGCACTCGCCCAGCAGCAGGTCGGCAACCCGGGCAAGCTCGAGGTAGGTCTCTTGCTCCAACGGGATGCGCTTGCGACCGGCAGCGGTCTGTTTCGGTTGTGATTTCGTTCGCTTGTTCATGCTCAGAAATATACTCCTACAAACGACTATCGTCAAGAGGTTTTTCGGTTCGACGACGATTCTTCGTGAGTGAAATCCAGAAGTGACGCCTGGGGCGGAGGTTGAGAGACTCGAGCCTCACTCGATCGACCGTTCCGGAGACGAGTTCGATCTGGTACCGTGACACGCTTCGACTCAAATCCAGACGTCAAACAACGCGACAGCTGCGGAGCGACAAGGCCATGTTCAAAGAAGTACCGTCACAGTTCGACTTCCCGACCGAGGAGAAGAAGACCCTCGACTTCTGGGATGCGAACCAGATCTATCACAAGTCGCTCGAGCAGCGCAAAGAGGCGCCGCCCTTCGTGTTCTACGAAGGGCCGCCGACCGCAAACGGCCTGCCGCACCCGGGACACTGCCTGACACGTGCGATCAAAGATCTGTTCCCGCGCTACAAGACGATGACGGGTCATTACTGCCATCGGCGCGCAGGCTGGGACACGCACGGTCTTCCGGTGGAGACCGAGGTTTGCAAAGAGCTCGGCATCCACAGCAAGGAAGAGATCGAGAAGTACGGCATGGAGCCGTTCATCCACAAGTGTGTCGAGTCTGTGTTCCGCTACACGAAAGAGTGGGAAGACGTCACTCGACGCCTTGGCTTCTGGGTCGATATGGACGAAGCGTATGTGACCTACCACCAGAGCTATGTAGAGAGTGTCTGGTGGGCTTTGAAGAGCTTCTTCGAAGCAGGCTTGCTGTACCGCGGCAGCAAGATTGTTTGGTGGTGGGCGCAGGGGGGCACCGCGTTGTCGGCTGGCGAGGTCGGTCAGGGTTATCGGGAAGTCGATGACCCCAGCGTCTTCGTGCGCTTCCCGCTGCTCGACCCAACCGGTGACGAGCAAGACCCAGCACTGCTGGTTTGGACGACAACGCCGTGGACGCTACCGTCCAACACGTTTGCGGCCGTACATCCGGAGATCGAGTACGCGTTGGTTGCAGACTCAGGCAGCGGCGAACAGTTCTACGTCGCCGCCGCTCTCGTCGAGGCCATCGGTGCCAAAGGCAAGCGTGAGCTGAGCGTCGTGGCGAAGTGTGCCGGCAGCGCGTTGATCGGCAGGCGCTATCGACCGCCGTTCGACTACTACTACAACGACCTCGGTGACACTCGAGCCGCTCTCAAAGAGGGGGGCGATGAGTACGTTGCCTGGCGCGTTGTTGCTGCTGATTTTGTCACGACCGAGTCGGGGACTGGTCTCGTGCACCAGGCGCCGGCGTTCGGTGAAGTGGACTACGATGTGCTGACCGCCGAAAGAGATCGGTTCGTCGACGGCGACGCCGTGCCGTTGTTGTGTGCCGTGAAACCCGACGGCACCTTCAGCGATGATGTGGACCCCAAGTTCGCTGGACGTTGGGTCAAAGAGGCTGACAAAGACCTCGCACGCGCGCTGCGTGAAAGCGGACTGCTCTATCATCAAGAGCAGTACCGCCACGACTACCCGTTTTGCTGGCGCGCTTCCGAGGATCCCTTGATCCAGTACCCACGGGAGAGTTGGTTCGTCCGCACGACGCAGTTCGTCGACGACATGCTGGCCAACAACGCTGAGATCTCATGGCAGCCCAAGCACATCCAAGACGGGCGCTTTGGGAAATTCCTAGAGAGCAACGTCGATTGGTCCTTGTCGCGTGAGCGCTATTGGGGCACACCGCTACCGATCTGGGTCTGCGAGAAGACCGGGCACATGGAAGCGATCGGTTCCTATGATGAGCTGCTGGCAAAGCCCGGTGTCGACGGAGTCGACGTTTGGGAGAGTGCCAAAGCCGCTGACCCCGAACTGCTCGACGATCTGAAAGTTCACCGTCCGTACATCGACGCGATCACGTTCACGTCGCCGCAAGATCCTAGTGCGCGCATGCGACGAGTTCCGGAAGTCATCGATTGCTGGTTCGACAGCGGCTCGATGCCGTTTGCGCAGCTCGGCTATCCACAGCGCAATCACGAACGATTCGCCGCGGAGTTCCCGGCCGACTTCATCAGCGAAGCGCTAGATCAAACACGCGGGTGGTTCTACTCGTTGCTGGCAATCTCGACGCTGCTCTTTGGTAAGAACGGTGTTGCGCGCAGGGACGGTGACGAGGGCATCGCCAGCCAATGGCCGCAGCCGTTTCGAAACTGCATTGTCTTGGGTTTGTTGTTGGGTGAAGACGGCACGAAGATGTCGAAGTCGCTGAAGAACTACAAAACCCCGGACTACATCTTTGATGAAGAGGGAGCCGATGCGATGCGTTGGCTGTTCTTCTCGGGCCAGGCGCCTTGGACTAGTATCCGGTTCCAGGAGAAGGCGATCGAAGAGGGGCAGCGCGAGTACCTGATCCGCCTCTACAACGTTTACTCGTTCTTCGTGATCTACGCCAATATCGATGGCTGGGCGCCCAGTGGTGGTTTGTGCGGCGATCTACCAGAGGCGGGCAAGAACGAGCTGGACGAGTGGATCATCGGGGAGCTGCACGCGACAACACGCGACGTGCGCGCGGCGATGGATGCTTTCGACAACTTCTCGGCGGCGAAACGCCTCAGCGCTTTCGTCGACGGTCTGTCGAATTGGTACGTGCGCCGTAGCCGCGATCGCTTCTGGAAGAGTGGCATGGACGCTGACAAGGCGGCCGCCTACAGCACGCTGTATGACTGCCTCGTGCAGATGTCGCTGCTGACCGCGCCGTTCACGCCTTTCATCGCCGAGTCGCTGTATCAGAACCTCGTCCGCGGGCGCAGCGATCAACAAGCGCCGGAGTCGGTGCATCTCTGTGACTATCCGACGGTCGACACCGCGCTGATTTGCGAGGAATTGGCCGAAGAGATGGAAGTGGTACGAGAGATCGTCTCCCTGGGGCGAGCGGTTCGCTCGCAGGAGAAGCTCCGCGTACGGCAGCCGCTGCCGCAGCTCGAAGTCGTCCTGGCAGACTCGGCGCTCGCGGCAAGACTCGCGCGTCACAATTCGTTGGTTGCAGAAGAGCTCAACGTCAAGAGCGTTGACTGGATCCAGCAGGCCGACGAGTACGTCGAGTACCAGGTGAAGCCGAACTTCCGCAGCATCGGGCCGCGCTTTGGCAAGCTTGCGCCCGCGATCCAGAAAGAACTGAAGGCTGTCGCCGAACCGGCAGCCTTGCTGCATGAGCTCGAAGCGAACGCGAAGGTTTGCATCGAGTGCTCCGGCGAGACGGTCGAGCTTACGACTGATGACGTCCAAGTCGAACTTGCTGCGAAAGAGGGGTGGGCGGCAGCTCAGGGGCGGACTTCCGTGGTCGTTCTGAAGACGGAGATCACTCCAGAACTGTTGCGTGAGGGGATGGCGCGAGAGCTCGTTCACCATGTTCAACAGCTGCGCAAGGAACTGGACTTGGCTTACGAGCAGCGCATTGTGCTGCGGGTCGAGGCTGCTGACTCGGACTTGGCGGCTGCGATCGAGGCGCATTCGGAGCATGTTAACAGTGAGACTCTGGCGAACGAACTGTTGCTGAACCAAGGACTGTCAGGATCCGGCACGCGCAAGGACGCACAGGTCGAAGGGCACGACTTGGCGATCGAGGTCACGCCAGTCAGTTGAAGCCAGCTAGCGGCAGTTGAAGCCAGCTAACGGCAGTTGAGGCCAGCCAGCGTCAGTTGAAGCCAGCTAGCATCAGCTAGCATCAGGGGGCGCGATCGGTGTGAACTTCCGGTAAGCGTCACTTTCCGATCAAGTGTGCATGCGTGGCGACCGATGGCAACTGTGGGACCACTGTGTCTAGTGCACGAGTGTGCCCAAGTAAGTTGCGATAGCGGGAGTCCGATGGCAGCACATATCTTGATTGTTGATGACAACTCAGAGCTGATCGACATACTGCGCGATGGCCTCGAAAGGGTGGGGCACAGCTGTGAGTGCACCGGCGACGGCGGCACGGCGCTACGGATGCTCGAGCAAGGCGCCTTTGATCTCGTAATCTCCGACATTGTCATGCCGGCACCGGACGGGATCGAGCTGAGTCGCCTGTTTCGCAAGGAACGGCCCGAGCTGCCGTTCATCGTGATCAGCGGTTCGACCAACGCCAGCTATCTCGATGTTGCAAGACGCCTCGGCGCGCGGCAAGTGCTGGCGAAACCATTTACTATGGACGAACTTCTGCAAGCTGTGGACGTGGCGCTACAGGCACCGCAGGGGTAGCTGGACGAAGCGCTCTGCAACCCCCTTTATTTTCGGGCAGAAGCTGGGACAATCGGTGTGTTCGAGACTATCCCTGCAGGTCAGAAAATGTTCCCAACACGCATCATTACAAAATTCTTCGCACTCTCGCTGTTGTTGTTTGCGACGTCCTGCGCGCAGGAGTCGGTCGGCCTTCAGACCGGCGACGCCGAGCTCACGCCCGTCGATCCGCACCAACAGCTGTTCCTCGAGGAACGTTACCCTTCCGCACAGTCGTGCCGCACTTGCCACCCAAGGCAATACCGCGAATGGTCCGTTTCACCGCACGCGTACGCGCAGCTCAGTCCAGTCTTCAATGCCATGCACGGCAAGATCCTCCAGCTGACGAACGGCACGTTGGGGGACTTTTGCATCCGCTGCCATACCCCTGTGGGTATGGCGATCCACGAGCCACTCTTCGGTAGCAATCTCGATCGTCATCCGACATCGCGCGAAGGGCTGACATGCATTGCCTGTCACCGCGTGAACCAAGCCTTTGGGAAAGTGAGCGGGCGCCGCGCCCTTGTCGAAGGCGCGCTGACGGAGCCTGTCGTCGGACCCACGGGTAGCGGCGAGCTGCAGCGAGTGATTGCGAGCGAGGACTACAAGGTAACCACCGAGTCCGAGGGGACTGGGCGTCGCATTCACAACGATGCGACCCGCTTCTTTCAGCTGGTCGAGCCCAGCTTCTGCGGCGCCTGCCATGACGTGACACTGCCCGATGGATTCCGGTTGGAAGAAGCGTTCAGTGAGTACAAGACCTCTCCGGCCGCTGCGCGCGGCGAGAGCTGCCAAGACTGCCACATGGGGCACACGCCAGGAGTCGCCGCCGGCTACGCGCAGGGACCGGCCGCGGTGGTCGGTGGGATTCCCACGCGCGAGCGCAGGGCCTCCAATCACATGTTCGTCGGCCCAGACTATTCGGTCGTGCACCCCGGTATCTATCCGCACAATCCGGATCTACAGGCGGTCGCGACACTGCGTGAATGGCTGCAGTTCGATGTCGACGCTGGATGGGGCACTGACGAGTTCGAAGACGAAGTCGCAGAGGACGCGCAGTTCCCGGAGCGTTGGTCGGACCCCGAAGATCGCTACGACGGACGCGAGCTGCTCGAGGGGCAGTTAGAGTTGCTCGCAGAGGCGACCGAAGAGCGACGCAAGCTGCTGCGTCGGGGCTACCGTTTGGGACGGATCCAGGTCGACCGTCGCACTGACGAGGCGGCTCTGAAGTTTCGCGTGGAAGTGAAGAATGGCACCGACGGCCACAACGTACCGACCGGTTTTACGGCCGAACGCATCGTCTTCTTGCGCGTCGAAGTCAGTGACGCGGACGGAAACCAGGTGTTTGTATCAGGGGACTTGGATCCAAATGGCGACTTGCGCGACTCGCACTCGGTCTACGTGCACAACGGCGAGCTGCCAATCGATGAGCAGCTGTTCTCGTTGCAGTCTCGTTTCCTGACGAGAAACATCCGCGGTGGCGAGCGGGAACAGGTACTGGCCGTCAATCACTCAGCCGATTCGCTGCCGTTCGTGCGTCCTGAGACGTTCCCGAGCGTGTTGACCGGACGCCCGGGTGGCGCGCGCCTGCATCGTCACGGGATCGAGCCCGGTGGCAGTCGTTGGGCACCGTATCGGGTTGAGCCCGAAAAGTTGCAGGGGCCTTCGCCGCATCAGCTCCGCGTGCAGTTGATCGCCGGCATGGTGCCCGTGAATCTCGTCGACGCGATCAAGGACGTAGGCTTCGACTATGGGATGAGCCCGCGAGAAGTCGCCGACAAGATTGTCGAGGGACACCTCGTGCTTTGGGAGAGCGCGGTCGTGCTCAATGGGGAGGGTGGAGCCGCTACTACTGAGTAGCGTTTCCGTTGGGGCCAAGTTGGAGCTAGCCGCGTGATGCGAGTCACCACCGCCAGTCATCGCTCCCGAGTGCGACCTTCTCGCCCTTGGCGACGCTTCGCCGCGGCGTTGTGCATCGCCGCTTGGCCAGTCGTCGCCGCGTTCGGGCAAGCGTCGCAACCAGACGCCCAGTCCCTCGAAGACTCACCGAGTCGTCTCTCCGACGAAGCCATTCCATTGCAAGTCGACAAGGTGCCGGAGCGTACGCCGCCGATCTTCGAACTCGGCAATCCGTTTCTTGGCACCGGCGTGATCTCGCCGGGCTTCCGCATTCCGACCGGTGCGGTCTGGAATCCAGCGCTCCAGGTCTTCGGTTCTGCACGCAGCGCCGTGCAGATTTTCGACGACGGTACGACGGAGCGGTCGTCTGAGTGGGCGAACCGCCTAGACCTGTTTGCCAACCTGCAGTTGACGCACACCGAGCGAATCTTGATCGGTTGGCGCCCCCTCGATGATGGCAGAGACTTCACCAGTTACGTCTGGAAGCCGGACCGGCTCGACGGCTGGCGGGAAGACTTCGATACCGAGATCGAACAGCTGTTCTTCGAAGGGGACTTCGGTGAGCTGTTCCCGATGCTGGATCTCAGCGACACGAAGCGGTTGGATCTGGGCTTTGCGGTTGGGCGCCAGCTGTTGCGCCTGCAGGGAGGGTATCTGGCCAACGATGTCGTCGACGGTTTCGGCATCACACGCAACAGCCTACGGCCACTCGGCTTTTCGAACTTGCGCTGGACCGCCTTCGTTGCTTGGGAAGATTTGCATCGCGGTAACGGCGTCGAGGATGATTCAGCGACGTTCCTCGCGTTTCTATCGGAAGCTGACATCGAAGAAACGACGATCGGTCTCGATCTAGCGTGGACGATTTCGTCGGATCGTGGCGAAGACGCGATCTACTTCGGGGCCAGCGCAGTCCGTCGTTGGGGTGCGCTGAACGTGACGCTGCGCTTGAACGGCTCGATGCCGATCGACGATGACGGTGCCTTCGTGAGTACCGGCTTGCTACCGGTCTGCGAATTGTCGTGGACCCCACACGGCGGTGACGATGTTGTTTACGTCACTGGCTTCTGGGGCATCGATGAGTTCACGTCAGCCGTGCGCGCGCCCGATGCTGGTGGCGCTCTTGCGCCCGTTGGGATCCTGTTCGAGGCGGCTGGGTTGGGGCGCTTTGGATCAGCTCTCGACGGCGACGCAGAGTCCGTCGCCGGGGGGGTGCTGGGCTATCAGGTGTTTCTGGGCAGTCCCCGGCGGCAGCTGCTGATGGAGCTCGGAGGTCGTTTCTCGACCGACACCGACGTGGACTCTCAGGGGGCAATCGGAGCGCGCTTCCAACAAGCCCTCGGCGAGCGCATCTTGTTGCAGCCCAATGTCTTCGGAACCATCCGCGAGGGTGGCGACGAAGGGTACGGGGCGCGCTTTGAGGTGCAGGTGAAGTTCTGAGTGCCGGTCGATGTTTGCCACTTCTTGATCGATCGCTAGCTCCGTTGGACCGCACTTGTTACGTTAACTGAGTGCACGGCGGGCACTGGGTCCACGGTTGCCCTACCGCGCATTCTTCTGTTTTGACGGTAAAATTGCGTCTGCTTCAATTCGGAGCGAACTCCTCTCTGCCGCCATTCCCTCAAACGGCGGCAACTGGGTCGGGTGAGTTCTTCCGTTGGAGGTTGCACCTGTGCCAACCGCGATCGCGCAACCTGTGGGTGGCGCTGGTGGCGGCTACTGCAACGATATCCATCACGACGCCGAACCTATGAACCGAGTAAGAACAGCTTAGTGTGAGTTCTGATCTATGCATTTGCCTGTAGCGCGTACTCCAAACTCTATTGTCCCGGTCGCACTGGTCACTCTCGTGGCTGTGCTGCTGCTTTGTGGCCTCTTCTTCGCCCCCAGCCCAACGGCCGGCGCGCGCAAGCCCGAGCCGGGCCCGTCGATGCCCCCAGTCGACAAGCTGATCGGGCCGGAGCGCTGTGGCGAGTGTCACCGCGCCGAGTATGCGTCGTGGCGCCAAAGTCAGCATCAAACTGGTTTCAAAGGGATGCACCGAACAGCTGCCGCCAAGTCGATCGCAAAGAGCCTCGGCATCAAGCGGATCAAGAGCGACCCTAGCTGTGTGCGCTGTCACTACACGCCGGTAGAGAAGCGCGGCAAAGTGCGCGCAGGACATGGCGTGAGCTGCGAGAGTTGTCACGGCGCCGCCCATGATTGGCTGGTCGTGCATGACGACTTTGGTGGCAAAGAGATCACGTCCGATCTGGAGACGGCGGAGCACAAGAAGTGGCGCGTGCAAGAGTGTCGCGAGCGCGGCATGCGTCGGCCCGACGACGCCTACCATCTCGCGGCTCAGTGCTTCGAATGTCACGTCATCTCAGACGAGAACCTGATCAACAAGACCGATCATCCCGTGGGGGACCAGTTCGAATTCTTGTCCTGGGCGCAGGGAGAAGTGCGACACAACTTCCTGGCGTCGAAAGGTGCCGAGAACCACGAACCGACCGTTGCCCGCAAACGCTACCTGTTCGTGATCGGGTGCCTCCTCGATGTCGAGTATGCCCTGCGTGCTTATGCGGTTTCGACGACAGACGGCAAGTACCGTCAGGCATGTGCAAAGCGAGTTGCGGCCGGAGTCGACTGTTTGATCAAGATCGACGGGAAGCTGACAGGGCAGCCGTTCGCGGGGCTCTGTGCGGCGCTCCGTGAAAAGCCCCTTGCGGAGTTCTCCCCCGATCAGCTGTTTGCGTTGGCCGAGCAGACGGGCACCGTTGCACGGGCGCTGTCGTCTTCCACCGAGCTCTCCGCAGAGATCGATCCGCTGCTGCCGACGACCGACAAGTACCGCGGGAAGAGTCTCGCTGGGCAGTAGAGTGCTCCCCAGTTTCCCATCGAGAGCAGTTTCCACTCCGACAGGTTTCACCCCCAGTAGGCGCTGTCGATCCTAGGCCAGCGCTGCCTTTGCAACTTCGATTCACCCTGCGCACGACATCCGGTAACTTGCGCCCGTGTTCGATCGCCGGTCGAGGACGTGCAGCGTGTTGAAGGAGCCGCAATGACTACCCCTCGTAGCCATCCGATGTTGGGGATCGCGCTATGGTTGTTGCTTGCCGCCGGGTTGACTTGGGCAGCGGCGTCGGCGCAGGGCTACTTCGATGCGCGCCTCCAGCAGCATTGGCACGTCAGTGGTTGGGGCCTCTTTCTGTACAGCGCAATCTTGACCGCGGGCCTGAGCCGCGGCGTGCGTCGAGCCAGTGACCGCTTGGCGAGTTCGGCCGCAGCGGACGCAGCAGCCCCGCTCGGCGTTTCGCGCCCGTTCTTCTGGGCGGTATGCGGCCTGACTGGCTGCTACTTGTTGCACACGGGTGTGCGGGCGCCGGAAGGTGGCATGGAGTGGGTGCTGACGTTTCTGTTTGCCGCATTCGTGATCAGCACGCTGGGGCTGCACGCATGGCCGCAGCGAGCGGGGCGTTGCTTGTTCGTGCAGCTGGCTGCGGCGTACGCGTTGTTGCCCCTGGGCCTCTTGCATGGCGTCCTCGCTCATGCCCACGGGTTCCTTGCTGATCAAGCGGGGTTGAAGGCATGACGGACTCTTCGCTGGCGACGGCCCTCTCGATGCTGCATCGGCGGGCACTCGTGACCGCAGCCCTGATCGTCGTCGTAGTCTTGGTTGCTATGCTGGCACCGAGCGGTGCCCGTTTTGTGATGCCTGGCGAGCTCACCGATCACCACGCTGCAATCGGCACAGATTGCGGGCAGTGCCATGTGGGCCCAGACGGTCGCACCAAGCCGCTCTCGCATGGACTCCACGATCCCAGCGCGGCACTGGCGGAGAGCGATCTGTGCGGCAGCTGTCACGACCTCGGGGTTTACCACCTGCAGGCTCATAGTGCTTCTCCGGCTACGCTGGCACAGCTGACGGCCCAGATCCAGGACCCACAGTCGCCGGCCGTCGCAGCCGAGACCGAAATCGCGTGTAGTTCTTGTCACCGCGAACATCAGGGAAGGCAGTTCGATCTGACGGCGGTCACCAATCAGCGCTGCCAAAGCTGCCACTCGCAGCACGTCCATCAGTTTGCGACGGATCACCCGAAACTCGGTGAGTATCCATATGCTCGTCGTACGCGCATCATCTTCGATCACGGCAAGCATCGGGCTCGCTACTTTCCAGAGCAGAGCGAAGAGTTTGCGTGTGAGAGCTGCCATGAGCTGGATCCCACCGGGCGCTACATGGTGACAGCTGGTTTCGACAAGGCCTGTGCTTCGTGCCACGCAGAGCAGATCCATGGCGCTGGCCGCAGCGAACCGGGATTGGTGTTCCTGCAGTTGCCGGGTGTCGATGTCGAGTCGCTCGCTGCGGGTGGGTACGACTGCGGCGATTGGCCGGCGACGGCGGAGGAGATGATCGACTTTCCGATGTCGCCGTTTGCCGAGGCTCTCCTTGCTGGAGATGCGCGCTATCCAGAATGGCGCCGGGATCGTGGCCAGCTGCAGGGACTCGACCTGTACGAACTCGAGGACGCGAGTGCCGACGAATTGGCAGCGGCTGCGCGACTGGTGGGCGCGACACGGCGCCTCGTCGATCGCTTGGCTACGAGTTCCCTCGCGGAACTTGCGGCTCAGTTCGAAGCGGCGTTCGGGGAAGGTGGCGCGGAATTGCTCGACCACCTGCCTCTACAAGAGTTCACTCCCGCTCGGGCTTGGTTTCCCAGTAGTACCGAGCTGAGTGCAGAGGAAACGGCCGCGCGGGCACGCGAGCAGCGATCCTGGGGCCGCAGCGCGTCGGGGGCGTGGTATCGCAGCGACGAAGACTTCGCAATCTCGTACCAACCCACGCGCCACGACGACCCGTTCCTGCGCGCCTGGATCGATCTGGCGGTGCGCACGAACAATGAGCAGCTGCAGCAGCTACTGCTGGTCGAAGACCGGCGCTGCACGAAGTGTCACAGCGTGGACCGCAGCACCTCCGGCGGGGTCGTCCATTGGCAGGCGTTCACGCCGCCTGCGGGGAGCCTCGCCACTCGATTTCGCCACGCCCCACACCTGCCGGTCGCGGGCCCGGCTGGATGCGAGGATTGCCACCGGGTGCGCTCCGGAGAGGGCTACCTTGCTAGCTTCGATCCGCTGCTGCCATCGGAGAGCTTCGTGCCCGACTTCGAGGGGATGACGCGGCAGCAGTGCTTGCCTTGCCACGACGAAGAGCACGTTGGCGGCGGCTGCGTGCGTTGTCACTCCTACCACGTCGGGCACTTTCCACCCGCTCTCCGCAAGCAGTAGCCCAGCCGCAGCGGGGGCCCACACGGCTCACGATGGACCGAATCAGACCCGGCGACGGCCTGCCGGGAGTGGGAGCGAATACAGGGCTTACGGATCTCCGCAAAGAAACGCCGTCCTCCTGACCGAAGAACGAACCGTACGATGTCTACAAACTGCGGCCTCGATGGATCAGGAGTCTTGACCCGGCTGACGTCGGTATACCGCACCCCAAGGTCCAGGGTGAGCCGATCTGTCAGATCGTAGGCAAAGGATCCGAACAGCGAGTCGATGTCCGAATCCGTGTCGTGGATTTTCTGCACATCGTGGAGCGCGCCGGCAAAGC
>JBCCHQ010000118.1:0-19624 GCA_039028735.1 Planctomycetota bacterium | reverse complement strand
CTTCAAGCAGTGTAGTCAGCTCTTGAAGGAGGACGGTCTCGCGCTGATCCAGGCGATCACGATCTCGGACCGGCTGTATTCGAGGGCACGCTACGAAGTCGACTTCATCAAGAAGTACATCTTCCCTGGAAGCTGTATCCCGTCGATAGGTGCGATCTGCGAGGCCGTGGCGAAAGACTCGGACTTCGACGTTGTCGACATGGACGATATTGGATTCCACTACGCGCTGACGCTGCGGGACTGGCGACAACGCTTCCAGGCGCGTCGCGGTGCAGTCCTCGACCTTGGCTTCGACGAGAGATTCCTGCGAATGTGGGAGTACTACTTGACCTATTGCGAGGCTGGCTTTCGCGAGCGGCAGATTCGTGACTTCCAGATTCTCTTCGCCAAACCGTTCAATCGACGCGCGCCGCTGCATTGGGACGCAGTCACCGCAGCCACTCTGGTGGAGCCAAAGTGCTGAAGAACATCGTCAACATCATCTGTATGCAGATCGGTTGGTTCGCCTGCGTTCTGAGCATGGCCTCGGGCGTGCCGTCTTTCGGCGTGTTCATCGTTGCGGTGCTCGTTGTGGGGCAGCTGCTTCACTCGCGACGGCGCAATGACGTGCTCCTCGTTTGTGTCCTGGGCTTGGCGGGCGCCGCGATCGACACTGGGCTCGGAGCGGTGGGGATCGTCGAAGTTGGCAACGCACCGAACTTGGTCCTGACATACGTGTGGTTCGCAGCGCTGTGGGCCAACTTCGCGACGGTCCTCAACCGTTCCCTCGCATGGCTGCGTGCGCCGTGGCTGGCGTTTGCGTTTGGTGCCCTCGGTGGGCCGCCCGCGTATCTCGGGGCTGAGGCTCTGGGCGCACTGGCGTTGCCGCAGTCCATGACGACCACACTTCTCACGCTGGCCGCCTACTGGGGCGTTGCGATGCTAGTAGCTGTGGTCGCAGCGCGACGATTCAGCGGCGAGGGGTTGGCTGCAACAACAGAGTCTGCAGGTCGCGACAATGGCGGGCCCGTAGGGCTAGGAACAACAGCAATGTCAAATTCCCGAGCAGGGCTAGGGCGATGAGCCAGGGGAGAGCGCGGCGCCAACCAATCAGTGTGGCGATCCAGCAGCCGGCGAAGACCAAGCCGATGCCAAGATCTGCGAGAGTGACCCGGCCCCAAGGTGTGGCCAGCACTTCGCGCAGCCCAGTGACGACGCTGTCGCGGAGTGCCGCGTCGACGATCATTGCCAAGAACGCCAGGCAACCCAGAATCAGAAGCACACGCTTCATCGCCATCTTGAACATCCGATCTCATGTAAGGAGTCAGTAATGGTAGCTTTCAAACTGATGGAGAAGGGACTGCTCCCGGACGCAGTCATTCGATTTGGCATTCGCCGCCTCCTGCGCGATCGGATTCGAGAGATATCGGCGGGCGGCGTGGAAGACGAAAACCGTCGTTACAACGCGTTCCTGGAGCGGCTGAAACAGAGTCCAGCCGCGATCCACACGGCCGAGGCCAACGAACAGCACTACGAGCTACCTACGGAGTTCTTCCAACTCGTGTTGGGCCCGCGGCTCAAGTACAGCTCGTGTCTGTGGGACGACAAGACCCCTGACCTCGCAGCGGCCGAGGAGCGGATGCTAGCCCTCTACGCGGAGCGAGCGCAGCTCGCGGACGGCATGGACATACTGGACCTGGGGTGCGGTTGGGGGTCCTTCACGCTGTGGGCGGCGGAGAAGTTCCCGAATAGCCGCATTCTTGCGGTGTCCAACTCACGCACGCAGCAAGTGTTCATCGAAGACACAGCGAAGGCACGAGGGCTAAGTAACATCGACACGCTGGTTTGCGATGTCAATGACCTCAAGCTGACGAGGAAGTTCGATCGCGTGGTTTCGGTCGAGATGCTCGAGCACGTGAAGAACTACGAGAGCGTGTTTGCGAAGATTGCTCACAGCTTGAAGCCCGACGGCAAGTTCTTCGTCCATATCTTCACGCACCGAACCCACCCGTACGCCTTCGAGACGCAGGGGGATGACGACTGGATGGGGCGCTATTTCTTCACCGGCGGCAATATGCCATCGGATGACCTGCTGCTGCATTTCCAGAAGGATCTCAGTATCGACTCCCATTGGCGCGTCAGTGGCACGCACTACGCCAAGACCGCCCGCGCTTGGTTGGACCTGACCGACGAGCACCGTGACGAAGTGTTGCGGATCCTGGAAGATGCCTACGGGGACGAAGCGCGCACTTGGTTCGTGCGGTGGCGCGTGTTCTTCATGGCGTGCGAAGAACTGTGGCGCTTCAAAGGTGGCGACGAATGGCTGGTGTCCCACTACCTCTTCAGCCCGCGGACGACTGAGATCCGTCAGCAGACGACTGCACCGGAGCTCGCTAGTTTCTAAGAGGAAGCCACCATGGAGCTGTTCTGGAGTCACTACTGGGTTGCCCTCGCGGTCGCGGCGGCAGCGATGACGGTCCTGTGGGCGGTCAGCGTACCGCTGCGCAATGCGAGCATTGTGGATCCGTTCTGGGGGCCTGGCTTCGTGCTGTGCGGCTTCACGTATTGGTGGTCTCTCGGCAGGGAAGCGGACGCCCGAGCGCTGCTCGTGTTGACGCTCTTGACGCTCTGGGGACTGC
Organism: Planctomycetota bacterium; assembly: GCA_039028735.1. Classification (GTDB taxonomy): domain Bacteria; phylum Planctomycetota; class UBA8108; order UBA1146; family JAJFFE01; genus JBCCHQ01. The sequence goes on along the minus strand of JBCCHQ010000118.1, from coordinate 17,006 downwards.
GCCTCGGGCTCTTCCTGGCGTGGCGCAATCACGGCAAGGGTGAGGACTTTCGGTACCGGAAGTTTCGTGAGGACTTCGGACCGGATCGGTACTGGTGGTACAGCCTGCCTTCGGTGTTCCTGCTGCAGGGGTTGTTGATGTGGCTGATTTCGTCGCCGTTGCTCGGCGCGCAGCTTGCAACGCCGGCAGGCTCATTTGCAGAGCTGGGGTGGATCGACGCGTGCGCAGTCGCGATCTGGTTGCTGGGCTTTGTCTTCGAGGCGGGGGCGGACTGGCAGCTGGCCCGTTTCAAGAGCGACCCGGCGAATCGCGGGCAACTATTGAGTAGTGGTTTCTGGCGCTGGACTCGGCACCCGAACTACTTTGGTGACGCAGCCGTGTGGTGGGGCTTTGGTCTCTTCGCCGTGGCCGCTGGGCGTCCCTTGGCTGCGCTTGGGGCAGTGGCGATGACGGCGCTGATCGTCAAAGTCTCTGGCGTTGCGCTCCTCGAAACCTCGCTGCGATCCCAGAAACCAGGCTATGCGGAGTATGCTCGTCGTACGAGCGCGTTCATCCCCTGGTTCCCGAAGCGCTAGGGCAGCGATCACAAGAAACAGTTGCGCATTTCCCGGCGCCGGGGCAAGAAGAGCGCTGTGCTCTGAAGGCTATGGCCCGGAAGTGGAAGTGCTGTGATCTACTCGCGAGAGTTCTTCGAGCTGCAGCTGTTGTTCGCTGCCACCGTGCAAACCACTGCCGACCTGTCGTTCGAACAAGCTCTCCTCGACTACACGAACTTCTACGTACGCCTCGGGTGCGGCCGAGATTTCGACGATACCCACCCCAACTGGCGTGACTTCGTTGCCGGACTCGCGAAGGCTGCCGACAAGGGAGCGTGGATTCATCGTTACTACCGGCGCGATGCGGAGACGCAGACTGCCCCTGATGTGACGCTGACCTCGGGCTGTTTCTCCTTTGCGGTCCAAGACTCCTGCATTCGGATCCACTTTCGCAATGTCGACGATCGATCTTCGCCGCTAGCCGTGGCGTCGTCATCGCTGCGGCTTGCAGAACTCACTGAACTGTCGCGAACGGTCCGAGACTCTGTGGACGCTGCGCTGCCGGTGGTTGGCGTGTCTTGGCTGTACAACTTGCAAGCCTATCGGCGGCTGTTTCCCCCGGGCTATGTAGAGTCAGCGCGACCGCTCGCGCAGCGCTACCGCTCCATGCCACTGTGGGGGCAGTTCGTAGATCGTGCGGGAGCCTGCCGCCCGGCACAGGTGAAGGCGTTCAAGGCTGCCCTCGAGCAGCGAGCTGCCCAGCTGCGGGCTTGCGCGGAGCCGTCTGCGCGAGCGAACTGGGATGAGTGCTTCCCGTTGCCGGTGCTTCGGGTGACCACCCCTGTGTCGGACTTCTGCGAACACTACTGCTAGGAGTTCGACAGTTGAGCGAAACAGCGCCAGCGACTCGCGTTGAATGGGGTCGGCTCTAGTGCGACAATTCGCACTTCGAGAGAGTTCACGATCATGGCGTTGGGATCAGGAGGGAGATCGCTCTGCTTCACATTTACGTCGATGCCGACGGATGTCCGGTGAAGAACGAGGTGTATCGGGTCGCGCAGCGCTATTCGCTGCAGGTGACCCTAGTCGCGAACTCCTGGATGCGAACGCCTCCCCATGCGTGGCTGCACCTCGAGGTCGTCGAGGATCTCTTCGATGCGGCGGACGACTGGATCGTCGAGAACGTCGCTGAGGACGACATTGTGATCGCCGGTGACATTCCGCTGGTGTCACGCTGTTTGAAAAACGGTGCCCAGGCGATCAGCCCTCGGGGTAAGTTGTTCACAGAGGATGACATCGGCGAGACGCTGGGCACCCGAGACTTGATGACGCATCTGCGCGACATCGGAGAGATCACCGGCGGTCCGCCGCCGTTCTCCCAGCACGATCGTTCACGCTTCTTGCAACGCCTCGATGAGGTGATTCAAAAAATCAAACGACGCGCCGAGCGCAGGCGGCGACGCTCGCAAGAGTGAGCGAGGAATGAGTCATGTCGAAGAATCGTCGTATGCGGTTTCTGGTCATTGTTCTCGCGGTGGGCATGCTGACCGCGTTCGCTTGGCAAGCGCGAGAGGCTACGCAGGGTCCGCCGGCTCGGAATGTCATCTTGTTCGTCGGGGACGGTATGGGAGTGTCAACCGTCACCGGAGCTCGGATCTTCAGCTACGGCGTCGACGGCGAACTCGCCATGGACCGTTTCCCGCACACAGCGCTGGCAAAAACCTATACAGCGGATCACATAACGCCGGATAGCGCCGGCACCATGACTGCTATGACGACTGGTGTGAACGCGAACCAGGGCGTGATCGGTTTTGGACCGAAGACGGAGCGTCGCGACTTCAACGGCGACGGCGATGGTCCCCGTTTGACGACGATTGTCGAGCAAGCCAAAGCTGCAGGGATGCGAGTGGGCGTCGTTACGAACACGCGCATCACGCATGCGACCCCTGCTGCGTGCTACGCGCATGTCAACGATCGTGGACTCGAGGCAGACATCGCACTGCAAGCGCTCCCGGGCGCATCGACCTACAACGGCCAGCTGGGCAATGGTATCGATCTGCTACTCGGCGGCGGTCGGTCTTTCTTCGTGCCCTCCGGGGTGTCCGATGAGGAGGGGGACCCTGGCAACCGCCTCGATGGGCGCGACCTTCGGGCCGAGTTTCAAAGCGCTGGTTATCACTACATCTGGAATGAAAGCCAGTTTGCGTTGGTGACACCCACCGACTTGCCGATCCTCGGATTGTTCGATTCTAGTCACATGGAGTATGAGCACGACCGGACCGGTGACAAAGGTGGTGAGCCCAGCCTCAGTGAGATGACGATACGGGCGATCGAGTTGCTGGATCGGGCGACTTCAGGCAGTGAATCGGGGTACCTCTTGGTTGTCGAGGGGGGGCGGATCGACCACGCGCATCACTCAGGCAACGCTTTTCGCGCGTTGGCGGACACCCGTGAGTTCGATCGTGCCATCGGCGCCACGGTCGATCGGGTGGATCTCGAGTCGACGCTGGTTCTCGCAACCGCAGACCACAGCCACGTGTTCAGTATCGCGGGCTATCCGCTGCGCCCGTTGTCAGAGTTGCCGTACAAACCGAAGTCGATGGCGCCGGGGTACGAGCAGAGTCCCAACCTTCTACTGGATGTCGTCTACGGCATCGATCCCGATACGGGGGCTGTGCAGGCTGCTCCGGATGCTAATGGCGTCCCGTATACGACGTTGCAGTATGCCAACGGCCCCGGAGCCCGCTTGCGGCGTCGAGTCGATCCCCACGAAGACTCCTTCCCCGGCTACCTCGGCCAGGCCGAGGCCATACCGACCGACCCGTCCTATCGGCAAGAGGGGACGGTACCGCTCGCGTCCGAGACCCACGGTGCCGAAGACGTCGTGATCTATGGAATTGGCGCAGGATCCGAACTCGTGCACGGGACGGTGAAGAACACGTACGTCTACACCGTAATGAGAGAAGCGCTGGGCTTGCCGGTGGGCAACCCAGCTTTCGTGGCGGCTGGCGATGTCGAGTTGAAGTCGAAGAGGTAACAAATGCTGTGGCATAGAGTCTGTGTCGTCGTTGCGGCGGTCAGCGCCGCAAGTCTTGTTCATGCTCAAGAGTACGAACTCGTGCGTGAGTTGACCGGTGGGGCCGTGCTCGCGGTGTCCGCCGACGCCGCTGTTGCGGTGTCTCCAGACGGCTCTCGGGTCGCGGTTGCAGACGCCGGCTACCTGGTGGTTCGCGATCCTGATCTGGCGAAGACGCGGATGAAATTGAAGGCATCGTCATGCGGTGGTCTCTGCTACGGGGGCAATGGTCGCATCTACGCGAGCCACCAGGATGGAACGATCGCTTGCTACGACATCAAGAAGAAGCGCCGCGTTTGGCAGACGTCGCTCGCTGGTGTCGCCAAAGGGGCACGGTTTGCTCTGTCGCTGTCCCCCGATCATCAGCGCTTGCTCGTGGTTGGCAACGTCCGTGGGTTGTTCGATGCCGAGAGCGGCAAACTGCTGGGGCAGGATTCGGAGGCCGGGCTGCGGGCCTGGTTCTTGGCGGGACCGAACCGTTTCGCAATCGCGGCCACGGCGTCGAAGCTGCAGTTCTTTGAAGTTGGCCAACGCTTTCATTGGACGCCGAACCAGGAAATCAACATACCCAAGGTGACTCCGGCGGCCGCGAACGGCGGCAGCGTCTTGGGCGTCAGTGACAAGGGGATCTACTTGCTGGACCCGGCCGCGAAAGGCGCGCAGCGCGTGTACAAGGCGAAGAAGTCGTACACCCTGCGGCCGCTGGCACTGCGGCTGAAAGACGGTTGGCTGCTGCAGGGGGACAAGAGGGGGCCGGTGTGTTTTTGGCTCGATGACGAGTTTCAGGAGGTCGCGCAGTTCTCCGTATCGGCGACGACGTTGCCTCTGGCTGCTTCGGAGAATGGGCACACAGTAGTGCTGAGTGGCACGGCGACGATCTCTTGCCTGAAGCTGGGAGCGAAGCCGAATCCACTGGCCGGCATCGGAGCCGTCGCCCCCTTTGTCCAGTGGCATCCGGGACGTGGTGTGGAGGCGTTCGCTCCCGGTGTCGTGGTTCAGTGGCATCCAGAAGGTGCGCGTGAGCGTCTTTCGCGCATCGATACCAGCGGCGCGTTGGTCGGTGATCCGCTGTTGGGGCGCGACAAGGACGGGACTTATTGGCTCGACCCCGAGAGCCGGCGCAAGGTTCGACTGTCGATGGAATTGCCGGTTGGCAGCCGCGCCAGCGCTGGTGGCCCCTACTTGTTGATCGACGTGGCTGGTGGCTCATCTGTCGTCGTCGATCGTCGTACGGGTGCCAGTGTGAGGACGCTCGCGCCCGGGGCGCATTCCGCGATCGGTGCGAGCGATCGGTTGTTTCGAGTCGACGGCGGCAAACTCATCTGCGAAACCGCTGCCGAAGGCACTGTGCATTGGGAACACGCAACTGCAGCCACGAGCCTACACGTGTCTGAGCGCGGCGACCGGCTGATGATCGGCGCGCAGCTGCTGGCGACCGGAGACGGCTCTGTCTTGACGGAGTTTCCGAGCGCCCCCGAAACCGTAGTCTTCTCCTACGACGGTCTTTCCCTCGTTCTGGGCTTCGCCGCTGATGAGAAGGGGAAGGGGATGCGTTATCAACGGGTCGACCTCGACAGCGGCACGATCGCACAGCTGTTGGCGCTTCCCGAACCGGAGTTGACGGTCACGAGTATCGACGACGCTGGTAAGTACTTGATTGCAGCGGCGGCACCGCCGGCACCTTTGGACGCAAAAGGCACAGCGGCCGGGAGCTCTGCAGCGCTCTTCCTTCTCCGTCGCAAGAAGGATTGAGGAGTCTACGCTGGCTTTTGCGCCAGAATCAGCACTCGCGCTGAAAAGCCCCACGCCATCGAACGCTTGTCGATGATTTCGAGTCCCGCGGCTGAGAGTTCTTCGTGCAACTGGCGGTATGTATGGCGTAGCTTGTCGGCTTTCGCCAGGCCGAGGCGACGGCGCACCCAGCGCGAGACGTAGCGCAGGTTGTAGCGGTGCCGCGCGTCAATGATGACGACACCGCGACTGACGCGTGCGAGCTCAGCCAGGGCTCCTGCCCGATACTCACCGCGCAGGTGAGCCAGAAAGCGCGTGCACAACACTGCGTCGAAGCTGTGGTCCGCAAACGGGAGCTGCCCGGCGTCGCAGCGCGCGACGCGCGCCCTGGGATGGCGGGCGCGATGAACGTCGAGCATCTCGTGCGAGAAGTCGACGGCAAAGCGTTCGCAGCCAGCCTGCGCCGAGTGAAATCGACCCGGACCGCAGGCGACATCGAGCACCGTCCCGGCCGCTCGCAGCCAAGAACCGATCAGGCGTTCCTTGCGACGGTGCTTCCAGCGCCCCGCGACCGTCGAATAGCGTCGGTCGTACTGCTCGGCCACGTGGCGATCTTGATAGTACGTGGGCCTGCCGCGCCCCCAATCCGGAGAGCGCGGCTCCGCAGTGCTGCCCGCCACGGCGCTGTCGACAGGCAGCTGGTCGCCGACGGCATCGCCATCCCCTACGGGCACAGCGAGAACGAATCGCAGTCGAGAGAGTCGGTGTCGGTCGGATCGACGCCACAACCACTCGGTGCCGGAATCGTCGGACAGTCCACTCCCGGTACGCAACCTTGTGGGAATAGGACGCTCAAGAGTGCGACAGCGTCAGCGATGTTGAAGGCTCCGTCATCGTTGTTGTCGCACGCATCGACGCAATCCACTTCAGGACAATCGACGCCGGGGGTGCAACCAGCGGGCGGGAACAGGGCTGTCAACAGCGTGACTGCGTCAGCGATGTTGGCGGTACCGTCGACGTTGCAGTCACCGCGATTGAATCCCTGTCCCGGCATCGCGGTGGAGAGAAACGCCAAGTACGCGGCTGCAAGTGCAGTTTGATCGCCTGTGTAGCCGCCGAACTCCCAGCTCTTGGCGATCATGCGCCCGGCGTCATTGTGCACGGTGCTCACACCGGTGGCGTAGGCTCCCTCGGTGAGTCCCGGAGAGTTGTCGCTGTTGGTCCAGACCGTGTTCAGCTCAACCAGGTCCACGGTCAGAAGGGGGGACAGCTGATCCGTCGAGTCCATGCCGGTCAGCGAATCCGGCGTGTAGCCAATCGCCGCGAAACCAGACAGTGCGGGACCGGTGGTCCCGTCGGCGCCGTCCATCAAATCGAAAGAGCCATCACCGTTGCCGCTGGAGCCCGCATCGATCCCGTCCCGATCGTCGAGTAGCGAAATCGTGTGGTTGAAGGCCCAGTGATCCGATCCTTCGAAGTAGAGCCCCTTGCCCATGGCTCCGTAGCCGGCCAGTTCGTCTCCCTCGACGCTGCTGATGCGGTAGTCGAACGGGAAGGTCCCGGTGAGAGTCCAAACGACGTCGACTTGGGCGATGATCGCAGCGAGGCAAGGGTAGTCGAGAAACTGAGTGCGGAGCACTGCCGGGGTTCGGCCGTTCGCCAGCAACGCAGGTTCGAGAGCAGCCACGCTCTCTACTTGGCCTGGGATCGTCAGGGTCTGTGTTTCTAGGGACAAGATGAGATCGGTATAGACGTCGGTCGGTGACAAGACCTCAATCGTGCACTCCGTCGTAACGATACTCGTGCCGCACTGCGCAGCGATCTGGTAAGTGACCAGGCCGTTGGGCGGAGTCGGGTCCTGAAAGGTCGTCGACGTGACTGGCAGCGCCGCGCCGATCGTCGTGCCGTTGCGGAGCACTGACAGGTCCGTATAGACATCGCCGTTGGTCCAGCTCAACGAGACGGTTTCTGTTGTGCAATCGTAGCTGCACATGAGGCCACTCAATGGACCGCAAGGCGTTTGGATCGTCAACACCCCTGGGCCGGACTGGCCGTTCTCACCCGCGACGCGAATGAAGTAGTCGGTGCCGGCCATCAGGGTCGTCGTTACCACCGACTGCTGCCCGCAGCTGTCGACGTCGCAAGCGACTTCGTCACTTTGGAGCGGCGGGCAACTGCCGTTGTCGGCATAGACAGCGACGACGCTGTCGAAGGTCGTGCCGTTGCAGAGGGAGACATCGTAGAGGGCGGTGCCAGGCGGCGTGAAGCGAAACCAAACGTCAGGTGTCGCATTGGCGATGCACCCCGAGAGCACTGGCCCATCTTGAGTGCCCAGAAAGCTGTCGAACGCGGTCGCACCAAGTCCGACAGCGATGGCGCTACTGCAGTCGTCATTGGCGGGACCGCCGATGACGACGGAGCAGCAAGTCTGGGGAGCTGCACCGAGCGTTGTGCTGACTCCCTCTGCGCACAGGTTCACCGGGCCAGCGAACATCGCTGGGGCGGTGTAGGTGTAGCTGGTGCTGGTGCCCGGAATATTGGTGTGCAGGGTTCCGTCGACGTAGATGTTGATACCGCCATCGTAGCTGGGACCCGGGACAAAGATCGGCAAGGACCAATTCATGTCAGCGCCCGTAGCGGTGTCGTCGCACGACAAGTTCTCGACTGGAGGCAGGCCCGCCGTAAGCGTGATGTTCCCAGTCCCGGTTCCGAAGGCGAAGAAGCTGCCGATCACCAATGTGTAGCTGTTGCCGGCAACAGCTGTGAACTGAAGAGACATCGAGGGGTTGCCCTCGGTGCAAGCGATAACGTTTGCTGGAGTCGCCGGGCAACCGCAACCGCTCAGGACTGCCATCCGGGGCTCGAATGGAATCGGTAGGCCAGTGTCCGTCAGTTTGGTGAACTGCACTTCGATCGTGCCGCCACTTCCGGCGGTGTAGCAGTAGTAGAGGTCGTTGTCGAAAACCGAGTCCCCAGGCAGAGAGCAGGCGCCGCCGCTCAAGTCAGCCCCGAGGAAACTGGAAGACGTGTTGTCGAACGGCGTCACCCCGAGGCTGATCACCGCTGCCCCTCCACAGTTGTCATTGGGCTGAGCCATTGTCATGCCGGTGTGCGTGAAGATGGCCATTGCGACCAAGGCGACGCATAGCAGGCTGCGCATGAGGGCGTCCTTTCTCTTAGGTTTATCGACACGGGTTGATCGACACAGGTTGATCGATACGGGTCTGATCGATACGGGTCTGATCGATACGGGTCTGATCGATACCGACCGCCCTCAGCGGCGAAAGCGCTCCAGGACGGGGGAGGGCTCATTACACCAGTCGTGGCGAGTCGCAGCCACGTTTTTCGAGTCAAACGTCGCCGAGGCGCCGTTCAATGCCGCGTTGGAATTGCGCGAGTGCTGCTTCGCCGGTCGTAACCTGAGTGCCGCGGGGCTTGAAGAAGAGCTCGGGCTCTACCAGCTCGACTTCACCCACTCGAGGACCGTCGTGGGTCTCGATGACATCGACGCGCGCATAGAGAGGCGTATCGTGACAATCGGGGCACACCGAAGCGATGGCGTCGTGGGCGTGTTCCGCGACAGCGCGCACTGGGGCGGGTGGTGTGGCGGTACGCACGGAGCCACCGAGTTCATCCTGCACCAGCCACTCGCCGCGCGCCGGGAGTTTCAGAACAGCATGCGTGTACGTTCCGTCAATGAAGACGAGTGACCATTCACCCCTTTCGCTGATCTCGGAAAGGAATGGTTGCAGCATGAACGAACGGTCGCCACGCCAGGTTGCGAACGGACCGTCGACGCGACCGTTGGCGCCTTGGAGATGCTGCGTGTCTTCGGGCTCGCGAATCAGAAAGGTGTCGCGGGCGCCAGCCGAGATGCACGGCTTCAGAACCAGGGCTCCATCGCGACGGCACCGCGCGGCGAGGAGGTCCTCGTCCAGCGGGTCGGTGGCCTCGAAGAACTCAGTCGGCACCGTTGGGACATCGGCTGCAGCGAGCGCCGCCAGGTAGTGCTTGTCGAGGTTCCACAGCAGCAGCGGCACCGGATTCCAGACCGGAACGTGGTGACTGAGTTGCCGCAACCACGCAAAGAACTGCGTGCTCTGTTGCTCTGAGTCTGAGTAGTCCCAAGGAGATCGCACGACGGCTAGATCGAGAGTGGATGTCTCGTCCGTTCCCCATCGCACGGGAATGACCTCGTGTTTGTGTTGCCGCAAGAAGTCGGCAGCGACTGCGTCGTCGTGGGTGAGCAGCGGATCGGAATCGCTGGGGAAGAAGCGGCTGAGGTCGGCCGCGGTGACAAAGCCTATCCGTGCCAAGTCACCGCCCCAACCGTAGTATGGCTAGCGCTCGTCGTCTCCGTCATCGTCGCGTCCTTTGCGTTCGCCTCCGTGGAGCGACTGAGCCGCCTCCCGGCGCACGCCACGGGACTCGTCACTCTGCTCGGCCCGTCGCAGGGCTTGCTGTACCTCCGGCAGAGTGTAGTAGTCCGACAAAGTTTCTGCAGCCTCTTCGCGAACGCTTTCTGACGGATCGTGCAGCAGATAGTGAATCAACGGGTCAGCCAGCGACGGTACATCGGCCCCGTGCAGCTGACGAATGATGTCTGCACGGACCTCAGCGTCCTTGCTGTTGTCGAGCCAGGCGATCAGCGCCGGCGCGATCGGTGCGTGCGGTGTCAGTTGGCTGGGGGTCGAGCGCAAACCGCGCAAGGCCTGCAGCCGTGCTTCGTCGCTATTGGGCCGCACGATGGTGTCTTGCCACTCCTGAACACTCTCGCGAGTGATCGCGAGCGGCGAGCGAGCGAAGACCGTTACCGTGCCGCTATCGTTCTCTTCGACCTCGGCAACTCGGACATCGAGTTCGTCGAGGCGCGCCATCGTTGCGGCGATCTGCGCCGCATCCGCGGTGGGATCCACTGCTTCGTTGAGTGGCAAGCGCTGCTCGAGACGGTCCAGGCGCGCCGCGATTTCCTGCAGTAGTTGCGACTCGCTGGAGGCGTGCTCGAAGACCACGCAACCGGACTCATCGTCGGGTGCCGAGTTGACTTCCCGAATCTGAAACGATGGGACGCGATCGTGGAGGACGTAGCCCCCGACACCGCCGAGACCGACCAGGACGCAGACCGCAACGAGTTTGGAGAGTGCTTTCATGATTCACTCCTTTCGCGGCTCCTCGACGCAAAGGCAGTGCCAGTAGCTGCATCGGGCGCTAGAACAGCTGTTTAGCTCACTACTGCACCTTTCGTCGCATACGGCATCGACGAAATGTTCAACCGGGCCGCCCGGGACGCGATACGATGGTGGGTCGGCCTCAGCGACAAGAGGCAGTCCCAAACACAACGAGGAGAGCGACCAATGAGAGCGGCTAGCGCCATCTTGTGCCCATGGATCCTGTGTTTCGCGTCCGTCGTGGCGGGTCAGGACTATGTTCTGACCGCGACGAATGCCTCTGGCATGGTCGGCGCCACCGTCGACGTTGACGTACAGCTCGACAACGTGCAGCCAGTGCGAGGTCTCACGTTTGGGCTGGCCCACGATGGCAGCGTCGCCAACTTGACTACGATTACGGAGGGAGCCGCGTCCCTACTGACCAACAGCGGTGCCGGCGCCGATTTCGTGCATATCAATGCGGCAGCGGCGAACGGTCCCGGTGGGCTGTACGGGATGGTGGTTTCGACGGAGGCTCCGATCGAAGAGATCCCTGTTGGTTCGGCCCAAACCGTGGCGCGGTTCACGTATCAGCTGACTGGCGTGGCCGGAGATTCGACCGCCATCGATTTCAGTTCGACGTTGGGGGCGCCGCCGGTAGTCGTTGTCTTGAGCGTGGCCGGGGTGTCGTTCGTGCCTGTGCAGAACTCAGGCAGCATTCAGATCGAGACGCCGCCTGTGGTCGGTTTGACTTGTGCGATCAGTGATCCTTGCACTTGCGCAGCGTTGATCTCGTGGACGAACCCGATTGCCTACGATGCGATCACCGTTCTTGTCGACGGAGTTGTGGCTGCGACGACGACCAGTGACTCTGCGACAGTGACGCTTCCCGTGGGAGTTGCGGCAGACGTCTGCGTCGTTGGTAGTGTTCAGGGCGTCGATGCGGTGGCGACGTGTTGTTCGATCACGTGCCCGACGTTGCCGACCACGACGCCGCCCCAGGCACTCAACTGTGTCATCGATGACGTCACGTGCGAAGCGACGTTGACGTGGACGAACCCGGAAGCGTACGCATCCATCGACGTGCAAGTCGATGGGAGCACGGTGCAGTCTTTGGGTGGGAGCGCGCTCAACGCCACTGTTTCGTTGGCCGGCGCGGGTAGCTACCAAATCTGCTTGGCGGCTACCGACGGCTGCGGACTGCCGGTATCACTGGTCTGCTGTTCGGTCAGCTGCACGGGGCCGCCGCCGCAGTTCGTGCGGGGTGACAACAATGGGGACGGCATGCTCGACTTGTCGGACCCGATTTTGACGCTGGGATATCTGTTCTTGGGCGCGACGACGACCTGCCTCGTCGCGATGGACGTCAACGACTCCGGCGGCGTCAACACTGCCGACGCCGTCTATCACCTGACGTTCTTGTTCCTCGCCGGAGCGATCCCGCCCGCACCATTTCCGAGTTGTGGTGACGACCTGACGCCGGACACACTGACCTGCGACGCGTTTGCGACCTGTCCGTAGTCCGAACGCCCTGTCTGTAGTCCGAACGCCCTGTCGGTAGTCCGAACGACACGCGCCGGCCGCGCAGCTGCTTTAGCCCGCAGCTGCTTTGCCCCCCCCGCCCCGCAGCTGCTTTAGCCCGCAGCTGCTTTAGCCCCCTCCGCCCCGCCAGGGAGACGATAGTTCAGGGACCCGTTCTGGGCGCACCAGGGTGCGGTAGTCGTCGTACGAGATCGAAATGACCATCTCGTGGCTGCCGGCATTGAAAGTGATCGCGTGGTTCTGCTCCGTGACGGGACTGACCAGCACCCGCATCCCATACAGATTGCCGAAGGGGGGGATGGCCCCTGGATCGCAATCCTTGAAGTGATGTCGAATGCGCCATTCGCGTGCCAGCTTGATGTGCCGCGCGCCAAGGTAGCGCCGCACGCTCTCGAGGTCGACATGGTGGTGGGCCGGTATCACCGCCATGACGAGCTCGTGCTCGACCAGCAAGATCACAGCTTTGGCGAACGCGTTGCCCGGAGTGTGCGTGTGCTCCGAAGTCTCCAGCGCTGTGTAGTCGGTAACGTGAGGTAGGGTCTCGTAGCAGACGAAGTGTTCGTCGAGTACATGCTTGACCCGGTCGGCAACCACAGACATTCCCCGCTCCTTTCCGCGGATCTCTTCTGCTCACCCGACCGCAACTAGCGTTCCCGAACGCGTCGTGTTGCGTATGTCTGCATGCTTGCTAGGCATCCCGTAGTATGGCATCGGGGGCTGCCGCTGTCGCGCAGTTTCCTACCGGAAAAGGGGACCCGTTGCGGGGAACTCGCGCTTCTCACAATCGCGAATAACTCGCCGGGCGCCCTGGAGACCCCTCTCGACGGCCTTTCCAGACGGCCCGCTCGGTGCACTCCTGGACGCACTCTCTAGCTCGGGAGGCGAGCTGGGGGTAGATTTGGGGCTTCCGATCACCTGGGCAAAGGCGACAGCAAAAAAAAGGAGGTCACTTTTGTGGCCTGAAGTTGCGAGTTTTGATCTGCGAAGAAGCTGGATCGCAACGATGACGATTCCCGTGCTCTGTGTGCTGCTTTTCGCGCATGCACCGGCGGTGGTCTTGGCGCAAGGACCGACGCTCGACTGTAACGGCAATGGCGTCGCAGACGCATTGGATCTGCAGAACGGAACGAGTACCGATTGCAATGGCAACGGAGTTCCGGACGAGTGTGATCTAGCGACGACCGCAGGCAGCGTTGCTGCCGAATCCGCGATCGGTAGCCAAAGCGGGGGCTTCAACGTCACGCTGCAACAGTTCGACCGCTTCGGCCGTGCGCTTGCCCAGCTCGGAGACCTCAATGGTGACGGCATCGGCGAGTTGGTGGTTGGTGTGCCCGGCGACGACGACGGCGGGACGGATGCGGGCGCGGTCTACGTGCTGTACATGAACGCGCTCGGAGAAGTCGTCGCCCACGTCAAACTCGGTCCTGGGCAAGGCGGCTTCAGCGGTGTCTTGGCCAGTGGCGACCGCTTCGGCGAATCGTTGGCCGTCGTCGGTGACGTGAACCTCGACGGAGTTCCAGACCTGGCTGTGGGCGCGCCGGGCACAGATGACGGTGGGTCCGATCACGGTGCTGTGTGGATTCTGTATCTCAGTTCCGCAGGCACGGTTGTTGGACAGTCGAAGATCAGCTCCACGGCGGGTTCGTTCGTCGGCCCGCTGGCCAGCTTCGACTTCTTCGGCAGCTCGGTCGCCGCTCTGGGCGATGTCGATGGCAACACCGTGCCGGACCTGGCGGTCGGGGCTCGCGGGAGCGACCTCGGTGGGATGGATCGTGGGGTGGTCTGGACACTGCTGCTGGGGCCCGCGGGGGGTGTCTTGGTGGAACAGCAGTTGGGTAGCGCGAGCGGTGGCTTCCTGGGCACACTCAACAATGAAGACGCATTCGGCTCCGCCGTCGCGATGCTGGGAGATCTCGATGGCAACGGCACGCGAGAGTTGGCGGTTGGCGCGCGGCTCTCCGATGACGGTGCCACGGATGCCGGTGCGGTTTGGATCGTGTCTCTGTCCGCGACCGGTACTGCCGTCGCCCAGCAGAAGATCAGCGCGACGCAGGGCAACTTCTCCGGTGCTTTGACGACCTCGGACGCTTTCGGAAGTTCGCTGGCGGCGGCGGGCGACCTCAACGGTGACACGATCCCTGATTTGATCGTCGGCGCACCTCTCGACGATGACGGCGGTACGTCCGTGCACAGCAATCGCGGGGCAGTATGGGTGTTGACCCTGCAGACGACCGGTAGCGTGCTGGCGGCGCAGAAGGTGAGTCACACCAGTGGCGGCTTCGGTGGTGTCTTGACCGACAATAGTGCATTTGGCGTCGCAGTCGCGAAGTTGGATGACCTCGATGGCGACGGCCTGGGCGAGGTAGCCGTCGGCAGCGTCGGTGATTTTCCAGCGACGAGCTTCGGCACGGTCTGGGTGCTATTCACGGCGGCGATCGCTAGCGACTGTAACGGCAATGGGGTCGCTGACGCGTGCGATCTCGCTGCGGGGACGAGTGTCGACCTCGACGGTGACGGCTTCCCGGATGAATGCTTCGTTGGTGACTTCGTGCGAGGCGACTGTAACGCCGATGGCAGCGTCAACTTGACCGATCCGGTCTATGTGCTGGGCTATCTGTTTCCGTCAGGCACGCCGAATCCACTGCTGTGCCTCGACGCCTGCGATGGCAACGACGACGGTGGCCTGAGTCTGCCGGACGCGATCGTGATGTTGAATGCTCTCTTTGGTCAGCCAGCGACGCCGCTGCCGGCGCCGACGGCATGTGCGGCTGACCCCACTGCCGATGGCATCGGTTGCGCGGAGTTCGCAACGTGTCCATAGCCGGGTGTCGACTGTCTGCGTTGGCTGCGCTCGTTTTGTTGGTCGGCTGCACTCCGATGGGAATGCAGTCGGCGCCACGCGATTGGTTCACGCCGTTCAACCATCCGCTGATGCTAACGGCCGACGCTGCCGAGGATGGCGGCATCGTCGAAGCTGAAGATTTTGTTCTCGGGGTTGCGCTCGGTGGCGAAGCGCGCGCCTATCCGATCGACATCATGGCGGTTCACGAACTCGGCAACGACACCCTTGGCGGCACTCCCATCGCTGTCACGTGGTGACCGTTGTGTCAAACGGCCATCGTGTATGGCCGCGAAATCGATCGCGCCGGGCAGCCGTTGATCCTGGAGTTCGGTCATACCGGTGTGCTCTACGAGAGGGCGTTCGTCCTGTACGACCATCAAACCCAGTCCCTGTGGCTGCAGGCCACTGGACGCGCTGAACACGGCCCTCTGGAGGGATCTCAACTCCCGCTGCTGCCATCGCTTGTCACGACGTGGGAACAGTGGCGTGCGGCGCACCCCGAGACGACGGTCCTCCCTGGAGAACGCGGGTGGTTCCTGATGAGCTTTCGAGACTTCGATGGCGCAGCGGGGCGAGGCGATCTGGGTTTGGTCGTGACCATCGGGGAGGCTGCGCGTCTGTATCCACTGCGGGCGCACGATGCGGCCGGTGACGCTCACGTGTTGCAGGACTGGATCGGCGCAACGCCGGTCGTCGTTTTTGTATCGCACGCAGACGGGACGGCGGCCGCCTGGGATCGGACCGTGGATAGCGAGGTACTGCACTTCGACGTGGTCGGCACGCGGCTGCGCGATCGAGAGACCGGTTCTCTGTGGTCGCCGCTGACCGGGTTCGCTGAGTCGGGGCCGCGGCGCGGCGTACGATTGAATTCACTCGCTCAGCACACGCTGCACGAGGATCGCTTCGTTGTGTTCTTCCCGGACGGGACGGTTTCCGGTACCGTCTCGGAGTGAAACTAGAACTTCTCGCCACGACTGCGTTCGGGCTCGAGGCGTTGGCGCGCCGCGAACTCGAGGCACTCAATTTCGAAGCCCGCACCTCGGAGCCCGGCCGCATCTCTTTTCATGGAGACGCGTCGGCGATCTGCACGGCGAATCTATGGCTGCGCACTGCGGAGAGGGTTCTGGTTGTCATTGGCCGCTTCGAAGCGACGGACTTCGGGCAGCTATTCGACAGGACACGAGAGCTACCGTGGGAAGAGTGGGTCGGCGCGCAAGACGCGTTCCCGGTGCGCGGGCGCTCGGTGAAGTCACAGCTCTCGAGCGTGCCAGCCTGCCAGCGGATCGTGAAGAAGGCGATCGTGGATCGCCTGATGGAAGCGCACGGTACTGATCGGCTAGAAGAGTCTGGCCCCGCGCGTACGATCGAAGTGGCACTACTCGAAGACCGCGTGACGCTGACAATCGACACAACCGGTGTTGGTTTGCACAAGCGCGGCTACCGCTCGTTGGTCGGAGCGGCACCGCTGCGAGAGACGTTGGCTGCAGCTCTTGTACAGCTGAGTTTTTGGCACGACGACCGGCCATTGGTCGATCCATTCTGTGGTAGCGGCACCATTCCTATCGAGGCTGCCTTGATCGGCACGAATCGCGCCCCAGGACTAGCTCGTACGTTCGCAGCACAAGATTGGCCCAACGTTCCTGAGTCGTTGTGGGAGGCAGCGCGAACCGACGCGCGCGCGCAGCTGCGACCGCTGCAGTCGCAGATTGTCGGCTACGATGCCGATGAGGAGGCACTTTCTCTCGCGCGACGCCATGCACAGCAAGCTGGCGTGGCCGATCTCGTGCGTTTCGAGCGGCAAGAGTTCGAGCAACTCGAGAGCGATCTCGACTACGGCGTCTTGATCGCAAATCCGCCGTACGGGGAGCGCGTTGGCGAACAAAAGGAGGTCGCGGCGCTGTATCAACGCTTCCCGATAGTCCTAGGACGGCTGCCGACTTGGTCGCACTTCATCTTCACGGCCATGGAGGAGTTCGAACGGCGCGTTGGCCGGGGCGCGGACCGCCGCCGCAAGCTGTTCAACGGGCCACTGCAGTGCACGTACTATCAGGTCCACGGGCCGCGCCGCGGCAAGGGGGCGCAGCTTCCTGCTGCAGGCCGCGGTCTCCCTGAAGTCGCGGCACAACCGTCTG
>JBCCHQ010000117.1:0-19697 GCA_039028735.1 Planctomycetota bacterium | reverse complement strand
GCGTGCCGCAGCTCGTGAAGCGGATCAATCAGACGCTGCAGCGCGCAGACCAGATTCATCACGCGGAAGGCAACGATGACATCGACTGGTTCGCGCCGATCGTCGCTGACGCCGAGGCCGGTTTCGGCGGGGCCTTGAACGCATTCGAGTTGATGAAAGGCATGATCGAAGCCGGCGCCGCAGCCGTACACTTCGAAGATCAGTTGTCATCGGAGAAGAAGTGCGGCCACCTGGGCGGTAAGGTCTTGGTGCCGACCCAGCAGTTCGTGCGTACGCTGATTGCGGCCCGCCTGGCCGCCGATGTATGCAACGTTCCCAGTCTGGTGATCGCGCGGACGGATGCGCAGGCAGCTACTTTGTTGACTAGTGACTGTGACGAAGCTGACCATGCGTTCATCACTGGTGAGCGCACCGCAGACGGATTCTTCCGAGTGCGCAATGGCCTGGACCAGGCGATCGCTCGCGGCTTGGCCTATGCGCCGTATGCCGACCTGATCTGGTGTGAGACATCGACGCCTGATCTCGACGAAGCACGACAGTTCGCTGACGCGATTCACGCGCAGTTCCCCGGAAAGATGCTGGCCTACAATTGCTCGCCGTCCTTCAACTGGAAGCGTCACCTCGACAACGCGACGATTGCGAAGTTCCAGAACGAGCTCGGCGCCATGGGCTACAAGTTCCAGTTCATCACGCTCGCAGGATTTCACACGCTCAATCAGTCGATGTTCGAGCTTGCGCATGGCTACAACGCCAACGGCATGCCTGCCTACGTCGATGTCCAAGAGAGTGAGTTCGCCATGGAGGCGAACGGCTTTACGGCCGCCAAGCATCAGCGCGAGGTCGGTACTGGCTACTTCGACGACGTGCTCAACGTGATCAGTAGTGGTCAAGCGAGCACAGGTGCGCTGGCAGGCTCCACCGAGGAAGAACAGTTCCACGACGACGAAGGGTAGTCCGGCGCGAGCCCATACAGAAGATCCTCCATCTCTTGTCTCTCCCATTGAGCGAAGGGCGGGTCCCAACCGGGGCCTCCCTTTGCTTTTTTTGTGATGGGTGGGGAGGAGTGGAGCTTCGCTAGGTACTGAGTTCTGCGCGTACCTTCTGCAGAAGAGCGTGAGTGGCCCGAATGCCGTCGTACTCGCTCATCGTTGCGCCCTCGTATTCGATGCCGACGTAACCCCGATAGCCAGCGTCCAGCACGATCTGCATCATTTTGCGATAGTCGGTGTTGGTTTCGTCGCCAGCCTCATTGAAGTCATTGGACTTGGCGCTCACGGCCTTGGCGAACGGCATCAATTCGGTCACACCCTTGTAGCGGTCGTACCACGTGCCGTCGCCAACGTGAAAGTTGCCGAAGTCGGGAAGTGTGCCGCAACGGGGATGGTCCACGGTTTCGATGACCCCAGCGAGCCACGCACCGTTTGAAGACAGCCCACCGTGGTTCTCGACGATGACGTTGAGATCGTGCTCGGCGCCGAGAACCGCCAGCTGATGGAGGCCGTCAGCAGCAAGTTGGGCTTGCTCGTCGTAGCCGCCGTCGCTGGCTGCATTCACGCGAATCGAATGGCAGCCGAGAAAGGCTGCAGCCTCCAGCCATTGCACGTGGTTCTCGACTGCTTGACGTCGCGCCTTCTCGTTGGGATCGCCCAGACGCCCTTCCCCATCCACCATGATCAACAGACTTCGCACGTTGTTGTCAGTGGCCCGCTGTCGCAGTTCGCCGAGATACTCTTGGTCGCGCGCTTTGTCCTTGAAGAACGAATTCACGTACTCGACGGCCTCGATCCCGAACTCGTTTCGAGTGTACTCGGGGAAACTCAACGCCGAGAGATCTCCGGCGCCAAGCATGCGGTGTAGCGACCACTGCGCCAGCGAGATGCGAAACTGCGGTTCGTCGGGCTTCTTCCCCGGCGTACAGCCGCTGGCAGAAACCCCCATCGCGGCGAGGCTGAAACCGGCTGCGCCAGTTGCGGCGGCGCGCAAGAAGTCTCGGCGAGGATTGGACGACATCGGTGCTACTCCTTCTTGGTCGTGCTGGGGAGGCGGCGGATCTTCAAGTTGCGGTACCAAACTTCGTCGCCGTGATCCTGCAGTGCGATGTGACCGTCGAGCTTCTTGGCGAAGTTCGGCATCGTGGCGAACTTACTCGCCGCGACCAACTGCTCCCAGCGTTTGGAGTGCAGCTCGACTGCAACGACTCGTACTCCGTTGAACCACTGCTCGAGACGTCGATTGTGCAGCTTGATACGGACGTGGTTCCACTCGCCGGCCGGGCGTGAGACATCCCGATCGCACGGCACGAGATCGTAGAGCGATCCAGATGCGGTCTTGGCGTTGGGCTGCCAGTGGTAGTCGTCGTAGACCTGCATTTCGGGGCCCGTTGTGTATGTAGGGCCATCGCCTTCGTTGACCAGGATCATGATTCCGCTGTTCCCGGCCGGGGCGATCCGCCACTCGCATTGGAAGTCGAAGTTGTCGTAGCGCTCGCGCGTGATGATGTCACCACCGCCGCCACCTGCGTCGTGCTTGAGGCAGCCATCTTCGGCGTGCCAGCCGCGGGAGGGGAAGTCTGCCTGCTTGTAGCCGCGCCACTGCGATGTCTGAGTTCCGTCGAACAGCAGTTGCCATCCTGTACGCTTCTCAGCGACAGTCAGCTCGTTGTGTGGACGGCGTGTCGCCGCGGGCCAAGGGGTGTGTACCTTGCCTTCGGGGACGCGATTGATCGTGTACCATACTTCTGTGCTCCAGAGCGCCTCGTGCCGCTGCGATCGGAGCGTGCTTGGCAGACGCAGGTAGAACACATGGTCCGTCGGGATCTCCGGAATCTCGACGAAGAGTTGGCGCCGATCCTTACTCAGGGACACCGACTGAGGGGTCAGGTTGCGGAGGTCCACTTTCGGGCCCCCGTACTCCGCGGTCGGGACGTAGCGGTAGAGCTGACAACGGAAGTCGGTCAGCGGCGGTAGAGACGACGGATCCACAGGTTTCGTGAACTCGACGAGGAAGCCGTTCGATCGGATGCGCACCGCCTGCATCTCGAATGTCGGAGGCCCGGTGGGGACAAGCTGCTGCAGGCCGTAGCTCAGCTTTCCCGTCTGTCCCCAGTTGCCGCCGCTGCCAATGCCACCGACGAGGATCGTGCCGTCGTCCGGCAGCACCTTCATGCGGTTGATTCCTGCTTCGAGCCCTTGCGTGAAACGAAACAGCGCGCCTTGGCGGACGCCCTTTACGTCCTCCAGAAAAATCCGCTTGATGCCTCCATGCGTGACGTCACAAACAGCAAGATGCTGATGGAACAGGCCTCCACGAAACTCGCTGATCTCTGCCGGCGAGTTACCGATTTCGTTCTGCGGCATCCACACGACGGGTGGAGTCGGCGCCTTTTCTTGCCAGTCTTTCGGGAGCGCCGCACGTGAACCGTAGAAGTCACCACGACGCAGTTGAATGATCTTGCTGCACGGCAACCAATCGCCTTGGTTGTCGGCAATGTAGATGAAGCGCTCGCTGGCGTAGCCGATGCCGTTGGGAGTGCGCAAACCAGAGCTGATGAAGCGGGTGCGTCCTGTCTCGATTTGAACGCGAGCCGTTCGACCTCGATTGGGCGCTTGCGGTTGAGTCGACTTGCCACCGGGGTCGATGGCGATAGCGAGGTTGAAGTAGAGCCAGCCTTGGACGTGCACGAGGCCGAACGCGAACTCGTGGAAGTTGCTGGTGACCGGCCACCGATCGGAGATACAGACGTACTCATCGGCGATGCCGTCGTTGTCGTAGTCGATCAATTCGGTGAGCTCTTGCTTCTGCAGGACGAAGATTCGGTCCTCGACGACGCAGAGTCCCAGCGGTTCGGCCAATCCCTCGGCGAACTTCGTTACGGTGATGCCCTCGGGATCGCCGCTGCGGTAGTCATCGAGTATGTACACGCCGCCGTCCGGTTCCCAACAACAGACGACCAGGCGGTCTTCGCCGAGAATGTCCAGCCCCCCGACTTTCGGGCGGAAGCTGTCCGGGCGCGCTTGCATGACGGTGTAACTTGGATGCACTGCGGTCAGAGGTCGCCCATCTCCCGGTGCGTCGCTGGGGCCGCGGACCTTCTTCGTACCAGGCGAGGTGACGCGTACCCAACCAGCCGGAGTGGTGAGGTGTTCTGCGTCCAAGACGCTGAACTCTTCGGCCCCCGGCTGCTGCCATTCGAGGCGTACCATTTCACCGCCACCATTTTCGAAGTGCTCGATGGCCAGTTGGCAGTAGCCCGCTGCGAGTGTCACGCTGCCTTCCACTGCCGTCGGTCCGTGTAGGCCGTCGTGATCGAGCACCGACTTGCCGTCGATCGTGAGCGCGGAGCCGTCATCCGAGGTCAGCCGGAACTTGTACTCTCCCGCTGTCGGAAGCCGCAGCCGTGCTGTGATTGTTGTGTAGAAGTGGTCGCGGATGGTCCCGAAATCGCCACGCTCTCCGTCGAGATCCAGCGTCGAGATCTTGACGTTGTAGTTCGGTGTCTGCGACTCCAGGAGATCGGGCAAAGAGCCGAGCCCAGTGCCGATCGAATAGACTCGTAGGTCTGCGCCCGCTTCCCACTGGGTCGCCTCGGCTTGAGCCAGCTCTTGGGCCGCGGTTGCAAACGGCAGCAGTATGATGGCCGCGAATGCAACGGCCACGAATGGAACGCTGGCGTATGCAATTCTCATTTCACACCTCCGGCCCGGAGGTAGTGTTGCTCGATGATAGTGCGTCCCTTCGAGAGGGCAATGGGGCCTCCCTTGTGGAAGTTCCCGTTCACAGTACAACGCGCCAGCAGTGGGGAGCTGACTGCTGGCAGGTGCAAGTTCACTCCCGCAGGCAAACCTGTAACGTCGAAGGTCCGCGTCAGCGTGAGTCCGCTCTGTCCGGAGTACTCGGGAGTCTCGAACACGACGACGTTTGAGAGTGCACTGTGCCCGAGGTATTGGAAGCGCACCTTGCCGTCTTGGAGGCGATAGCCACGATAGCGCAGCGGCGCGTCACCCTGTGCCAGTTCGTCGCGTGTCCACTGCCACGCAACGGATGTGTCAGCGACGAAGTAGGGGAGGCCACGGCTTGTGGGTTGCGGACCGTGCGCACCCGTGTACACAGCACCGTCGAGTTTCACGTCCCCGCCCCAGACTCGGTAGATGCTGCAATCGGCCATGTCGTAAGCGACCCACAGCTGTGTAGCCAGGGCGCAGACCACGACGCGTGGGCGTTCGTCGAGGACACACCGAAACACCCAAGGTTGTCGTGGTCGCTGCGGTGTTTGCGACGCCGTGACTGCATCGGCCTCGGGGTCTTCTGGTGCAGCAGCCGCGCGAGCGGGAGGCAGTGGCCGGTGTGCGGCCCAAGTCGCGCCTCGCGCTACGAGGTCTTGAAACGCAGCGTTGGTCACCGAGCTTCTGGTGTCGGCTTGCCCGGGCCACACGTGCCCTAGTGTCGTGTGGAAGATCCGGCCCTGTCCGTACTCCAGAATCAGCGCCATTGGCTCATCCTTACCGCTGCCACCGGAAGCTTGGGACGAGTGGGCGCGCAAAAGGACTCGCAGTCTCGCAGCCGGAGTTCGGCGCAGTCCATGATACAGCTCGTCGCGGTGCCGTATCCTTGGTGGCAGCCCAGCGCAGATGGGATGGTTGTAGTCGACAACCTCGACGTCGAATTCGTGCACTGCACCGTGGCCAGCGCCGTCGCGCCAACAGAGTCCGACCATTTCCTCGTACTGCTGCCAGCCGTCGAAGGCATTGTTCGACGCGTGTGTGACGACGAGACCCTTGCCGGCTCGGATCGCGGCGACGAAGTTCTGTTCTGCGGGCTCCCCCCAGCGAGGGCCGTTGTAGTCGAGGAGCAACACGTCGTAGCTCGAAAGCTTCTCAGCGTTCGCAAGCGTCGCGGCCGGTTCCCGCGTGATATCGACGACGAAGCTTCCGGTTGCTTCGAGAAAGGACTCGTAGTGAGCGGACGTGAACTCCCAGTCGTGGTTATTGGCGCCCGTCACGATCAGCGTACGGATCGGTTCTTGTCCAACCGCAGACGTAGCCAGGGTAAGGGCAGCTATCGCCCACAAGAAACGCAGAATCATGGCGTGCTCTCCGATTGTTTCTCGCGAGGGTTGGGATAGAACAGCAGCAGCGCGAACAGGCAGATGATCGTCGCAAACATCGGGACGCTGAAGAGTGTCTGGTCGTTGCCGGCAGCGTATGCATCGACGCGCCCAGCGGCGAGATTGCCCACGATCGTGCCGAAGCCGATGATAACGAGATTGAACAGGCTCTGTGCACTGGCGCGAACGTCCGAGGTCGTGTTCTCGTCGACGATCATGAAGCAAATGAAGAAGAAACAGTCAAAGCACAGGCCGTGCAGTGCGAGCGCTGGGAACACGGCAGTAGGCGTGGGTAGGTAGGCAAACACTGCAAAGCGTGCCACGTACGCGGTGAGCCCTACCAGGAGCAGTGTCTTGCGTGAGAACTTCTTCACAAGGAGAGGCATGAACGCCAGAACTGCGATCTCTGCCATTTGCCCAATCGTCATGGCGCCGCCGCCACCGACGCCAAAAATCGCGTCGATCCAGGGGGTCTGGACATCGAGGCGGTTCAAGAAGCCGGCCGTGTGCACGAAGTAGAACTGGTGTACGCAGCTGATCGGGAACGCAATCAGAAACAGCACCAACAGCGGGCTCTGGAGGCACTCTTTGAACGCTTCCGCGGCCGCGAACGGTTGCTTGCCCTTCTGTGGCGGGGTGTCAGGTAGTGTGAAACAGAAGAAGCCAAGGATCGTGCCGAGAATTGCGCTGAGCTTGAACGAATCCGCCATGCCAGCGAACTGTGCCGACTTCACGACGTCTGGCAGTGCGTCGCTGGGAGTGTGCATGTGCAACAGCCACTGCCCCATGCCGATACCGGCGACGATCCAGCCGACCGTGCCCCAGACACGAACCTTGCCGAAGTCGCGATCGCGGTCGGCGAGGTGGTGAAAAGACAGCGAGTTCGTCAGCGGCAGGGTCGGCGCGTAGATCAGCGAATACAAAACCCCAACGACGAGCAGTCCTGTGTAGCTCTCGACGGTTGCCAACCACCAGACGAGTGCGCCACCCGCGAGGTGACTGATGCCCAAGAAGCGCTGTGTCGCGAACCAGCGGTCGGCGATCTGCCCGGCCACGAAGGGCGCCGCTAGGGCCCCGACAGCACCGATAGAGAACAGCGTGCCGGTTGCTTCCGGAGAGAAACCGCGGTGCTGCGTCAAGAACTGAAAGAAGAGCGGCAGCCACGCGCCCCAGATCGCGTACTGCAGAAACATCATGATCGAGAGTCTCCACATGACTCCCGGTGGAGTGCGCGGTGCGCTGGAATCCATTGCGACCTCTTCTCTCTCAGCTATTCAGCGAACGAGTCGTCGAACGCTCGCGCAGTCGTCGGGAATTGGAGCCCGCGGACGAAGTCGACAGCTTCTCGTGCGCCGTGTTCGCGGTCCATTTGTGGGTCTTCCCACTCCACAGACAAGGGGCCTTGGTAGTCGATATGGTTCAGGACCCGAAGTATCTCTTCGAAATCGATGCGCCCACGCCCCGGAGAGCGAAAGTCCCAATAGCGCCCGTCGGCACCGAACTCGGTGTGACCGCCAAAGACGCCGGCGGCGGTGGGTTGAGTCGACCACCACGAGTCCTTGATGTGCACGTGCCAGACGCGGTCTCCGAACTCGCGCAGGAAACGCAGGTAGTCGACGCCTTGGTAGCCGAAGTGCGACGGGTCGAAGTTGAAGCCGAAGTTCGGGTGATTCCCGACCGCCGCCAGAGCACGTTGGGTCGATGGCAGGTCGAAGGCGATCTCTGTAGGGTGAACTTCCAGAGCGAAGTGCACGTTGGACTTCTGGAACTCGTCCAAAATGGGTAGCCAGCAGCTAGCAAACTCTGCGAATCCAGCGTCGAGCTGTCCTTCTCCGAGGGGCGGGAACGCGTATAGCAGATGCCACACCGGGCTGCCCGTGAAGCCATTGACAACGCAACGCTTTTGCGCGGCCAGTTGTTGCTGTAAGTCCGCGGGCGCCAGATCGAAGAAGCGTCGAGCGGCTCGAGCCGTCGCGATCATCTCTTCGCTCGCCCTGACGCGCACACCGGCAGGGTCGCCATCACCCCAAACGTGCTGGGGGACGATTCGCTGATGGCGAGAATCGATTGGATCGCACACGGCCTGCCCAGCAAGATGGTTGCTGATGGCGTAGCAGTGCAGTCCCGCAGCGCTGAGAGTGTCCCACTGCGCCCGACAGTAGGCGTCGTCCTCGGCGCCGCGGCGCACGTCGAAGTGATCACCCCAGCAGGCGAGTTCGAGGCCTTCGTAACCGAACCCGGCGGCCTTCTCGCACACCTCTGCAAGCGGCAGATCAGCCCATTGTCCAGTAAACAGGGTCAGTGGTCTTGGCACCGTGTCTCACTCCCATCGCAGTCATCGTTTGCATTTACGATGGCGCGAATCGTAGCCGAATCTCACGTCGGGAGACAGGGTTCCAGCACATCCTTAGGGCACTTCTGTGAGCTCGACGGCGCGTCGTTCGCGCGCGGCGATCAGGGCGGCCTCGAGGACGCGCTGCGTTTCGTAGGCGTCGACGAAAGTCGGCAGCGGCACTTCAGCCTGCGCGCCGGAGAGTACACGTAGCACATCGGCCGCCATGTTCGTGAAGCCGTGTTCATAGCCGATCAGGTGAGCGTCTGGCCACCAAGCTGCCATGTAAGGGTGTTCGGCGGCAGTGCAGACGATGCGACGCCAGCCGCGCTCCGACGCGGGATCTGACGCATCGCAGAAGCGTAGCGTGTTCATGTCTTCAAAGTCGAATGCCAGTGAGCCGTCAGCGCCGTTGATCTCGATGCAGTTGCGATTCAGGTGGCCGACCGCCAGCCGGGTCGCTTCGAAGCTTGCCGTTGCACCACCAGCGAGCGACGCTAGAAATGAAACGCAGTCGTCGACATCGCTAGTGCCGACCGCATCGGTGCCGGGAATCGTCCGCTCCGTAACGAAGGTCTTCTCGATAGCGCCATGCACTTCGACGATCTCATCGCCAGTTAGGAAGCGAGCGAGGTCGACGATGTGCGCGTTCAGGTCGCCGTGCGCACCGGAACCCGCGTGTGCCTTCTGAAAGCGCCACAGGAGCGGGGTATCTGGCCCTCCCCAGCTCTGCAAGTAGCTGGCTCGGACGTGGTAGATGCGGCCAAGGCGGCCGTCGCGAACCATGCGATGGGCCAACGCAATAGCCGGGCATCGGCGGTAGTTGAACCAGACAAAGCTCTGGCCGCTGCTGCTGACGGCCGCGTCGCGCATCCTACGTGCATCTGCAAGCGTGCCGGCGAGAGGCTTCTCGCAGACCACATGCTTCCCCGCAGCGAGAGCCGCGACGGCCGGCTCTGCGTGCACGTCGTTCGGGGTCGCAATGTCGACGATGGCGATCGCATCGTCTGCGACGACATCCTGCCACTGTGGCGCGGTCTGCTCCCAGCCCCAGCGTTCTGCGAAGGCGTCGAGTTCCTGCTGGTTGCGCCCGACGACGGTGGCCAGCTTTGGTTTGCAGGGTAGGTCGAAGAAGCGAGCTGCTTGCCCCCAGGCGTTGGAGTGGGCTTTGCCCATGAACTTCGTTCCCAGTAACGCGATGCCAACGGTAGGGGTCATGACTTTCCTGACTCGTGAATGGTCCTCGACAGCAATTCTCGCTACCTTAGCGACCTTCGAACCGGAAGTGGAGAAGGATGCACATCGCAGTCTGTTCTTGGTCTCTGTTGCCGACGGGCCCACGGGACTTATGCCAGAAAGTAGAAGGGCTCGCGCTCGATAGCGTGCAGCTGGCGCTCGATCCGATTCGCCTTGGCGATTGGGATCTGGCGCAAACGGAAGCGGCCCTGTCGGAAGCGGGGATCCGCGTCTGCTCTGGGATGATCGCGATGGAGGGGGAGGACTACTCCACTCTGGAGACGATCGCAGAGACCGGCGGCGTACGCAGCGACAGCTTGTGGGAGAGAAACCTCGCCGCAACCAGTGCAAACGCAGCGTTGGCGCAGCAGCTAGGACTGTCGCTGGTCACGTTTCACGCCGGGTTCCTGCCGCACGACACCGCTGACGCTGTGCGGCAAACCATGGTGTCGAGGCTGCGGCAGGTCGCCGACATCTTCTCAGAGTACGAAATCGAGGTCGCGCTCGAGACGGGCCAAGAGAGCGCGGCAACGCTGGTCACCGTTCTCAACGAGCTGCAGCGCCCTGGTGTCGGAGTCAACTTCGATCCGGCGAACATGATCCTCTATGGCATGGGTGATCCGATTGCGGCGTTGCAGCAGCTTGCGCCGTGGGTACGACAGCTACACGTAAAGGATGCGACGGCAGCCACGACTCCAGGTGCGTGGGGGACTGAGGTGCCCGTCGGTAGTGGCCACGTCGATTGGCATCGTTTCGTTGCCGTGGTCGGTGAGCTTTGCAGGGATCGTGCGCTCGTGTTGGAGCGAGAAGCTGGCGATGATCGCCTGGCAGATGTCGCACGCGGGCGCGACCTCTTGCTTGCCATCGGCAAGGAGCAAGCTGCGGCCCGAGGAGGCAACGAGTGAGCGAGATCCCACCGATCAGAGTAGGTGTTCTCGGTTTGGGCTTCATGGGAACAACGCACTTTCGTGCCTATCGAAGTGCGGCGGCGGCTGGCTACGCGTGCGAGGTCGTCGCTGTTTGCGATCGGCGCGACGCCCGTCGCAACGGCAGCATCGAGGGCGCAGGCAACATTGGCAACGACGGTGCTGAACGCCTCTTCGAGCCAGGCGAGATCCGCGGCTACAGCAAGCCAGAGGAGCTTTTTGCCGCTGCCGACGTGGACCTCGTCAGCGTTTGCACTTACACGGACTCGCACGTCGACCTGGCCTGCGCGGCGCTCGAGAGCGGCAAGCATGTCCTGGTCGAGAAACCCGTTGCGTTGCAGCTCGACGGTGTCCGAAAGTTGCAGGCGGTGGCTGCCAGTAGCTCGGGTCGCTGCATGCCGGCAATGTGCATGCGGTTCTGGCCAGGTTGGACGTGGCTGAGAGATCGAGTCGACGACGCGTCGTTGGGCCCGGTGCGTAGGGCAATCTTTCGCCGGGTTGGCAGTCCACCGGCTTGGGCGTCAGAGTTTTACAGCGACAGTCGCCGTTCCGGTTCCGGTCTGTTCGATCTGCATATTCACGATGTGGACTTCCTCTACTCCTGTTTCGGTGCCCCGCAGGCCGTGAAGAGTGAGGGAACACAGAGCCATGTCACGACTCACTATCAGTACGACAACGGCCCGGAGGTGATCGCCGAAGGGGGTTGGCTGGAGCCCGGCACTGAATTCTGCATGGAGTGTGAGTTCCAGTTCGAGGCTGGGACAGCGCGCTTTCAACTAGGTTCAGACATTCCTTTGACCCTCGAGCAAGACGGTGTCGTCCGCGAGATCGGTGCCTCGGATGATCCGAGAGCTGACTATGAGACCGGGTATGACGGCGAGGTCCGACGCATCGTGCGCTGCGCGCTCGATCCATCGCTGCCGCTACCAGTGACTCTCGACGATGCGGCCGCCGTGACGACGCTGTTGGGGATGGAACGCGCCAGCATGGAGAGCGGCGCATCCGTGTCGTGGCCGTCTGAGTACTAGTCGCTGGACGAGATTCGGTCGCGGCCACTCTCTTTGGCGACGTAGAGGGCTGCGTCGGCGCGCTGTACCCATTGGCTCACCGCTTCATTCGGTTGCAGCTCGGCAAGCCCCAACGAGGCTGTGACGCGTAGCTCGACCGGCTCGGCACTTTCTGCTACCGCGCAGGCGATGCGCAGTTTGCGCAGGCTCTTGAGGAACCGCTCACAGCTCTTCTTGCCGCCGTCGATGTCGTCGCCAGTCAAGATCACGCAGAATTCCTCGCCGCCATAGCGCGCTACGAAGTCGCCGCGGCGCGGGAACGACGCAACGAGGCAATCGGCAACGGCGCGTAAGACCGTATCGCCCGCTGCATGTCCGTGGGTATCGTTGAGGGCCTTGAAGTGATCGAGATCGACCATGACGACCGTGCTCGTGCCCCGGCAGAACTGAAACAGCTCGACTGTGCGTTGTAGCTGTTGGTCGAGGGCCGCGCGATTGAACAGGCGCGTCAGCGGGTCAGTCGTAGCGGCCTTGCGTGCTTGTTGCAGCTCGTCGCGGAGTTCCGTGAGTTCTCCGCCCAAAGACTCGAGCTGCTCTGCTTGCCCAAACATCTGCTCGCTAATGAAGGATTGCAAGTAGTCGACGGTACCCAGGACTTCGGTGCGGAGATCTTGTCCTGAGGTAGCTTCGGCGACCGTGCGTAGGCGTGTCAGGCGTCCGCTCAGCTCGCGGTCCAGCTGCGTCGTCGTGTTCACAACGCTGCCGAGGTTGCGGACGACGAGCCAGATCAGGTCGCGAAGTTCGTGCACATTTCGGCCAACGAAATCGCGCTCGGCCTGCCGCCGCTCGCGCACGAATTCACGGGCACCGGGCCAGTCGCGAACGCCGGGTTGCGGGCGGCGCGCGCCGGGGCGCTCGCCGCCGTCGGTGAGATGGGCCACCCATGCCTCGCAGAGGCAAGCGAGGGTGTCGACGTCGAGGTCATCGGTGTCGAAACCGCAGCGCCCGAATTCCAGAAGGAAGGCCGCGGCCGCCTGCGCGGCTGGGGAGAGTTCGGTCTTACTGCTCATCGGGTCCGTTTCTAGATGCTTGGGCTCTGCATCGCTATCGACGGGGCGGAGGAGCGTCTGAAGTATGCTATGGTGCTGAGCAGTGTTGCGACCGGACCCTCGGAGCGCAGCAAGTTCACATGACTGAGACAGGTTCGATGACGAAGTACGGGACACAGGTGCTGGTTACGGGGGGCGGCGGCTTTCTCGGAGGTGCGCTGGCTCGGCGACTTGCCGCTGAGGGCGCGGTCGTGCGCAGCTACTCCAGGGGTACTTATCCGGAACTCGCTGCCGCGGGCATCGAAGTCGTTCGGGGTGACCTTGCTGATGCAGCGGCCACTGCCCGCGCGGTCGCCGGTTGTGATGTGGTTTATCATGTCGCTGCATTGGCGGGTTTGTGGGGTCGCTATGACACGTATCACGCTGCCAACGTCACCGGCACCGAGAACATTCTCCGCGCGTGTCGTGAGAACGGTGTGTCGCGGCTGGTCTACACCAGCTCTCCCAGCGTTGTCTATGGACGCGACAGTCTCGATGGGGTCGACGAGACAACGCCGTACCCACAGCGTTTCGAGGCCCATTACCCGCGCACCAAGGCTGTCGCGGAGCAGCTCGTGTTGGCTGCCAATGACGCGCAGCTGGCAACGGTCGCACTGCGTCCACACCTGATTTGGGGGCCCGGCGATCAACACCTCGTGCCGCGAATCCTGGCACGAGCGCGTGCGGGACAGTTGCGGATCGTCGGCGATGGAAAGAACCTCGTTGACAGCATCTACATAGACAACGCCGTTGACGCGCACGTCGCCGCCGCCGAGCGTTTGGCGACCACTGCCGCGCCTGCGGGGCGGGCGTACTTCTTGTCGCAGGGCGAACCGCTCGCGATGGCCGATCTGTTGAATCGCATCTTGGCTGCCGGCGGTGTCGCGCCGCTGCAGCGCAGAGTTCCGTACCGTCTTGCGGTCGCGGCTGGAGCTACGCTGGAAATCGTGCATCGGGTGCTGGGGCGTGAGTCTGAGCCACGGATGACGCGATTCCTCGCGCGCCAACTCGGCACGGCGCATTGGTTCGACATTGGAGCTGCGCGGCGTGACCTCGGCTACGAGCCACGAGTTTCGATCGACGATGGGATGCGGCGGCTCGCGGCCTGGTTGCGTGGCAAGCGAGAGGCTGCAGTATGACCGCCGCGCAGTTGCACCTTTGTCAGGTCCACGTACCGACGGCGCTCGGCGACTCGCGATGGGAGGCGTGCCTCAGTGATGACGAGCGGCAGCGTGCGGGGCGTTATCTCGTCGCCGAACCGCGCGACCAGTTCGTCGTTGGCCGGGGTGTGTTGCGACACATCCTGGGGGAGGCTTTGGACGCGGCCCCGCAGGCTCTAGATTTTCGACTTGGCGAGCACGGCAAGCCCGAACTCGGCGGCGCCTTCGCTGCATCAGGACTGCACTTCAACGTATCGCACTCGGCTGAGATGGTCTTGATCGGTTGGAGTACGAGTGGGCCGGTCGGCGTCGATGTCGAACGCGTACGCCCTGACGCTGCGACCGACTCGATCTGTCGCCGCTACTTCGCGACCCGTGAGGTGGAGGCGTTGTTTGCTCTCCCCGAGGAGGAACGGGCGGCGGGTTTCTTTCGCTATTGGACGCGCAAAGAGGCGTACCTGAAAGTGCACGGCAGCGGCCTGAGTTTCCCGTTGGGGGATTTCGCCGTGAGCCTCGGCGACGACGCTGCGCTGGTGTGGCACCGCCACGAGCCGGCGGAAACGCGGCGCTGGCAGCTGACGGACGTGACTGCAGCGCTGGAGCGTTCCGGTTACGCGGCCGCGGCGATTTGCGGTCGTGGTGCACAGCTGCGGTGGGTGCCGCCGCCAGCCCCGCGCTGAGCCCACGCTTGCGCGTTGCGTCGGCCGGGGTGGTAGCCCTTTCCGGGCCCGCCACGTAAAGGTTGTCCACATTCTGCGAGAAGGGTTGTGGAAGCTCTGGCCGGCGACGGCATTAGTTGCTTCTCTGCAAGGCCTTGCGACACCTTCGACGGTCCAACGAAAGCCCCTTCGGGACGTGGCCTACCGCCTTGCGGTGATGAGGGGCAACAAGTAGCATCGAGCACCGAATATCCGCTGGGTGGAACCTGAAACGCACCGAATCACTCCTTCTCCCTCGCCTGAGAAGCCGTGTTTCTGTTCGCGTGTATCAGGGGGAATCATTGCGGCCTCGCCCGGTCGATTTAGGCGCAGCGCAGGAGCGTGCGCGGGTTGGGTAAGGTCCCGTTTGAAATCAGGGTTCGGGAGCTAGGGCGCTCCCAGAGAAAGGGGAACGATGATGCGTTCCAGATTGTGGCTTTGGATGCTGGGGTGCGTGCTGAGTTGCAGCATGGCTTCAGGCCAGGTGATCAACGAGATTCGGAGTGATCAAGACGGTAGCGATACCGATGAGTACTTCGAGATCTTCGGTCCCGCCGGAACCTCGCTCGATGGGATCTTCATGATCTCGATCGGCGACGGTGCTGGCGGCAGTGGTATCGTCGAGAACGTCACGGACCTGACGGGGAACGCGATTCCTGGGTCGGGGTTCTTCCTCGTCGCAGAGACGTCGCCGATGCCAATCTTGGGTGCGACGCCCGATCTTGTTGCGTCCCTCGCTTACGAGAATGACGACAACGTCACGCACCTCCTCGTCGAGAACTTCACGGGGCTCCCGGGCGATGACCTGGACACGAACGACGACGGCGTGCTTGATACCATGCCGTGGTCGAACGAACTCGACCGCATCGCGATGGTCGAGGAAGCCAACCCGCCGACCGCAACCGAGTTCCACTACGGTCCGCCGGAGATTGGTCCGATCTTCGCCGTGGGTGCCGATCGTGCACCTGGGCACATCTGGCGCTGCCCGGACGGTACAGGGGCATGGATGGGTGAGGCGCCGGATGGCGTCGTCACCGGTAACACCGATACCGCGGGCGGACCGAACACGTGCAGCAACTGCCCGCAGCCGATGCTTGGCACGCCGGTATCCGACTGCGTAGCGAACACGGTGACGTTGAGCTGGGCGATGGACGCATGGATGTCGATCGAAGTGTTCCGCGATGGTAGCTCGATCGCGATGCTCGGTGGTGGTGCCACGTCTTACGTCGACACTACGCCGGTGATCGGTACGAACCACAGCTACGAGGTCGTCGGTACCTGCGCCTCCGGTTTCGGCGGCAGCTCGGTTTCGGTGGCGCACTGCGTCTGTCCAGACATCACGCTTGTCAGCTGCTCGGCTGACTGCGTGGCTGGCACGGTCGATCTCGTCTGGAGCAACAACGGAAACACGTTCGCTGGCGGGATCGAAGTGCGCCGCAACGGCTCGATGATTACGACGCTCGGCACGGCTGCCGAGAGCTACGTCGATATGCCGCCCGCCAACGGCACGTACACCTACGAGATCATCGCCAGCTGTGGCGGGACGCTAATGACGTCCTCGATCACCTGTGGCGTACTCTATTGCGTGTCGCCGCCGGCCGTCACGATCAACGAGATCCGTATCGACGACCCGTCGACCGACAACGAAGAGTACTTCGAGCTCTCCGGTCCGCCGTCCGCGGCGCTGACCGGCATCAGCTACATCGTGATCGGTGAGGGCACCGGCGGTAGCGGTGTCATCGAGCTGGTCCTCGACCTCAGCGCCTACTCGATTGGTGCGTCTGGCTTCTTCACGCTGGGAGACGCGGGCGGGCTGACGCTCGGTACGCCGGATGTCGACTTTGGCTCGAACAACCTGTTCGAGAACAGCGACAACGTCACGCACTTGCTGGTCGCCAACTTCAGCGGCGCGAACGGCGACGACCTCGATACGAACGACGATGGCGTGCTCGATGCGACGCCGTGGGACGAACTCGACCGCATTGCGCTAGTCGAAGAACCGAACCCGCCGACGAGCACCGAGTTCCACTACGGTCCGCCGCAGATCGGTCCGGACTTCTCGTTCGTTCCGGGTCACGTCTACCGCTGCCCCGATGGCACCGGCCCGTGGTTCATTGGCGACTTCACGCCGGGCGTCAATGACACGCTCGGAGCGACCAACGGTTCGTGCATGGGGCTCTGCGAAACGCCGCAGCTCAGCACGCCGATCGCCGACTGCGTCGCGAACACCGTGACGCTGAACTGGCTCCCGGGTACGTGGGCCAGCATTGAAGTGCGCCGTGACGGCATGCCGATCGCGGTAGGTCTCCCCGGTACCGACGTGATGTACGTCGATACGACGCCAGTGCAGGGCTCCACCTACTTCTACGAAGTTGTCGGAACCTGCCAAGGCGCCATGGGTATGGCGGGTGTCAGCGTTGATTTCTGCACCTGTCCGCCGATCGCCAGCTTCGCAGCCTCGTCGGATTGCGTTGCCAACACCGTGCTGGTCAGCTGGGGTGCCAACGCTTACAACTCGATCGAGTTGTTCCGCGACGGTGCGTCGATTGCAATGCTCCCAGGCACGGCGACTGACTTCCTCGACACGACCGTTGCCATCGCGACGACGTACAGCTACGAGGTCGTTGGCGATTGCGGCACGATGGGTACGTCTAGCGCAACGCTGTCGCATGACCACTGTGTTTGCGACGCTCCGACTGCGCTCAACTGCAGCGTCGGCGCAACCGACGTCATGCTGACCTGGGACAACAACGGTCTCATGTACGCCGGTGGTATCGAAGTGTTCCGTAACGGCGCGTCCGTTGCGACGCTCGGTGGTGGTGCGCAGTCCTACACGGACGTGCCGCCCGTCGCTGGTGCCTACACGTACGAAGTCGTTGCGACCTGCATTCCCGACAGTGCAAGCGTCACTTGTGGCGTGCTGTTTGGTGGCGCCCCGGCGCCGCTGGTCACGCTGAGCGAGATTCGCATCAACAGCCCGCACCAGTGCACCGCAACGACGACTCCGGCGTGTGTCCCGTCGGTGTTCCTCGATGAAGAGTACTTCGAGCTCGCTGGTGCACCGGGCACTTCGCTGGCTGGTCTGACGTATGTTGTTCTCGGAGATGGTGCAGCTGGTGCCGGTGTCGTCGAGTTCGTGCTCGACCTTGGCGCCTACGCGATCAACGCGAACGGTTTCTTCGTCGCTGCTGAAGATGTTCTTGATGGCAGCCCGGCGACTTCCAGTGTGCCGGGAATCGGCGTCATTGGTACGCACGACGTGCTCGTGAACCTGAACTTCGAGAACGGCGATGACGTGACCCACATGCTGGTCGCGAACTTCTCCGGTGCCGACGGTCAGGACCTCGATACCGACGACGATGGTGTCCTCGACATCACGCCGTGGGACTCGGTCGTCGATAGTGTTGGTGCAGACAGCTTCTTCGACGCTGGCCAACTCTACGGCTTCGAGAACATCGATCAGGTAAACACCGGCGCCACGATGCTGGCCCGTTGCCCAGGTTCGCTCGCCGGTGGCGAGTGGCGTCCATTCACGTTCGGCACCAATGGTGTCGTCGATACGCCGGGGACCGCCAACGCGTGTCCGAGCTGCTTCGAGATCCTCGATCTCGTGTGCTCGGTCGATTGCGCGACTGGTGACACGGTTCTGACTTGGGTCAATGGCTCCAACTACACCAACGGTATCACGGTTACGCGTGACGGCATGGTGCTGGCGACGCTTCCGGCAGGTACGACGACGTACTCGGATCCGAACCCGGGTGCCAACTCCTACGTCTACGACGTGCAGGGCGACTGCTCGATGGGTTCGACGCAGGTCAGCTGCAACCTGTTGAGTGGTGGTCAGTACACGGGTCAGACCAACGTGATCTACGAAGGCGAGATGGCCGGTGGCTCGGTCGCCAGTGCTGTCGCGCTGGAAGACTCGCTGTCGCAGCTCGGCCAGGCGACCTACAAGACGGGTGACCTCGAAGGCTTCGTCTGCTCGACGCAGCTCGGTTGTGGTGACGTCCTGTGGGTCATGCTGGGTACTTTCCCGAACCGTCACTTCCTGACGCAAGCGGAAGGCCAGCTGTTGGTCGACGTCTTGTCGCAGGGCGCTTCGGTCTACCTCGAAGGGGCTGGCGCGCACGCGTTCGCTCCGACGACGCCGTTCGATGACTACAACGGTCTCGACGACACCATGATGCTGCTGCCTGGAGCGTTCGGCGCCGACGACTCGTTGACCGAGCTCGACGGCCTCATGTTCGATTCGCTCGACTTCACGGCAGCGGTCAACATTCCTTACATGCAAGACAACGCCGCTGGCGAGGACTTCACTGACGCCTTGATCGCCGACACCGCAGGGACGGATATCCCCGACGGTCAGGCTGGTCTCTTGTGGCGCAACAGTCCTGACGCGTTGCCGGATCCACTGGCAATCGAGACGGACTATGGTGTTGCCTCTTACTTCAAGACTGACGGTGCCAATGGCGGTACCTACGGTGATGTCATTACGTCGAGCTTCGAGCTCGGTGGTTACAACAACGGTGACCTGCTGAGCATTCAGGGTCTCGTCAGTGACTACCTCGCGGCTCTGACCAGTCCGGTCTGTGGTCCGGTCGGGGATGAGTTCCAGCGTGGCGACTGCAACAACGATGATTCGAAGAACATCGCTGACCCGGTTCGTCTGCTGAACTTCCTGTTCCCGCCGGCGCCGCCGCCAACTCCGCTCGACTGTGGCGACGCTTGTGACGCCAACGACGATGGCAGCCTCAATATTGCCGACGCCGTTGCGATGCTCAGTACGCTGTTCCCGACCGGTCCGCCAATCGCGTGGATCGATCCGGACCTCTGCGGGCTCGACCCGACAGCGGACAGCATCGATTGTGTTGGCTACTCGCACTGCCCGTAAGGTTGCAGCCGCAGTAGCTAGCTTTTGACAACCAGCGGAGTCGCTCGACGCGAGCGGCTCCGCTGGTTTTTTTTGGGGTTCGCTTACGGGGGACTTTGGGGCAAGGGGCAAGGGGTAAGGGGTAAGGGGTAAGGGGTAAGGGACAAGGGACAAGGGACAAGGGACAAGGGAGGGTACATTCGCGATACATAGGTAACACATATTCTCATTACATGGGTGACACGAAGATGTCGGGCTCCAGAGAGGGGGTTCGGCG
>JBCCHQ010000116.1:0-19709 GCA_039028735.1 Planctomycetota bacterium | reverse complement strand
TTGACTGCCCCCGAACCAGCGGTAATCTCCTGAAGAAGTAGACGCAGCACGCGCATTCGGCGCTCACTACCAGACCCATTGGGCGACCCCCTAGGAGAACGTGGCCAAGCAATCCTTTGATCTGCCGCTCCTGCACGGCGAACCCGCAGCCGTTACGCGCGGCGTCGTCGTCAAGGCGATCCTCCCCGACGACCCCAGCCTGCAGACTCCTGGCATCGATCCGCTCGAGGAGATCACGTCGCTCGCCGACACGGCGGGCCTCGAGATCGTCGGAGCCGTGATGCAACGCCGGCGCCGCCCCCACGCGACGACATACCTCGGCAAAGGCAAGCTGGAAGAAGTCTGCGACGTCGTTCGCGCCCGCAACGCCGATGTTGTCCTGTTCGACGACCCGCTGAGCCCCGGCCAGGGTAAGAACATCGAAGAACGTACCAACTGTCGCGTGATCGACCGCGTCGAATTGATCATGGACATCTTCGCGACCCATGCCCGCAGCCATCAGGCGAAACTGCAGGTGGAGCTGGCGCAGCTGAAGTACTCGTCCTCACGCCTGAAGCGCATGTGGACCCACCTGTCGCGTTTTGAGGGAGGGATCGGCACACGGGGTCCCGGAGAAACACAGCTAGAGACCGACCGCCGAATCATTCGCAAGAAGATCGACATCCTGAAGTCGAAGCTGGCGGCCATCGAGAAGCAGTGTCTCACGCAGCACAAGGCGCGGGCCGACGCGTTCCGAGTAGCGCTCGTCGGTTACACCAACGCCGGCAAGTCCACGCTGATGCGACGACTGACGGGCGCAGACGTACTGGTCGAAGACAGATTGTTCTCGACACTGGACACAAGCACTCGCCAGTGGGAGATCCCGGGGCATCGCGAGGTGATCTTGTCGGACACCGTTGGCTTCATCCGCAAGCTTCCGCCAAGCCTGGTCGCTTCGTTCCATGCCACGTTGATGGAGGCACGCGAAGCAGACCTACTGCTACACGTCGTCGATGGCAGCTCCAGCCATGTGGAAGCGGACATGGAAGCAGTGCAGATGACGCTCGAGCAGATTGGCTGCGGTGACAAGAAGTCGATCGTGCTCTTCAACAAGATCGATCGGCTCCCTGAGGAGCGCCGCATCGATTTGCAGTACTACCTCGCACAACACCCCGAGAGCATCGTGGTCAGCGCTGTCGAAGGCACG
This sequence comes from Planctomycetota bacterium, assembly GCA_039028735.1. GTDB lineage: Bacteria > Planctomycetota > UBA8108 > UBA1146 > JAJFFE01 > JBCCHQ01. Next base: position 18,523 of record JBCCHQ010000116.1, on the reverse strand, counting down.
AACATCGATGGCGAAGGGGGTGTGACCGACCGCGTCCTCGAATGCATCTGCGATGAGGAAGTCACCTGCGAGTACGAGCTGCCGATCGCTCGTGCCGATCTTGTGGCCCAGTTGCGGCGCTACGGCACGATCCTCGACGAGCGTTACGACGAAGCCAGCATTGTCGTCTCGGCGCGCCTGCAGCCGGACCAGCAACACCGCTTCGAGACGCTGCTTGCGAAGAACGGATTGTTCGAGCTGCCGGCGCCATCGGCGGACTAGTGCCTCTACAGCCCCCTAGGCCCGCCGCCGCGCTGCACTAACGCAAGAAATCTCCCCGCGGCAGCTTCTCGACCCAACAACGGTCGACAGTAGCCGTATTCAACGGTACATATCATTGGTCTCAAACTGAAACGAACACCCCCCAAGCCCATGACACCGTCAGGTGCCCGGGCCAATAGCACGAGGAGCACCCATGCGCGCCGTTCACTCCCTGCCCCTGTTCAGCACGCTGCTCGCAGCGCTCGCCTTCTGTTCCACAGCGTCGGCGCAGCAGTTCGTAGACGGGACCGCCTCTCGCTTTCCAGTGCAGAACGAATACTCGAGTCAGGTTGCGATCGCCGATGTCGACGGCGACGGCGATCTCGATGTCGCGTTTGCCAACGGGCGGGGTTTCAGCTTCGCGCAAACGCAAGAACAGGTGCGCCTCTACATCAACAACGGGCTGGGCTTCTTCGCCGATGAGAGCGTCGCTCGCCTCGGTGTCCTGACGGGCTATGGCCGCGATGTCGAGTTCGGTGATATCGACAACGACGGCGACCTCGACCTGTTCGTTGCCAACGACTTCAACACCCAGCCGCAGCTGCTGCGCAACAACGGCAGCGGTACGTTCCAGAACATCACCGGCACGCACCTACCGGCAATAACGCTGGGCAGCTCTCATGCTTGCTTCGGCGATGTCGACAACGATGGTGACCTCGACCTGTGGATCACGAATGGAGGCACCAGTCGTTTCGGGGCCGGACAGGCGCAACTGTGGGAGAACGACGGCACCGGGGTCTACTCGAACTCGACCTCAGACCTGCCGCAGCAGTTGGTCGGCGAACCGATGGATTGCATCTTCGGGGATGTCGACGGGGACTTCGATCTCGACATGGTCGAAGGGCACCGCAACGGACAGAGCAAGCTATACCGCAACGTTGGTAACGCCGCTGGAGTGTTCGCCGATGTATCGAACAACAACTTCCCACCCGACAGCGCCACGTACTCCTACGACTTCGGCGACCTCAACGGCGACGGTCACCTCGATCTATTGGGAGCCAACTCGTTGCCGGGAAGCAGCCGCGAAGCGCTGTTCATCAACAACGGTGCCGGCAACTTCACCGACAACACCAACTTGCTGCTGCCCGGCGCCAACAACCCGAACATCGACGACAACGACTCCAAGTTCTTCGACTTCGACAACGACGGTGACCTCGACTTCGTCGTCGCATCGTTGAGCGGCCAGTCGTCCGAGCGCTTCTACCGCAACACGAATGGTAGCTTCACGCTGCTCTCGGGGATCATTTCGAACATTCCGGACGCCAGCCTCGACATCGAGCTCGGCGACTTGGACGGGGACGGGGATCTCGACATCGTCACGGCGCAAGGTGAGTCCGGGAACTTCCAGAACCGCATCTACATGAACAGCGGCCCGGCCGACACGCTACCGCCGACCTTTCCGCGCCTCGAAGAGCTGGCCGACACGCTGGACACGGCGGGCCCCTATGTCGTGCGCTGCGTGGTCCGTGACTCGATGACTTCTGACCACAACTTCTTCGCCGAGAGCGTCAACCTCGTGTACACCGTCGGCTTGAACACAACCACGATCCCGATGCGCTGGTCCGGCGGCGACATCTATCGAGCGGAGATTCCTGGGCAGCCCGGCGGGTCCATGGTGACCTACATGGTCGAGGCCACGGACCACAACGCCAACTTGGGTACGAGTGGCAGTTGGACGTTCGCGGTGGGACCGATCGAGCAGTTCGATCGGGGCGATTGCAACAACGATGGCAGTTTCAACGTCGCCGACGCCGTCTTCATGCTCGGCCTGCTGTTCCCGGCAGGACCGCCCGCTGTAGCAGACTGTGACGATGCTTGCGACGCCAACGACGACAACAGCACGGATATCAGCGATCCCATCGCCATGTTGACCGCAATTTTCCCGCAAAGCTCGCCGCCTCCAGTGCTCCCAGCACCCTTTGGTAGTTGTGGCGCTGACCCGACGGCCGACGGAATGAACTGCGCTTCCTTCACAGCCTGCCCGTAGCGGGCTGCGCTGGCCGACGGCCCTTCGCAGAATCTCTGCGGAATCCACCGGGGGCCAGATCGCCATCCGGGGAGCGCTGATGTAAGCTCCCCGGCATGTCGCACGAAACCGACAAGCGCTCATTCTGGTTGTTGAACACATCTCAGTTCCTGGGAGCGTTCAACGACAACGCGTTCAAGCAGTTCGTTCTCGTGCTGGCACTCCACCTGACCAGCACGAAAGCGATCACCCTCGACTGGTGGCCGGACGATCCGCAGCCGATCGCGATGGCCATGTTCGCACTGCCGTTCGTGTTGTTCGCACTGCTCGGTGGCTTCTTCGCCGACCGGTTCCCGAAACGCTCGGTGATCGTTGCGATGAATTTCGTCGAAGTCTCGGTCATGGGGCTGGCAATGCTGGCGCTCTACATCGGTGCGAGCAACGTGAATGCTGGCGTCCTGCTGGTGCTCTGCGTCCTCTTCCTGATGGGTACCCAAAGCGCCTTCTTCGGCCCGTCGAAGTACGGTTCTCTGCCGGAGCTCGTCGAGGGGCCGCGCCTGAGTTGGGCCAATGGCGTCGTCAACATGAGCACGAACCTGGCTATCATCTTCGGCACCGCGCTGCCCGTCTTCCTGTTCCTCAAGGATCGTGATCTCCCCTACTTCTATTCCGGCTTCTTCTTCGTTGCCGTCGCAGCCATCGGCTGGAGCATCTCGTTGTTCATCCGGGGTAAGGCAGCGGCCAATCCACACCTACGCTTCAACGCCGGCACACTCGCCGTCCCAATCCATGCCATCAAAGAGCTGCGGCACGTCGCTAAGGACAAGGAGCTGCTCCTCGCGATTCTGGCCGAGTCGTGGTTCTACCTGATCGGGGCGTCGATCCTGGCGGTACTGAACGCGTACGGACGTTCCCCGGACCTACTCAACTTGGCCGACGGCGGCACGCGCCTGCTGCCTTTCGTAGCCGGCGGCATAGCCTTGGGCAGCATCACGGTGGGCAAGATCTCGGGTCCGCGGGTTGAGTTGGGACTCGTTCCGATCGGCATCATTGGCATGGGTGTCGGGTTCATGCTCGTAGCGGCCATCGACCCAGCCGCGTCCTGGATCCAAGGCGCGACCTTCTTCGGCACCGAGATCTCGATGCATTTCGCGATGGTTGCGATCGGCCTGGTGGCGACTGGATTCTTCGGAGGTTTCTACATCGTCCCGCTGGCTACGCTGGTACAGCAACGCCCTGCTCCGGAAGAAAAAGGACGCGTCCTCGGCTTCGCCCAACTTGCCTGCTTCGTGTTCATCTTTCTTTCGGCGGGGGTCTACGCCCTGATGGCGAACGTGTTTGCACTCGATCCACGATCGATGCTGCTGACTCTCGGCTGGCTCACGATCTTCGGCGCAGGACTGGCGTGTGTCCTCTCACCATCGTACACGACCCGAATGTTCCTGTGGCTGCTGACGCATACGATCTATCGCCTCAAAGTCGTGAACCCAGAAAGGGTCCCCCAACGCGGCGGTGCATTGCTGGTCTGCAACCACATCTCGTATGCAGACCCTTTCATCCTGGGAAGCTCTGTACCGCGCTTCGTGCGTTTCTTGATGCACCGAGACTTTCTGTCCGTGCCGATCGTCGGCAAGTTCGGCAGCCTGATGAAGGCGATTCCGATCGCCGACACGGACTCACCGCGCGATATGCTCAAGAGCCTGAACGAAGCTGCCGAACATGCTGCCAACGGCGGTCTCGCATGCATTTTCGCCGAGGGGGCAATCAGCCGCACCGGCAACCTCCTCCCCTTTTCGAAGGGGCTCGAGCGTATTAGCAAGCGAGCGCAGGCGCCGATCATTCCGGTCTACATCGATCGCATGTGGGGCAGCGTCTTCAGCTATCGCGGCGGCAAGTTCTTCTTCAAGTGGCCGACACGCATCCCGTACCCAGTGTCTGTGGCGTTCGGAGAACCACTGCCGCACGACACCCCAGCCCACCAAGTCCGGCGCGAGATTCAGGAGCTCGGCGCACACGCGCTCGACCTGCGCAAGCGTAATGGCATGACGCTGGCGACTCGCTTTCTGCAAGTCGCCGCGCGCTATCCGTGGCGTTTTGCCTGCATGGATCACACGAACAAGAAGCTGTCGTACTTCAAACTGCTGACTAGCGTCCTAGTCCTGAGAGGTTTGATTCGCGATCTCGTTGGCAAAGATGAAAAGCACGTCGGCGTGCTCTTGCCACCGAGCAATGGCGGCTCGATCGTCAACGTCGCGCTGGCGACTCTGACCAAGGTCGCCGTGAATCTGAACTTCACGGCCGGCAAGGAGTCGCTGGAATCGGCAATCGATCAGTGCCAGATCAAACACATTCTGACGTCGCGCGAGTTCCTGAAGAAGGCGAAGGTCGAAGAACGGCCGGAGCATGTCTTCTTGGAGGACCTCGTCAAGAAGGCAACCGGCGGCGGCAAACTCAAAGCGGCGTTGATTGCCGCCCTGTGTCCGCGCCCAATCCTGATCCGCCTGCCAGGCGTCTGTCGCAACCCCGATGAAGACGCGACCGTGATCTTCTCCAGCGGATCGACAGGAATGCCGAAAGGCGTCTGCCTGACGCACCACAACATACTTTCGAACGCCCGCAGCCTCGCGCAAGTCTTCAACGTCACGAAGCACGACAAGATGGTCGGAGTTCTGCCGTTCTTCCATTCGTTCGGGTACACGGCGACGCTGTGGTTCCCGTTCCTCAGCGGTTTCACGGCGCTGTTTCATCCAAACCCCATCGATGCGGCCCGCATCGGTGAGATCATCCGCGAAGAGCGGGGCACGATCTTCGTGTCGACGCCGACGTTCTATCTCAGCTATCTGCGCCGCTGGTCGAAAGAGGACTTCGCTACGATTCGCATCGCGGTCTCGGGAGCCGAAAAGCTGAAAGAGTCACTACTGCAGCTGTGGATCGACAAGTTCGGCAAGCCGATCCTGCAGGGCTACGGCTGCACCGAGCTGTCCCCGGCCGCTTCGATCAATCTCCCCGACGTGATCAGTCCCAGTGGCGAACAGGTCGGTCACAAACCTGGCACAATCGGCCACCCATTGCCGGGGATCGCCGTGAAGATCGTCGACCCCGATACGTTGGAGGATCGCCCCCAAGGCGACGAAGGCCTCATTCTCGTCAAGGGCCCCAACGTGATGCGCTGCTACCTCGGCCAACCCGAACTCACTGCCGAGGTCATTCGCGATGGTTGGTACGTTACCGGCGACATCGGCCGCCTCGACAACGATGGCTTCATCTCGATCACGGATCGGCAGAGTCGTTTCTCGAAGATCGGCGGTGAGATGGTGCCGCACGTGCGGGTCGAAGAGGTCGTCCAGAAGCACGTCGACCAGCTGCAGCCCGAGTCGACGGACGGCCCGGCCGCGGAAGTGGCCGTGACCTCGGTCGCCGATGACGCCAAAGGAGAGCGACTCGTCGTCATCCATACGCCATTGGGGGTCGAGATCGGCGACCTGCTGGACGCGGTCCGCGGCGAAGGGCTACCGAACCTGTGGATCCCGCGCAAGGACGCATTCCTCGAGGTCGAGGAGATCCCCAAGCTCGCGAGCGGCAAGCTGAACCTCCGCGCCATCAAGGACCTCGCAGCCGGTTCCTGACCCCCGGGGATCCTCGGCCTGGCACAGATCTAGTTATTGCCGCCAGATCGCCTTCCTCGGAAAACCGCTCCGTATATACTGTCGCCTCATTCTGGCCCGACGGCTTGGGCCCAACCAAGGGGGAGCTGCGCACTTGTTCAGGGGAGCCATCGGCATCATCGAGACGATCGGTCAGGTGGGCTCCATCGAGGCCGCCGACGCGATGGCGAAATGCGCCGACGTCGAACTCCTCGGCCGCGAGGACATCGGCGGCGGCTATCACGCCGTCTGCGTCCGGGGCGACGTCGGCTCTGTTCGCGCGTCGATCGAGGCCGGAGTGCGGGCAGCGGAGCGAGTTGGACGCATCGTGGGCGCGCTGCTGATCCCACGCCCCCACGATGACCTCGGCATGATTCTCGACGGCTCCGGCCTCGACAACTTCGGTAGCGGACCCGTCGTTGCGGTGAAACCCGAAGAGCTCAGCGAGATGAACGTGCATCAGCTGCGCGCAACCGCTCGCAGCCTGCCGAACTTTCCGCTGAAGGGGCGCGAGATCTCGCGAGCGAATCGTGAGCAGCTGCTCGCGGCGCTGCGTGAAGTCTTCGCCGAGACCTCCAACGCTGACGACGCGACAACGGAGGACAGCTGATGGACCGCGACCTCGCCTCGCTACAGAACGCACGCGATCTCCTGCGCCGTTGTCACGCGGCTCAGAAGAAGTTTGCGAAAGCGAGTCAACAACAAGTTGACCGTATCGTCGACGCAATGGCACGCGCCGCGACGGACCACGCGACAGAGCTCGCCAAGCTTGCTGTCGAGGAGAGTGGGCTCGGTCGCGTCGAGAGCAAGATCCTGAAGAATCGCTTCGTATCGGAACACCTGCATGCGGCCTATCGCAACATGCGAACCTGCGGTGTCACGCATGAGGACCCGCAGCGTGGAATCATGGAGATCGCCACGCCGATGGGAGTCGTGGCGGGCGTGATCCCGATCACGAACCCAACCTCGACGGCCATCTTCAAGATCCTGATCGCACTGAAGGGGCGCAACGGCATCGTCTTGTCACCGCACCCGAACGGGGTCCGCTGCATCTCGCGCAGCGCCGAAGTCTGTCGCCGCGCTGCGGTGCAGGCGGGAGCCGACCCTGATCTGATCCTCTGCATGGACTCGCCCACGCTCGGGGGAACTCAGGAGCTGATGTCGAACGAGCACACCGCAGTCATCGTTGCGACGGGCGGTCCCGGCGTCGTGCGCGCGGCCTATTCGAGCGGCAAACCGGCCTTCGGGGTCGGCCCCGGCAACCCGCCGGCGTTCGTTCACCGCAGCGCGGACGTCGAACACGTCGCGCGCTGCGTCATCGCGAGCCAGGGCTTCGACTGGGGCACGATCTGTTCTTCCGAGCAATCACTCGTCGTCGAGCGCACGGTGGCAAACTCGCTACGGCAGGCGTTCGTCGCCCAGGGAGCCCACTGGTGCTCTCCGGAAGAAACGAAACTCTTGGGTCAAGCGGTGCAGACCCCCGACGGACGCCTCAACACGAAGATCGTCGGCCAGGCGCCGCACGTCATCGCAGAAGCCGCTGGGTTCTCGGTGCCCGTCGAGACGACCGTGCTGCTTGCAGCAGAGAACGGCGTGGGACGCGAGTTTCCACTGTCGCGCGAAAAGCTCGCCCCCGTCCTTGCCTGGTACGAAGTCGACGATTGGGAAGTCGGTTGCGAGCTTTGCATCGATTTGATCCGCTACGACGGCGACGGCCACACAATGGGAATCCACTGTCGGGAAGCCGACGTGGTGCGCGCATTCGGCCTCGAGAAACCGGTCGCTCGAGTCATCGTGAACGGCCCAACGACACAAGGCTCGGTCGGATTCTCGACGAATCTAGACCCTTCGATGACGCTCGGCTGTGGCACCATGGGGGGCAACATCACGTCCGACAACGTGGGACCACACCATCTCATCAACACCAAGCGCGTCGCCTACCCGCGGGCAGGCTTCTTCTCCGAGATGGGTTTGCCGTTGGATGCGTCGAATCTCAGTCCAAGCGACAGTAGCGCGCGCGCACAGCAGCCGCTGCCGTCCCAGCCGCCGGCTACGTCAACTCCGTCGCCAACTTCGGCGACCTACGGGGGCGGCGGTGCCGGCCGCAACGTCGAAGAAATGATCGAACGGGCGATCCGTGGTGGACGGGTGCCCCCGAAACAGGATTACTACCGACGGCGGAACCCATACTAGTGGGACCGGCCGCGCGGTTTGATGAAAGCGACACACAGCTCGCGAAAGGAAAGGCGAGATGAACAAGGACGGAACCTATCAGATCGCACTCGGGTTGATCGAAACCCGGGGACTGATCGGAGCAATCGAAGCTGCTGATGCCATGGTGAAGGCGGCCCGCGTGCGATTGCTCGGCAAAGAGAAGATCGGTGGCGGCTTCGTCACCGTGATGGTACGTGGTGAAGTCGGAGCCGTGAAGGCAGCCACGGACGCCGGTGCAGGTGCCGCGCAGCGTGTCGGTGAACTGGTCAGCGTCCACGTGATTCCGCGTCCGCACGACCAGGTCGAGTCGATCCTCCCCGATGGGGACGGCGCGTAAGAAAGGGATCTCGTGGTTGAGCTGCGTACCTTTACCTACATCGATGTGATGCAACCGCAGTTTGCGTCGTTCCTCGGCACCGTCTCGCGCGGGTACCTGCCGGTGGCCGAGCAGGCGTCGCTTTTCGTTGAGATCGCTCCAGGAATCGAGATCAATCGCGTCACCGACATCGCGCTGAAGGCGACTGGGGTACAGCCGGGTGCGATGGTCGTTGAACGCGCCTTCGGTCTCCTCGAAGTGCACTCTTTCGACCAAGGTGACGTACGGCGTGCGGGTGAAGCGGTACTTAGCAACCTCGAACTGACCCCCGAGGATCGCCTGCAACCGCGGGTCGTGTCGGATCAGATCATCACGAATGTTTCCGACTATCAGTCCATGCTGATCAATCGGACCCGTTACGGCCACATGCTGATCGGCGGCCAAACGCTATACATTCTGGAGGTGCATCCCGCTGGCTATGCAGTTCTGGCGGCGAACGAAGCCGAGAAGGCCGCTCCCGTGAATCTCGTCGAGCTGCGTTTCTTCGGTGCGTTCGGACGCTTGTACCTCAGCGGTGGCGAAGCCGAGATCCGTGAAGCTGCAAGCGCGGCGCGAGCGGCCCTCGAAGGCGTCTCGGGACGACCCAACGTCACGGAGAAGAAGAAGTAGACGATGGTAGCTGCGCCCCTACTCCTTGCGAAGACGCCACCGCCGACGATCGGCGGACTGGAGCTGAACTCCATCGCCGCGGGGATCGAGACTCTCGACGCGCTCGTCAAGGAGGCCCCGGTCGAACCGCTGTTGGCGGAAGCGTCGAGCGCCGGGAAGTACTTGATCCTCCTCGGCGGCGAGGTCGATGAAGTCGCTCGCTCGTTGGGACGCGCAGTCGAGGCCGCCGGCGAGACGTTGATCGATGATGTCTTGTTGCCGTCGATTCACAACGAGGTGGGGAGCGCCCTGACTCGCGAGGGCACACTGACTCGCAGTGGGGGCACGAGTCGCCTCGACAACGAAGCGGACCCCCCCGCTGTCGGCGTCATCGAGTGTTACGGGGCGCCGACTCTCCTTGGTGCTGCAGATTGCGCTGCGAAGACCGGCGCGATCACGATCGAGAGCATTCACCTGCTCGCCGGAATCGGCGGCAAGGCAACCTGCGTCGTCTCCGGCGACGTCGAGTCCGCTCGCGTCGCTGTGGACGCCGCGGCCAGCTTCGCCTCAGATCGTGGGTTGCTGGCGCGCCGGGTCTTGATCCCACGCCCAGACGCGTCCATCCTGCCCTTCGTGCGACGCTGATCTACGTCGCAGCCCGGATTGGTACCCGCGTCACGTCGCTAGGACCCTGTCGAGTCCGCAAAGGACCACTGCATGATGCCCTCGCACCCGGATGACCACGCGAAGCCACCGGCGTCGCCGCCGTTGGTCACGCCGAGTTCGGCCGACGGGAGTGCCACCGGGCCATCTGCACCTCCAGAAGTGCCTTCGAGCCAAGCAGATAGCGACGACGCGTCAGATCGCGGCGCAACTTTTGACGAGGAACTCGGTCAAGGAAGCGCTGGCACCGGAGACGCCGGGGAAGGGGACGGAGCGGGAACTCCGGACCCGGACGCGGCAACGTTGGCAGCAGCGGTCGACGGCGACGATAGTGCCTTCGAAGAGCTCGTCCGTCGGCATCAGGACCGGGTGTACACCAACATCTACTTCATGGTGCACGACCGGGAGCTGGCGGCCGACTTGTCTCAGGAGTGTTTCCTGCGCGCCTATCGCGGCCTGCGAAGCTTCCAGGGACGGTCCCTGTTCGCAACGTGGCTGAAACGGATCGCCGTCAACGTCACACTTCACCACTTCGAGAAGGCGCGTGCACAGAAACGGACCGCAACCGTCATCTCGATCTCGCAAGAGCGCAGTGACGGCGAGGAGAGTCAGTTGCAGATCGCTGCGCAAGGGCGATCCCCGGATGAGGTCTTGGAGGACCGCGAACGGAGAACGGCCATCGAAGATGCGGTGGCAGAGCTGGAGCCCGAGTACCGGACAGCGCTGGCCCTGCGTGAGTTACATGGATACAGCTACCGGGAGATCACGGAAGTACTGAACCTCCCGATCGGAACCGTGAAGTCGAAGATCTTCCGGGCCCGACAGATACTACAAGAGAAGTTGAAGGACCTGATTTGACGCCAGCATCGCAACATCCTGACCTTGCTTCCCTCTCGCTGTTCTATGATGGCGAAGGCGCACAGGAGTTCCTCGATGGCATCGAGGAGCACCTGCGAAGCTGTGATGCTTGCCGTGCGGAGCTAGCCAAGTTCGCGGGGCTGACAAAGACGCTACAGGAGGCACCGGATCTCGCAGCACCGCCGTCTGTGTTGGACGGAGTACGCGCTGGGATGCAGCTAGAAGCGGCCCCGCCCCCGCTAACGGCTCCTACGTCACCGCCACGTTGGTGGAGCGGCGCCGCGGCTGCTGTCGTGCTGGTCGGGATCGCGTTCGTGTCATGGCGCATGAACAAACCGCCGGTCGAAGTCGCTTTGAAGTCGGAAGCACCTGCATCCGAGTCCCCGACCGCCGACTCCGCGAATGACAAGCGGACCAAGGACGACGGTGAAGAAGCCTTGCGACTGCAAAAGCGTAAGCATGGCGCCAACTACGAACCCAAGTCGTTGCGGACTGACACGAAGACATCGGAGCCCCCCGGTGCAGTCGTACTGAAGCTCGACGAGCAGGAAGCGTTGACCAACGATGAGGTGCGAGGTCACAGTTCGCAGACCCTCAGTGAGAATCAGAGAGACATCGTAAAAGAGGCGGACGGCGATGAGTGGGCGTTCGGCGACTCGCAAAGCGAGAGCCCGCCGCAACCACAGCTCGTAAGACCACAACCTGGCGTGAACGCGCGCGCCGGTGCTGGGCGCTCCGGCAGCGTGCAACCGAATCAACGGGAGCGCGCGGCGCCGTCGAAGGTCGTCGGCGCCCCGACGCTAGACAGCGGCAATAGAGCCGTTGAAACGGACTCTCCAGCGTTCGAAGCCAACCGACCTGCAGCCGAGGACCCGGTGGCGGCAAGTCCACCGCTCCCCCCTGTGGTCCGCTTCTTTTCCAGTCTGGAAGCGGCGCCCGATACACCGGTCGACCTCTATGTGCAGCTCCCAGCGAGGCTCGATGCGCTGACGCTCGAACGCTCGTTGACAGAGGCTTTGCTCGAAGAACATCCGCCGCAGAGCCTAAAGCCGAGCACCGTCGGATCGGGCATGGGTCTCATGGCCGCTCCACCAAGGAACAGATCCACGTTTCGCACGCTCGAAATCAGTGTCGATCGCCAGCAGCTGCCCCACATCCTCGAGGTTGCGCGACAGCAGCTCGCAACCGCGGCCGGCGGCGTGCGGCAGGGGTTCGCTCCCAAACCCGGGGTAGGCCGCAGCGGAGAATCTCTGCAGGAAGACTCCACGCTGGGAGACGAAGAGCGCGACGAGCGGCCGTCGATCAAGAAGAAGAAGAGCACGAAGAAGCGCGCGAACGAGACCGAGGCGAGCCGCGAAGCAACGGCCAAATCCCCAGCGCCTCCGGCGGTCGTGTTGCCCCCCCTCCCAGAATCGGGACGCATTCGAATCCGGATCCTGCTGCCCAGCTCGTGATTCGTGCGCGCGGGGGTGCCCCAGTCGTTTCGGGGTAGCGACCGCTTCCAGGATCGGTTACGAGGTTGGTCGAGAGCAGCCCCCAAGGAGCCCGATGACGCAACCGCCCGAAGTTCCCGACGTGAGCCTGCACGAATTCCAACAGCAGATCGAACGCATCTACTACGAACGAGATGCTGCCCGCGGTGTTGATCGTACCTTCGTGTGGCTCACGGAAGAGATCGGCGAGCTCGCTCGCAGCTTGCTCTCCGGTGAACCTGCGAGCCCTGCCGAACAGGCAGAATTTGCAGATTGCCTCGCCTGGCTGAGTACGTTGGCGTCGCTGCGCGGCGTCAACCTGGCGACCGCCGCGTGGGAGAAGTACGGCGACGGTTGTCCGCGCTGCAAGCAGACCCCGTGCGATTGTCAGCATCGTTCTGGCGCCTGAGAATTGCCCCTCTTCTCGCCTCTTGTTTGGTGTTAGAATTCGCCGCCATGTCACGATTGCCCTGGACACTCTACCGCTACATCGGCAAGGAACTGCTGCTCGCGTTCCTCCTCAGCATCAGCGTCTTGACGCTGATCCTGGCCATCGTCGCGGGGATCCGCGCAGTCGATGCGGGCTTCCGCATCTCTGTGGTCATGCCTTGGATCCTGCAGAACATCGCCTACTCGTGGTACTTCACGGTTCCGGTCGCGTTGCTGGTCACCAGCGCGCTGACGTACGGACGTGTCGCGTCCGACAGGGAGTACACGGCGTGTTGTGCCAGTGGTGTTTCGCCGCTGCACCTCTACGCGCCGATGCTGGCACTCTCCGGGATCATCACGATCATCGCTATGGCCACGCAGGGGACGTTGCTCCCCGATGCGCACTACTCACAGCGCAACATCGCCCGCTACCTCGTCAAGCAACTCGAACACCTCGGAAACAGCACCGGGCAGCAGGTCATCGAACTCAAGGATGGCCGAGTGGCGTGGAAAGAGAACCAGGGGAACTACCTCCGCGACGTCGAGATCCACAAGATGATCGCGGTGCCGAAGAAGGGCGACCTGTTCACGCTCGACGGTGAAGAAGAGGTCAAGAAGGAAGAAGAGCAGGTGCCGCTGATCCTGTTGGCATCTGCAGCACAGGTGACGGTCGCCGACGACATCGTCTACTTGGACCTCTTTGACGTCAGCATCGCATTCGGCAACCCGCGCGAGGGCAGCATCTTCGCCGACACCGGCTACCCGAAGTACTTTGAAATGCTGGAGATCGAGCGCAAGAAGTTCCAGGTGCCGATCAACGAGAAGCGCAAACGCGAAGGGGACATGACGACTGCGGAGCTGGGCGCCTACTACGCCGAATGTGAAGAAACACTCCAACAGCTGCGCGCCAATCCACCGCCAGCGACCGAAGAAGAGCGCCTCCGTGAGCTTGCGGCGCTGGAGGCGATTGTCGACCTCAACGATGAGCAGCTGAATCGACGCGATCAGCTGACAAAGGATGCGGAAGGAGTCGGCTGGACCAAGCAGGTCGCCGGCCTCGAACGCCGCCTCCGCAAGATACCTGCGGAGTTGTGGGAACGACGGGCGCTGGCGCTGACAGCGCTCGCGTTCGCGCTACTGGGCTTCCCCATCGCTTTGACGATTCGCTACCGACACCGCATGGCGCCGCTGTTTCTTTCTGGAACGCTGGCCGTCGCGGTCTACTATCCACTGCTGCTGGCTGGTCAAAACATGGCCGTCAGTGGGACGATTCCGGCCTCGTTTGCGCTGCTCTTCGGCAACATCGTGTTGTTCGGGATCTCGGCCGTCTTGATCTGGAAGATGCTGTTTCGATGACAAGCACGACGACAGCTCGCCCACAACTGCTCAAGAACGTCTTGTCACGGCTTCGAATCCAGCCGCTCGATCGCTACTTGATTCGTCATTTCCTCGTCTGCTACGTGATCTGCTCGACGATCTTGATGGGCCTCTTCATTGTCTTGGAGGGACTCTCGCACCTGGACAACTTCATGAAGCAGGACGAATCGCTCCTCTTCGTGATGTTCCAGTACTTCCTGTGGATGGCACCGCAGTACTACTGCCAGATGCTCGGCCCGATCTTGACCCTCATGGCCGCGCTGTTTGCAGTCACGCTGCTCAACAAAGGGAACGAGATCGTGCCGATGCGGTCCGCTGGAATGTCGCTCCAACGCATCTTGGCGCCGTTCTTCGTGATGGCCCTCCTCGCCGGCGCTGGCATGATCTTCGTCCAAGAGCTGGTGCTGCCAAACTTCCGCACCGAGATTCGAAAGGCCCACTCTTTCGGCGAGCGCAGCGAAAACATCCGCAACGTCAAACGAGAAGATATCAGCGGCCAGTTGATCGAGGTACCGATCTATGTCCCGACCGACCGCGTGGGACGCAGCGCAACCCACATGCCCGTTCGCATTCGGCGGATGTGGCCCAACAACAAGATCCACCAGCTGATTCACAGCCGCGAAATCACCTGGATGCAGGAAACCGAGAGTGCCGAGGAGCACGGTTATTGGCGCTTGAGTGGCGAGGTCCACATTCAGACGTGGGATCAGAACGGGGTCGAACAGGCGCCGGAAGAACGCGATACGTACAACTTGATCACCGAGGTCAAACCGACCGACCTCGAGTTGACGAGCAAGGAAGAGCGTTCCTACATGTCGACAGCCGAACTGGCGCGACAGTACAAACGCAACAGCGAGCAACGCCATCTCGAAGTGAAGATCCACCGGCGTTTCGCGTTTCCGCTGGCGAATGCGATCTTGCTGTTGCTCGGATTCCCGTTCGTGTTCCGCGGCCTGCATCAGTCGGTGTTCGTTGGCATCGGAACCGCTATCGCAATCTCAGCGGCGTACCTCCTTGCCGACACGGTCTGCGCCGACCTCGGCAACGACGGCATTCTCCCTCCGATCTTGGCAGCGTGGCTCCCGGTGTTATTCTTTGGGGCGTTGGGCTACACCCTGTTCGACGGCATCGAGAACTGAGCACGGAAATCGCGCACTGCGCCCGCGAAGAGACGGAATCCGAAAATGGCTGACGCCACGACTCTACTGAAACAACTCGAAGAAACCCTCGCTGGCGACGCAGCCGAACCGTACAGCGTTGTGCTCCGCCTCCTCCTCGATCACTTCGATTGTGTTGTTGGCACCGTCCATCGCATGGACGATGCTTCGGGGCTGCTGCAGTTGGTCGCAGAACAGGGGATTCCAGCAGCGATCCGACAACAGGTCGAGCGGATCCCGATCGGCAAGGGAATGGCGGGCCTCGCTGCAGAGCGCAAGGAGCCGGTGCAGGTCTGCAACTTGCAGACCGACACCTCCGGCGATGTGCGACCTGGAGCGAAGATGACGAAGATGGAAGGCTCGATCGCCGTACCGATCCTCTCCGGGCAGGCCCTGCGCGGTACGTTCGGGATCGCAAAGCCCACGGCATACGAGTTCAGCAGCAGCGAGATCACGACGCTCAACGGCGCCGCGCAGCTGTTGGCCCGACACCTCTAAGCCGCCGCAACCGTTCATTCACGGCGGTCTACTCTGGAGTGCTCGCCGCGGGTTGGCTACGCTCTGTGCATGAGGAACGCAGCCACGAACTCTGCTGGCGCCGCAACGACCGTCGTCTCGCGCTGCGCGCGTTCGCTTCTTGCCATTGCGCCAACGGTTGTCGGTGACGAAGAGATCGACATTCTCCGCGGCACGCTCGAGAGCGGTATCGCACGCGGCTACTTCACTCCCGACGAAGACCACCATCTGCGCCACCGCTTCGCCCAGTACCTGACCGCACGCGCGGTGCTGTTGGGCACCATTGAGGAGCTGCGGCCGCTCGTTTTCGGTCGCGTACGCCTCCCTGACGGACCCGAGCAATGGCGCGCGTTCGCCGTTGGCTACGCGGCGAGCTGTCTCCTGGTACGTGCCGGGCGTGCCATCGTCGGTGATCTCGCAGTACACGATCTTGCTCGCAAGAAACTGAACGAGCCGGCTCCCGAGTATGGGATCGCCGCCGGACAGTTTACCGGCCTCTATCGCTCTTTGACGCGACCGAAACATGCCTGGCGCCTGCTCGCAGCACGGGAGTTCGCTGCCGGTCACCGCGAACACCTCGAAGCTCTGCGTGGCGAGCCTCGCTACGACGAGATTCTCACACTGATCGACCTCAGTGAAGCCGCCCTACAGATGGATACCAGCGAGTACGTCGCTGGTCGCCTCCGCTACCAGCGTCATTCCTGGCTACGCCGTCACGCTTCAGCATTGCAGCGGGCCACGTTCGCGTTGCTCGAGGGTTCGGGGCGCGTCGTCTCCGAGATCCACTGGCCGTGGTATCGCAAGCGTCTCAACAAGACGGTCGTACGCAAGCTGGGTGAGTTGCTGCAGCCTGGCGATGTGATGATCACTCGCCACAACGATGCGATGACGAATCTCTTCCTCCCGGGCTTCTGGCCACATGCCGCCTTGCATATCGGGCTACCGCCAGCCAGAGAGAGCCTTGGGATTCGCGCGAACCCCGACGTCGCAGAGCGCTGGACCGGAGAGATCCGGGTGCTCGAAGCTCGCAAGGACGGAGTGCTGCTCCGCGAGTTGCCGGACACGCTGTCCGTGGACGCCGTCGCCGTCTTGCGCCCTAGGCTTGCCGACGAGCAGATTGCCGAGGCCCTGTCCCGCGCCCTCGAGCACGAGGGGAAGGACTACGACTTCAGCTTCGATTTCTTCCACGCCGATCGACTCGTCTGCACTGAGGTCGTCTACCGTGGATTTGACGGAGTTGGCGGTCTGCAGCTAGAGCTCACCGAGCGGGCTCGTCGCATGACGCTGTCCGCCGAGGACCTGCTGCAGCGCGGCGTCGACGGGAAGGGCTGGGACATCGTGGCCGTGTTCGGCACGCCACGCAGCCGTCGCCGCATCGTCACCGGTGAGAAGGCGCGGGAACTCGTCGCTGCCACGCTGGCTCCCTCTCCGTAGCCGGGTGGACCACCCTTCCTTCCTCGCGGCGGCAGCGCTATCCTGCCCACTGGAGCGGGGCCGCGTGCGCGAGCTCTGCAGTCCCGATCGAGGCGAATGGAAGTCTACAGCACGATGAAACTAACTGGGATCGCGCGGCGTTTGATGCGCGAAGTCAACGACCTGGAGTTTGCTGACCCCGTCGCGTACGTCTACAACCCGTTGGACTACGCGTGGAAGCCGCACCGTGCGTACTTGGAACGCTACGGGGTCGCAAAGCGCGACGCTCTGTTCATCGGTATGAACCCAGGCCCGTTCGGGATGGCGCAAACCGGCGTGCCGTTCGGTGAGGTTGCCGCGGTACGCGACTGGCTCGGGATTGACGAGCCGGTCAAGAGCCCGTCACCGGAGCACCCAAAGCGGCCGATCCTGGGCTTCGATTGCCCGCGCAGCGAAGTCAGCGGCCGCCGTCTCTGGGGTTGGGCGCAGGAACGGTTTCGCTCGCCGAGCCAGTTCTTCAAACGCTTTTTCGTCTACAACTACTGTCCACTCGTGTTTCTCGAGAGCTCCGGACGAAACCGTACGCCCGACAAGCTCCCGGCAAATGAACGCGACGCCCTCTTTGCAGCCTGCGACAAAGCACTCATCGCACTGGTCAAGGAGCTGCAGCCCAAGGTCGTGATCGGCGTCGGTGCATTCGCTGAGAAGCGGGCCCGAGAGATACTCGATGACTGCGATGTGGAAGTGGCCCGAGTCCTGCATCCGAGCCCAGCGAGTCCACTCGCCAACCGTGGCTGGGCACAACAGGCCGATCAGGACCTCTTGAATGCCGGCATCACTGTGTAACAACGACTTCGACCGTGTAACTGAATCCATGCGTGAACGAGTTTCACGAAACTCGATACGAACAGAAGGAAGGAACGTCCCATGAACGTGATTCGAACTGCAGCGTTGGCGCTGCTCTTGTGCGGCTGCTCGATGACTCCCCACTCCGACTACGGTACCCCGTTGACACTCGACGACGATGCTGCGATCGAGGTGGGTGCCGTGCTCGCGGAGCCGGACTCGTACGACGGCAAGTTTCTGAGAATCAGCGGCACAGTCACCGAGGTGTGCGCGAAGAAAGGCTGTTGGCTGCGCATGAGCGGGTCCGGCGACGCGAAGAATGTCTTCGTGAAGTTCAACTGCCCGATCTCCGGCCACCTGATTCCGATGGAAGCCGTGGGGCTCCCGGTCGTCGTCGAGGGTACGGTCACGATGACGAAGGTCTCTGAGGACGAGCGACGCCACCTCGCTGAGGACGCCGGCAAGACCCCTGCGCAGATCGCCGCAATCATGGGCGACGCCTACGAGATGCGCATCGACTCTCCGGCGGCTCGGGTATTCGGGATCGAGCAGACCGAGCTGCCGCCGCAGCCGGCCTCACAGCCCGCGTCGCAGCCGGCCGGCTAGCCGCGACCACGACCTAGGAACAGGAGACAACGGCCCGGGGACCCCGCCCCCGGCCCCCGCCCCCCCCCCCCCCAGAATCCACAACTACCCAAAATTTA
>JBCCHQ010000115.1:0-20553 GCA_039028735.1 Planctomycetota bacterium | reverse complement strand
TGTTACAAGCAAGGTTGTTCTCGACGATGCACTGACTCTTCTGGTGCCCCCAGATCGAGAATGCACCACCGGTAGGCGCAGTATTGAGAACGACACAGTTGCGTACCTCAATGTTGCCCAGCTTCCACACGGCAACCGAAATCCCCCCAGACTCAGGCGTCGGAAACTGGCCGGTCTTCGGGTTCGCCATGCGGACGATCATCGACTCGGTCTTGTCCTTGTAGCGATTACGTGCGGCGTTATCGACAATGACGCCGTCGACGACCACTCGGTGCGCGCCATGCTTGCGCCACTTCGATAGGTCGATCGACAACCGATAACCACCTTCCCAGTTCTTGCTGGTATTGAGGCCTGAGAGGATGGTCTTGTGGGCTCCCCAGGGATCGCGCTTCGTGAAGGTTGGGTCCCACCCAGCACTGATCTCCACCGGGACCGTGATCTGCGTCTGGCCGCTCTTGCCGCGTCCGAGATAGATGCCTTCAGCGATGAAGACTCGGTCGCCGTCTTGGAGCTTCGAAGCGATGTTGCCGAGGTCCTTTGCCGGCTTCTCTTTGGTACCCTTCTTCCCCTTGCCGTTCGCGACGCAGACATACCAATCGCGAGTAGCAAACGCTGGTGAGGCGGCCAGCAGCAACAGCAGCACTACCAGGCCCCGAATCTTTGAGTTCGTCATGGATCATCTCCTTCCACAGATGAAGTAGACGCCGACCACCCCGAGAAGAGGTGATCGACGTCGACGTCCGCTGCCGGCTCTAGTTGAGCATTCCAACGAGGTCAGCCCTGAGATCGGCGATCTTCGCACGCTTCTTCGTCCACGTGACTTTCGATACTTCGTAGGCGAAGACCGTTCCTTGGCCCCACGATACCGAAGTCGCTGTACTGCCGCGTGCCGCGCCACCGAACTCGAGCTTGTTTCCAGCGATCTTGAAGCTGGCATTGGCACTGATGCCCGCCTGCATTTGCGACGAGAAGTCTGCGCTGATCACGACCCAAACAGCCGTGACGATTCGCACCTTGTCTTTCGGCTTCTGGTCGCGGATCTGGCCGAGAAAGCGATTGTTGCGGTTGATACGGTCCTTGTACTTGGCCGTCTTCGTCTTCAGCTTGGCCAAGACGTACTGTCCGCTGCGCATCCCTTGGGCGAAGGCACTAGCGCTGACTTCCCCGGTTCCCAGCACTTTGACGCTGCCCATGCCAGCAACATCACTGGTCTTGAGCTGGCGTAGTTCCAAGATCACCGGAGTTTCCAGCGGCACCTCCACTGCTTTCGGCGCATTGCGCTTGTGCTCGAAGTGGAAGACCCCGCCGATCGGTGTGCGCATGACGCCCATCGAAGCGACTTTGGCGTCTTCTGCCTTCTCGCGGCGATACTTGACGCCGTTCACCTTCAACATGTTCTTCGTGACCTTGGTGTTGGACCCCTGGGCCTCCACCGACGTCAAACCACCCAACAAAACGATCGCTGCCAAGATCAGCTGCGTAGCGACTCTCATGGCACCCTCTCCCTCCGAAACTCTCCTGTGTGACGGTCGGCTCGCGCTGGTATTCCTACTCAGCTCCAACGAGGCGACCGCGCGCGCCTCAACGCGTTCAGGGGGGTGCACGCGATGGCGTCGCCCGGACACGCAAGCTTCTGTTGTTTTCGCCAGATTTCGCACGCTCTCTTGGTCAAAAGGGCCTGCCGCCGCCTGTTAGCGCAGCGAACAGCCAACGGTTGCGTCGAGGGATCGCCGATACATACAGACAGAGGCCGACAACTCCTGCTTCGCGAGGCACCGTGGACAAGAACTGCCAATTGGACCCTAGCCGGCCCCCAGACCCGGCACGACGCGATGCCTCACCACCCGACTCTTCACGACCCTCTAAGGTAGAGTGCGGCATCGACGAGGCACCACCTCCTCCGTCGCCTCCCCCGGGGCTTCCACCGGAGCTACTCCGCGAACAAGCCGCAATGCGGGCCGCAGCGCAGAAGCGCCAGGAAGAGTACAGCCGTCGTCTCAAACGCCGTGGGATCGGTTACGGGGTGGTAGCTGCTCTCGTCGCACTTTGCACAGTACCGCTCCATGCTTTCGCGATCGTAGTTGTGATTACGACCGGCGCAGGTGGCTGGTTCATTGCCATGCGCGCCCTGGGTCGACTGCAAGGCGCGGCGCTGCTGGCGACAATCGGGATCATCAACGGCTTCGTTTGGGATTGGCCGTTGTGGCACATTCACTGCTGCGCCCAAGTCTTTCTAGGTGGCATCCTGGGCGTTGTCCGCGAGTCGGAAGCCGATCTCGACTGCTAGCTTCGTCAGCGAGAAGCCGCCAGCGCTCGCACCGGATCAGGCGTTCACGTACCATTGGCGACGGCGAGCCCCTCCAAGTTCCGCTCGTCAGCTGAACCCCGACGCGTGAGGTGTGAATGATCCGCGGTAACAAGATCGTGCTCCGAGACTGGGAGCCAGCCGACGTTCCGGTTTACCGAAAGCACATGCAACCTGGAGCTCCCTGGCAGCTCCTCGATGGGCCCGACTACCCCCGCCCCACGGGACCCGCTGCCGAGCAGCACATCGAGCAGATCACCGCGAAGATCGCAAAAGCTCAATGGCCTACCCCCCGTATGGTCTTCGCAGTTGCCGACGCCGAGAGGCAGCGGTTCCTTGGTAAGGTCAGCCGCTACTGGCAGAGCGAGGAGACCGCATGGTTGTCACTCGGCGTCGTGATCTACGACAACGAACAGTGGGGGAAGGGCTTTGGCTACGAAGCGCTGGGGCTCTGGAGCGAATACATCTTCACGGAGATGCCACAACTTGTGCGCCTCGATCTCAGAACCTGGTCAGGTAACCCCGGGATGATGCGCCTCGCTGAGAAGCTTGGATACGTCCAGGAAGCGAGATTTCGAGACGCCCGCATCGTCGCGGGCAAACACTATGACGGGCTCGGCTACGGGATCCTGCGCTCAGAGTGGAGCACTCGCTACCCGGATGGATTCGCGAGTACCCTCGCTACCGACTAGGCCGATGTTTGGTCTCGAAATAGCAGCGAAAAGAGCACCGGACACAGGACCAGCGTCAGGATGGTCGAAAAGCCGAGGCCAAACATCATCGCGTTCGCCATCGAGCTCCACATACCACCTCCGGTCAGTGCCAGAGGGAGCAGGCCGATAATCGTCGTCAAGGTAGTCATCAGAATTGGCCGGAGACGCGACCGCGCGGAACCGACAATTGCCTCCTGCAGCTCCGCACCATTGCGTCGCAGCTGATCGATTCCATCTACCAACAAGATCGCGTTGTTTACGATAATGCCGAGTAGCGCAATCATCCCTAGCATCGTCATGAATCCGAAGGACGACCCTGTCAGCAGTAGGCCTGGGGTAATGCCGATCAACATCGGCGGGATGGTCATGAGGATGATCGCGAAACGGCGAATGCTGTTGAACTGTGCGATCAGAATCAACGCCAAGATCGTCAAAGCAATCGGCATCACCGAACCGATCTGACCTTGTGCCTCCGCACTTTCCTCCTGCTCACCGCCGTACTCGATCGTGTAGCCACGCGGCCAGTCGCTCGCTGCGGTCAGTGCTGCTAGTCGAGGTCGAATTTCCGCAAGCACTTCACTCGCGTAGCGGCCATGAACTTTCGCCTTCACCGTCATGACGCGCAGGGTGTCCTCCCGCACAATTGCGCCAGGCAGGAAGTCGACGCGCACATCCGCAATCTGGCCGACAGGGACGAAGCCGCCCTCGGCTCCGTACAGGGGTAGGTCTCGAATTCGATCCGGCTGCTCGCGGTAATCCTCCTGGGAGCGCACGACAATCGGAATCGCCTTGTCGCCATCGCGAAACGTCGACGCCGTCAGTCCGCGGTACTGTGTATTGAGCGCTGTGGCAATCTCTGAAGTCGTCAAACCGAGCCTGGCTGACCGAATCGGGTCGGGGTCGACCGCGACCTGCTTGACCCAAGATCCCCAGTCGTCACGCACATCGTCGATACCTGCCACCTGGCGCACTTCGGCGACAATTCGGTCACGGCAGGCGTACAGCCTCTTCATGTCACGTCCATAGAGTCGGACCTGGATCGGGTCGCCAACGGGGGGTCCATTCTCCAGGGCTTTCGCTGAAATCCGCGCTCCCGGGAAGGCGTCGACAACATGTTCTTGGATCCCTGCAACGACCCGCGCAACGTCCGCGGCCGCTTCCGAAGTGGTCAAGACCGTCAAGAACGCATAGTTCGGATTCGCCGACTCCGGAGCAAGGGAGAGATACCACCGGGGTCCACCATTTCCAATCCAGCTGGAGACGCTGCGCACATCTTCGGGATACTTCGCTAGCAACCACTCCTCGAACGCCGCGACCTCGACTTCCGTTTCCTCGATGTCGCGCCCAAGGGGTAGTTCGAAATCGATCACGAACTGCCCGCGCTCGTTAGGGGGAAAGAAGATCGTCGGTACAGCTCCAAAGCCCCAGCCAGCCAAGATCGTCAGCAGCAGAATCACAACGGGAAACCTCCAACGGCCGGCGATCGCCCGCCGCAACAGACGCTCGTACGGATCGTAGAGCTGTGCCAGGCGCCTCCCGATCCAAGTATCGCGCTCGAGTGGCTTCAAGAATGCGTAGCAAAACAGCGGCACGATCGACAGCGAGAGCACCCACGAACAGAGCAAAGTAATCGTCACGACGGCAAACAAACTGAACGTAAACTCGCTGACCCCACCCGGCGCCAGAGCAATCGGAGAAAACGCCGCCACGGTAGTACCGCTGGCAGCCAAGAGTGGCACCGAGAGATCTCTGACTGCGTTGATGCAAGCGTCGCGGCGGCTCTCACCCTTGCCCAGGCGTACGAGGATCTGCTCGCTGACCACCACGGCGTTGTCCACCAGCAGACCGAGAGCAATGATCAACGCGGCAATCGACATCATCTCCAACTGCACGCCAAATGCTGGCATGAACGTGAAACACATCAGAATTGCAGACGGCACGAGGACTGCCACGGCCATGGCGATACGTAGCCCTGCAAACAACAACATGACAAGCCCGACAAACGTGAAGGCCTGCCCAAGGTTGACGACGAATGCAGATATCGATGCATCGACATACCGTGGCTGAAAGAACACAGTCTCCAACTCGAGACCCCAGGGGAGCTCCTCCAGCAATTCTGCCAGCCGCGCCTCGATGCGCCTGCCGATCTCAGTGACCACTCCCCCCTCGACCATCGAGACCGCGATGCAGAGACTCCTTGACCCATTGTGGCGAGCAATCTCACGACGTGGTTCGACGTAGCTGCGACTCACCGCCGCGATATCTGTCAGCAGGATCGAGGTTGCCTCGCCGGAGACGGCAAGCCGCGTCCGACGCAGCTCATCGAGGTCTTCGAATTCGCCACGCGTTACGAGATTGACGCGTTCCGGACCCAAGAGCAGAGTCCCACTCGCAGCCGTTGAGTTCTGCAGGGAGATCTGACTCGATAAGTTCGGTGGTGAAAGTCCATACGACGCGATCTCGCTGCTAGAGAACTCCACGAAAACTCGTTCTTCCCGAGCACCATGGAACTCAACCTTGGCGACTCCGTCGAGCTCCAGTAACGCGTCGCGGATATCCTCACCGTAGTCCAAGAGCTCGCGTTCGGTGAACTCTGTACCGGTCAGCGCATACACGTACGGAAAGACGTCTCCGAACTCGTCGTTGACGTCCGGAACGCCGGCGCCGTCGGGCAGTTCAACGCTGGCGACCTTGTTTCTCAGGCGTTGCCAGATCGGATCGAGATCGAAGTGCTCGTCCGCTACCTCGACGGCGACGATCGAGACCCCGTTCTTCGAGGTCGACTTCACTTCTTTGACCTCGGGCATCTGCCGCACGGCCTGTTCGATCGGCTCGGTGACCTCTAGCTCAACCTGAAGAGCCGTACGCCCGGAGTAGCGTGTGATGATCTGAGCGTTACGGATCGTGAATTCTGGGTACTCGAGCCGGCCGATGCTGAAGTAGCTCGATACCCCCATCAGCATGAGCGCTGCATAAATCACGAGGCTCGTGCGATTGTTCCTGATCGTGAAAGCAGCGAGGTTCACTGCCCCCCCAAACTCTCGAGCCGGACCTGGGTGCCTTCGAGGAGTTGGTGCACACCACGGGTCACGACGAGTTCGCCAGCGCGCAAGCCACTGAGGATTTCGATGCGACCGCTGGGCCGCAAGTCTCCGGTTTTCACATCGCGGCGGCGCACTGCCCCGCGCTCATGGCCGTTCGCTTCGACAATCCACACATACGTGGTTCCCGCCGGCGCGCCCACGACGCACTCTCCTGGAATCGCAATCGTGGCTCCCTTGGGATTTGGGAGCTGAAACGTCGCTTCTCCGTCCAGCCCCTCACGCAAGTCCACGCCCGGCGGCGACGACAGTGCTAACGTGACGAGATAGGTCGTGTTCCGGGACACCTCGCGTGAAATCTGGCTAACCTGCCCAGTAACAGCGACTCCGGGCAGGCTACCGATCCGAACACTGCAGCCCATGTTCAGTTCGATCGCGGCGATCACATCGCCGGGCACCCCCACTTCCATCTCCATGCCACCGTCCCCTTGAATGCGGAGCAACGGTGAGCCAGCAGCCGCAAATTCCTGTTCTTCCTTCAGGACTTCCCCGATGACGCCGGCGTAAGGCATGCGAATCGTACCATCCTCGACGCGTTTCTCAGCGGTGCTCAACGTCGCCTGAGCGGTCCGCTGCGCCGCCATCGCGGAATCGAACTGCGCCCGACTGGCGGTGTCGTTCTCGAACAGTTGCTGGACTCGGCGCAGTTCGTCGTTGGCTCGCGTCGATTCAGCTTCCGCACGCCGCAGTTCAGCTTCGTAGGTGGCGGTGTCGAGCTGCGCGAGAATCACGCCGGCCTCATACCTGCGCCCACGCACGGCCTGGATTGCAGTGATACGCCCAGAAACCTCAAACGCCACTTCTGCTGAGTTCACCGCAGCCGTCGCGCCCGCGAAGCTCCGCGCCACAATCGCTTCTGGCGCAGCCACCGAATGGACGACTACGGGGCGCAAACGCTCGGGAGGCGCCGCCACCTGCCGATCACACGCCACGGCCGCGCACAGCAAACAGCCCGCTAGAGCAACTATGCGGAGATAACTCATCGATTCTCCTCGCGTCGCGCGGCCGCGCGCTGCAGGAACGACGAAAGTCGCGCCACCCACTGCAACTTCTCGCCCTCAGTCTTTGAATACTCGAACCACGCCATGGCGCGCTGCAGTGACACCACATCCTGTAGGTACTCGTAGCCGGCAATACCGGCGGACTGGCGCCGCGCCAACAACTCGCGCTGTGCATCCAACAAATCCACTACGGTTGCCGCGCCCTGTGAGTACTTCGATTGCACAGCAGCGAAGCTCTCTTCGGCTGCCCGCTGCGCGCGGCGACTCAAACGCATCCCCGGGTGACTCGCGGAGATTCCATAGCCCGCTGCCAAGGCCCGTTGCTCGATCAAGTAGAGCGCTGCGTCCCGCTGAGCAGAGAGGTCACGAATGGTAGCCCGCAAACGTCGCATCTCCGCGCGCCGCGTGCCGCCGGCAAACAATGGAATGCTGAAGCCGATGCCAACCGACCACTCGTTCTGGTCATCGGACGACAGGGACTCTCCATCTTGCAGCACGTAGTCATAGCCGGCATTTACGCTGACCTCCGGCAGGAAGTTGCGCGTCCGCCGCTCATCTAACAGGATGCCCTGAGCCGTAACCGAGCGTTCGAACGACCGCACCTCTGGCGAATTCATCGCCGCCTCCTGCTTGACGAACTCCAGAAAATCGTCGAACTGCTGTTGGTTCGTAACGGCAGCAGCCAGGTGTTCGTCGAGGAAGTAGAATTCGGTGTCCGAGAGCTGAATATCGGCCAAGTCCCAAGCCTTGGTGCGCGGCACTCCGAGCGCGACATTCAACTGCACACGCGCATTCAACCGATCTCGATCGCGCAAGATGAGCTGCGCGCGAGCCTGCGCCTGACTCGACTCCCAGCGAAAAACTTCTGATGGTTCCGCCTCGCCAATCTCGCGCCGGAGCTTGGCCACCTGAAGGTTGTTCTCGGTGAGGAGGAGGTTCTCTTTCTCGATGCGATAGAGTCCCTCGACACTCAACGCATCCAGAAACGCCACGCCAACCGTTTCCATCGCGTCGAGCCGGACGGCTGCAAGCTGCTCGGCCGTCGACTCTGCGATTTCACGCTGGGCGGCCACCTGAGAACCAACACGGTGGCTGTAGAGCAGCTGTGAGATCTCAGCCCCCAGAGCCAGCTCTTCGGAATGGCGCGGGGTCGTCAAGCGATTGATACGATCGTGCACTCGGCGGTATGCCCCTTGCCCGCCGACCGACACCTGCGGTCGCAACAGAGCGCGCAGAACATCCAACTGCGAGGCATCCGCTTCACTGCGCGCTCGGGCGCTGCGCACATTCGTACTTTGCACAGCAGCCATCTCCAGCGCTTGCTCCAGCGTGAGTTGCTCACCGCGGCGCACGGCATCTTGCTCGACGAACGTCGCTGCCAAGGAAGTATCGTAGTCGGGTGACCAGCCGATCTGACGCGCTGTGCGCATGTTGACGACCAGACGATCCTCCGCCCGCAGCGTAACCGGCAACAGCTCGGTCGGAATCCCGCTCAGAATCTGGTGGAGGTTCAGCGCCATACGCCGGTGCACCGCCGAGTCATTGGCTGGAGCAAGCCCTGCCAGTGCGCCGAGGTCGACGTCCACGACACCTCGAATCGATAGTGATGGGAGACCCCGTGCGGCAATGGCGGCGAAAAGCGCACGGCGGCTGTCGGTCGTTGCTGAGGTCAACAGCGAAACGTAGACCGCACGGGCATCTTCAGGGATACGCCGCACCGATTCTTCCGCGGTCTTCCCCGCCGCAACCATCGTGATCTTGAGCCCAAGCCGCTGCTCCAGTCGCTGCACTCGGGAATCCAGCTGTGAACCGAAGAACTCGATGACCCTGGCTTCGACGAGGGCATGAACATGCGTCGTCTGGGCTAGCTGCGCCAGTCGCTCGAGGTCTGCCGGAATCCGCCGCGGGCTGCGCACGAATGTGTAGTTCGACAGTGCCGAGGCTCCTTGACCTCCCAACAGGGAGTCGTCGAGATCGGCAAACTCGATCGCGCCACCAACAATTGCCTTCGTGCGCAGTGCAGGATCCATCCGCGCAGCATGGCTGGTAGAGACGATGCCCGCCGTGAACACCACGTCGACACCCGGATCGATGACGACTTGCTCGATCAGAGCGGGGATGACCGCCAAGTCGCCACCCGCGTTCCAATCGTCTCGAACGACGAACTCGTACTGACCCGCCGCGAGACTACCCAGCTCGGCGGCGAAGCCTGCGATCAATTCGTCAAAGTGCGCCGAGTCACCGTCGCGAACAATCGCGATCGTGCGCTGCGGCAAGACAAGCGGGGGTTCGGCCGGTGGCTGGCGGTCAGTCGCCTCCTGCGCACCGATGTACGCGGCCGGCCAACAGCAGGCGAAGAGCACGAAACATCGCAGATTCATCGATCACCTCACGCAACTCGGGCACTCGAAGACGAGCACGCTACAGTATCGCATTCGTTGAAACCAGCTGAGACTCCGCGGGTTGTGCAAGGTGGCTGAGCGTTTCTGGTTGGCGCGCGATAGCTGTTCCCGGGAAGCCTTGCGATCTCGGCGTTGCAGCGATAGCCTTGCCCGTCGGTGGCACTCTCCCTCCGCCCCGCAAGATCTCGGAGTAGCTGATGCGCCTCTCGCCCATGCCACAGGTGTGTGCAGTCTTCCTGGCTGTGGCCCTGCTCAATTCTCTTCCCTTTTCCTCTACGACTGCTACGGCCGACGAATCGAAGTCGGAGCCAGCGAACGCGGACTTCAAGCTCGTCGCCGCGCTCGACAAGCATGACGAGATCGTCATGACCCTCGACTTCCACCCGAAGCTGTCGCTGCTCGCCACGGCGAGTCGCGACGGTCAAGTCCGGATCTGGGACACGAAGAAGTAGAAAGTGGTCAAGACGCTTCGTGGGCACGAGTCGGAACGGGGAGCCGTGTGCTTCTCCCCCAACGGGCGCCTACTAGCAGCCGGTGGATATTCGGGGATCCGTGTCTGGAAGGTCGGCCGCTGGCAAGTCGCGCAGGAGATCAAGCTGCTCGCCGACGAAGACGAGGTCACCGGCGACTTCGAAGATCTCGACTTCGATCTAGGTGCGATCGAGGCGCTGCAGTTCAGCCCCGATAGCCGCCGACTGTACGGAGGCGGTGACTCGAGGAAGATCCACGTTTGGGACACGAAGAGCTGGCGCAAGCAGGAACCAGTCATCGGGCACGAACCGATGCAGAACGATCCGCAGCCCATGGCCCCCCCCGAGGGACTGCCGCCAGGCGTTGAGATCGGCGACTTCGCCACGTGTGAGGTGCAGTTCATTCAATTCCCGAAGAAGGGGCGCGTGTTCGCGTCCGGCGGGCGCACACACGCACTGCGCCTGTGGCGGTGGCACAAGAAGAAGGGTTGGCTGACGTTCAAGAAATTCGCAGAGAAAGCTGCACCTGCCCTCCCCACCGAGCGGATGGACGCCCGATTCTCTGCCGATGGGACACTGCTGGCTTCGGCGATCGGCACGGGTCACATCGAGATCGTCGACGTCAAGAAGGGCAAGGTGCTCCACGACATCGCCGCCAACAAGTCTACGTTTGTCACTTCGGTCGAGTTTGCTCCCGATGGCAAGTCGCTGTACGCGACCGGGCAGGGGCTCAAGACCTGGGACGTCAGCACGGGTGAGCTACGCGCCAGCATGTCGTTGCCATCCACTGGACGCGTTGTTCGCCGCTCGCGCGACGGCAAACACCTCGCGATCGCCTGCGAAGACCGTGTTGTACGCATCTACGCTGTGACTTCCGAAGACTAGAATTCTTTATGACACCGGCGGCTCGCTGGCAGCTTCACAGCTGCCAGGCCGCTGCGGGCGCGCTACGCAAACATCCTCAGATGAGCTTCCGCTGCGGTAGTCGGCAGACGTCTTCTCCTCTACAATTGGCAACGGGACATACACCGCGACGCTGAACACAAATCCGGCAGCAGGGAGCTCGTTGACCTTGCAACAGCTTCCCGTTGTGCCCGTAGGACAGCGGACCGATCAACGCCAAGCAACTCGTGACTCAGATGGAGCGCGCTCGATGCGGAAGACGTTTCTGACTCTGTTCCCGGTGTTGATGATCCTCAACGGTATTGTCGACCTCGTCGGGCCCGAACAAGTCACCAGCGCAATGGACTCGCTGGCAATGCCTCACTACTTGTTGTTGATCTTGGGCGCGGCCAAGATTGCGGGTGGATTGACGATATTGCTGCGGGCGCCAGCGATGCTGAAGGAATGGGCGTTCGCGGGCTTCTATTTCTGGTGCCTTGGAGGCCTCAGCGCCCATGCGCTCAATGGGCACGCGATCGGCGAATACGTGCCACTTCTGATACTAGGCACACTGCTAACGCTGACCTTCGTGGGGCATCGGCGGTCCGTGCGGCAAGGCAGCAGGCCGACAGAGGGTCAGACAGACGTCACCAAGGCGTCGCGATCTTCCGCGGCGTCAACGACCCCACCGGCTTCATCGTCCGCGTCGTCGTCTTGATCCGAAGCAACAGTATCGCGTTCGGGAACTCGGCCGTCACGTCGCAACAGCAGGTACGTCAACGCATAGATCGCCATCGTCGCGAGCAACAGGAACTTGAAGCCAGCGACTAGCGAGAAGTACTCCGCTGCCCCACCGACAACTGCCCCAAGGATGTTTGAGCCATAGGCCTGATACAGGTTCCTCTCGTTGCGAATCAGAGTTGCAAAGATCAGGCTGGCGAAGAATACCGGCCCCAGGAACACCGCGACGGCAACGATCGCCCGAACTCCGAAGTCACCGATCGCCAGTAGTGACGCTGTCGGTGTCAGAAAGGCCACGGCGATGTTGGCGGCGAGCAACGTGAAGATCCAACTTCGTCGTAGCGGGAGCGCCGCAGCAGTCAAGTTGCCCAACAGCACGAGAACCAAGATCCCGACAAAGACCATTACGTTGACGATCCACGTCGATCCAAACATCAGCGATAGATTGACGATGTTGCTGGACTCGACGAGGAAGAACCCAGCCCCCAACAAGAAGTACGGCACACGAATCGTGCGCTGCCCACGCGGCAGGGTGGCCAGTGGGACAAAACTCAGCCCCACGACGATCGCGATGAACAACCAATAGTGCGATGGGATCTTGGCTGTCCGGAGATACAGGAACGGCCAATCGTCGCTGGGGACCAATACCTCCGCCGCATCCCCCCCTGCCGCTGCTTCCCCTGTCGCGGCCCCGAGAGAGCGTTTCTCTGCGCCAAGACCGTTGCAGTAGACAACACCGTAGACGTATTGAGAATCGAGCTGCACCCACTGGGTTGGGGTCCCGAACACCTCGTCCAGCAGCGCAATCATGCGCTTGTGGAGCCACTCCTCCCCCGTTGCGAACGTCAGCGCGACACGCCCACCAGGGACCAGGATTCGACGCACTTGCTCTAGCGACTGGCGGGTGTACACGAAGTTGTCGAGACGCAGCGACGAGAACGACGACAACAGCGTGTGGCTATCGAGGTAGCCGAAAACGACCAGCGCAAACCGTTGGTCGGTGTTCTGAAAGAAAGATCGAGCGTCGTTGACGGTCACCTGCACGCGCTCGTTTGCGTACGGCTCTTCGAAGTGTTTCGCCGCACCGATGCGCAGAATCGCCGGATCGATATCCACCGCGTGCACGTTGCGTTGAGTGTTGCGCAGCGCGGCGCTGACGTCGTTGCCGGTGCCGGCACCAACAACCAGAATCGGTCCGTCAGGCAGGCTCCCCGCGTCCTTGTAGGGTTGATCGTACAACTGACGCCAATCCCCCAAGAACGGATGCTCGTTCTCTTTCGGGCGTAGATCGAGCATCATTTGGTGGTAGTCGTTGTTGACGGTCAGCGCATAACCAACGGGTTCTGGGAACTCGACAGTCTCTTGCTTCTTGCTGTCGTAGATCGTGTCGAGCGGCTCGACACAGATCTTGTAGTAGGGAGACCACTCGTACTGACTGGCCGTGGGCAATGCGATCACAACACCCAACACGCAGCAAGCGCCAGAGAGGGCCCACTGCCGCGGCGTTGTGGCCAACAGAGGCAACACCAGCACAAAGCCAACACCGAACCAGAAGACAGGGCCCAGCTCCAGAAACGACAGAGCTGCGAACGCAATGATCCCGAGCACACTGCCGAAGATCTCGACCGAGTACGCTTTCAAAGGTGGCAGGCCTTGGAACAGATGCCCAATCCATTGGCCAAAGATCACGAATACCGCGGCAGTCAGCAGGTAGATCGTTCCCAGCAACGCTGCCAGCGGAATTCCGCTGTGACCGGCACTGGCAGCACCGGTCTCGAGCACGAGACTGGAAGGGTGCCCGAACCACGTGAACACATCTTCGGTGCCGGGGTTCAGGTGCGGAACCTGCCCCAGCCAGGCGCCGATCGCGATGCAAGCGACGAGAGCCGGCAGCAAGAGACGCCGCAGCGGCCACTGAAAGCGAGCCAGCAACGCACCGGTGCCCAATCCAAAGAACGCCGCAATCAACACGAAGTTGGTGTAGTAGCCAACAACGCGAATACACGCGCTCTGCCAGCGGATCATCGCGAGCTCCCAGAAGAGCATCGCCATCCCTACGACGAGAAGGTGAAAGAGTGCTTGGCGGCGAGGATCGCGCCATTTCGTGGCAGTCATTACTGACGATGATCGACCAGATGGGGCCGCCCGCTTGAGGGCAGCGCCGTGCCGCGAACGGCGCCTCGCGCGGTGTCTTCCGAGAATGTGAACGCCGCAGGAAGCGTCGTCGACCGGCCCCCTCCGACCCGGATCGATCGTGTTGAATCGCCCCTATTGACCGAAACGCGAGATCGAGTACGCTCGCGGCCGCGGTACCGAATCACTGACTTAGCGTGTCATGACTCGGGACCCGGCCGATTCGGGTGAGTGCCACAGCCGACTCGGGAGCACGCAACAATACCGAGAGGGCGCACGATGCGCTGCGATCACTGTGGTACCGACGACAACGTCAGCGACCACCTAGTCGAGCTGCGCTCGGAGATCCGGCAAGAGGTGCAGGATCTCTCGAGCCGCTTCAAGACCATCCCATTGTGCGAGGACTGCTTCGGCCTCGTGCGCCTCGGTGTCCTCACGTATGAGTCCTAGGACGACATCCTGGCGAGTCCTAGGACGACATCCTGGCGACTCCTAGGACGACATCCTGGCGACTCCTAGGACGAGACTCGGGCCGGTCAGCGCCCGGCATTCGTTGTCGTCTGGTCGACGCCTACGGGCAACCTGGGTTGTTGGCGCAGTCAGCACCCGGGTCCACGTCGCAGGTCGGGAACTGATTGACCGGCTCAGGCCCTCCGGTGAAGCGATAGCTCAGCGTGTAGATCACGTCGGAGATGTCGATGCTGTCGTCTTCGTTCGTGTCGCAGGCTTCGGCACACTGCCCCTGGTCACCGATCGGCGGCATCGTGATGTAGCCACTGATCGTCCACACGACGTCAGCGATGTTGACAATCCCGTCTTGGTTGCAATCGCCGCGCAGGAACGGCAAGTCGATCGCCGGCGTCAGGCCGACCGCAGCATCAGCCAAGTCGACCGCGACTGCACTGAGGCCGACCAAGCCACGCTCTCCGCAGACCACGGTCACGGAGTTGCCGATTCCGTCCCCCGCATCACCCCAAGCGAACGCCGTGTTCGTACCGATCATGTCGCCGGCCAACGCGGTCGTGTCGAACGTGCAATCCAGTGTGACTACGGTCTCGCCTCCCCAGACGCTGAGGTCTGGGTTGTAAGGCAGCACCGGAATCGCCGGTAGATTCGTGTTCTGGACCAGCACACTGACGCCGGTCCCGGTGTTGTTGGCCAGATACAGGTCGGGGCCGGCCCCTCCATTGAGGACGCTCAAGCCCGGTCCTTGCGTGACAGAGTTGACGGTGACGACAGTTGGATCGTAGACAATGCCCATACTCAGACCGGCGCCTTCGGTGTACTGCGCGTTGTCCACCGTATTGGCGAGTGTCAGATGGACGGTCTGCGTACAGTTGCTCGTGCAGAGTCCCGTCACCGGGTCGTAGCCAACGCTACCGACGGCCACGCCGAACGACCACTGCGAGTCGGAGGTGGTGTAGCTAACGGTACCGTCGACGACTTGCAGGTTCGGCCCGATGCCAACCGACTGCCCACCGCAACATACGACAACCGGCTCGACGTTCGGCGTTCCAACGGTGTTGCAGATCGATGTCGTCGAGGTCTGGCCAGCGGTGCCGGCATTCGCGAGGTAACTGATTTCGAGCACATCCAACGTCGAGCCATTCGGGAAGAAGAAGAAACCTCCCTGGTCGATCACGATCCCCTGCACCGCCCCGTCCGTAGACCCGGGCACACTCGTGGCCGCATCGTCGATCGCTTGATTCTGGAAGAAGAGCGGACCGATCAGGTTCAGACCCAAGACGACCGATGTCGTCTCGATCCCGCAGACATCGCTACGACTGGTGTCGTGACAGATACTCATCGACCAACCACTGACATCGGCGCTGTTCATCACCGACAGCGACACCGTTTGCGTGTACGTGAGGCTCTCGCCAGCCGTCGCATCACTAATGGTGAAGACGTAGTCTCCCATTTGTGCCGACGCAGCGCTCGACAGGCAAAATACGAGACAGATGCTGAGACCAACAATCGTGCGAGTCATTTCATTCTCCCCTGATCAGCGTTCGCGACAGGCGACAACGGCGCCAGCCGTCACACCGAAAACGACCGGTGTTGCCGTGTCTAGAACGCAGGTTCCTCAAAAGCCCAAGAAGCGTGCACCCGCCTGGGTTAGCCGAGTCGACGCAGAACGCAAGGATACCGTCTCTGGCTGCCGAACCGAGTGATTCTTTTGCGCAACTTCCTGCCGGAGCGGTACAAGCCCCACCGGTTTGGGATTGGGATTCTGGCAGTGGTGATTGGCGCTTGAAATTTGCCCGCTCCGTGCCCTGAATAGGCACAGTCGAGCCAAGTTGACTCGTGGTCCACGCCTTCTCCCCGCGCCGGCGTCCACTCCATTCGGTCCAGCGGTCCCCTCGGGGTCCGGTTGCCTAAGGAGCTCCGATGGAAGCGCGCACAAGACCCCGGTTCGAGCGCCGCACACAGGTGGCCCCAGAAGTCCTCAGACAGCGCCTGAAAGCGGCGATTGTCGCTTCCGACGGCGATCTCAGCGGCGAGGTCCTGGAACACCACGCTCAAGTCATGATCGCCGGATCGCGCCGGCACACTTGGTCGCCTTGCCTCTCCATCACGTTCAAGCCCATCGATGACACAACAGGGTGTTATCTCCGCATTCGCGGGCTCTTTGGACCGCGCCCCGCGCTGTGGACCGTTGTCGCCACACTGTACAGCTTTGCTGCGTTCGTGATCTTCATTTGCCTCGTCCTCGCCTGTTCGCAGTGGCTCCTCGACCAAACGCCGTCGGCGCTGATCGGCGTCCCGATCGGCGCTCTGATCGCGGGACTCCTGTACGCCGTGTCGCTGTCGGGACAAGCGCTGGCTCAACGGGAGATCGGCGAGCTGCTCGAGCTACTCGATCAGGCGATCGCACCGGCAGAGGACGGCGCGCCAAGCGGGTGACAACGTGCGGCCTGTCAACTTGGGCCTTCGGGGCGCAGTAGCAGCCTTGCAGGGCGAGAAGGCGCGCGATGGGCAAGGCGAACACTTGCCCCAGCCAATTCGCCGAGCTAGGTTAGCTGCAGTCCACGCAAGACGGAGGTCTACCATGACGAAAACAGGGTTCTTGACCGCTTTGGTACTCTGCCTCGGCATCGTGATTGTCGTAGTGGCAACTCGCGACGACGAGCCCCCCCCTCCCGAACCGCAGACGTCACAAACCGACGCGGAGCCGCTGTCAGAGGGAGCTCACGAGGCGGTGGAGCCGGGCGCCACAGCAACGGGCGCCGCCCCAGACACCGGCGAGGCCAAGTCCAGCGTCATCTCAGACTCGACGCTGCAGCAGCTGCTCGCACGGTTGCAGCAGCAGGACGAAACGATCGCCGAACTAAGAGCTTCCCTGGCTCAGAACCAAGAGCGGCTCGTGACACTCGAGGCAAACGTGGACATCTTCGAACCCTACCAGTTCTCTGCCTCTGAATATGACGAAGCACTCAACACCCTCGGGCTCGACTTCGAAGCCGATCAGAAGCCCGGCACGCTACCGGAGGGATGGGGGCGTTGCGGCCCGAAAGGTCCCCACGAAGTAGTCGCCGATGACCAACACTCCTACACGGGGCGCTGGTCCACCCGCATGTCGAACAGCGATGAGGACGCTCCGGGATTCGGCGGCGTCATGGGCAAGTTCCCGCACAAGTTCATCGCCGGCAAACGGATTCGGTACTCGGGCTATGTCCGCACCGAGGACGTCAAGGGCGGCGCTGCACTCTGGTTTCGCGCAGACGGTGGGTCTGGTGCCTTCAACAACATGATGATGAACAAAGACGACATCGTCGACGGCACCAACGAGTGGACCCAGTTCTCGTTCGATCTCGACATCCCGAAAGAGACGCACAACGTCAATTTCGGCGCCTTCTTGAAAGGCTCAGGCACGATGTGGGTCGATGACTTGGATGTGCAGATCCTTGGTGACATCGACGAGCAGTAGCCCACCTCGTAAGTCCAACGGTCACCGCTCAGTGCCAAACGCATGGATCGTAGATCTAGGCAGTGCCCCCTCTTGCAGACATCTATCGCGCGAAACCTAGCCCAGCGGCGCGCTTGTCGGAGCCAGCGAGTTGCGCGTATAGGGCACACCGACTACCCTGCGCGGGATTCGAGGTGCTCGTGCCCAACGGGGTGCGAGAGGTGCCCGCGCGGCACCGCGAAGCACGGCCCGGACTTCGCCCATGAGGTCAGCAATGCCACCAACAGATGCGACCGGTTGGTTCACCGAAGTCGATGGCAAGCGCGACCAGGATCCATCCGCGGCCCTCGCTGCCTATCGCCAAGCACATGACCTCGATACCGTCGTTGCAGACTCGGCACGTCTGCTATGGATCACCGACCAAGTCAAAGGCGTGCCGCCCGCCGAGTTCCATCCGCTGCTCGACCGGGCTGCGGTCCTAGGCACCGGCCTAGGCCGCCGCCGCGCTCTCAAGCTGTTGGCGTCCGCCCATTGGTACGACGGAAATCACCCCGAGGCCGAGCGGTTGTGGCGCCTCGGAGTCGAAGCCGGTCGCGTACCTGCCGACGAGTGTTGGCTCACCTGCGTCGAGAATCTTGCTCTGGCTTACTCAGCGCACGGGCGCACGTTCGAAGCTCATGTTCTGCTGGGTATGGCAATTCGGCGAGCCGCGGAGCTCGAAGCGTGGGGGCCTCTCGCTTTCGCGCACCTAAGACGTGCCAATACGCGCTTGAAGCTGGATGATCCTGACGGAGCTGCGGAGGAAGTAGCGCGGGCAACGAAGCTGTCGTCGGGAATCACCACAGAGCGGTCGCGACACTTGATCGCGACGACTGCATTGGCCGCGCAGATCCGCATCCACCGCTATCGCGATGACCTGCAGGCGGCCTGGACCGCCGTGCAGAGCCAACTCGAAGCCTTCGCTGAATATCCTCCCGCCCGGCCGATTGTTCTCGCCGGCGCGCACAGTGTGCGCATCCAGATCGAGTGCGCTCTGCAGCCGCAGAATCGCAACGAGCTGATTGCCGAGCTATCCGACCTTCCGAACCGCTTTCAGCTCGATGAGGCGTGGCATGTCGACTTTCAGATCGACGCCGATCAACTGCTCCTCGACCATGCGCTCGCTGAGGACAACAAACCCCTCGCCATGCAGACCGCAGAACGGCTGCTCGCGGTCTACCGCAATCGGCCCTGCGACGACGAGCTGATCCACTATGCGCGGGCTCTCGGGCGATCGTTTGCCAAGCTCGACTGCGTGGACCATGCTCGCGACGCCTACGACCTGGCCGCCACCGCGGCTTTGGCAAGGTTGATCCAGCTACACCGAGCTGCCAAAGAGCTGCCCGAACTCGCTGAGGCGACGGCAGCGGACTGGGAGCTACTCAATGCCCATCGCCAGAGGCTCGTAGCCAGGCAGAGCCGCCTCTATGAGGCGATCGTCGAGCTGTGGCAGCCCGGCAACCCGGCGTTCGATCTCGTCGTTGGCGACGACGAACTCCTGCGGGTCTGCGCCTGGTGCAAGCGGGTGCACGGTGTCGACGGCACCTGGACTCCGGTCACCCAGTTCTTTCCGGACATGGCTGATCTGTCGGCAACGCACGGCATCTGCACGGATTGTCGCAGCGCCGCGCTGGAGACTTCGGCGTAGCGGGCATCGGTTCCGGTCTCGGTGCCACAAGACGCCTAGTCGAGGAGCTCCACGGTAACGCGATTGCGATAGCAACCCGCTGCATGGCCCACGGTGTCCCAACCCCTGCCGACCGATGTTGCAGCAAGCGTGATGAAGATGGTCGCAACGTGACTATTGCCACTGAGAGCAAACTCGATGGAGTTCTCTGGCACCCCCCATCCAGCCGTCGGTGACAGCTGCGTACTCGCCTGAGCGACCCAGTCGTGCAACGTCACTGCAAACGCCGCACGCGCACCGTCATACAGAGTCAATGTGAGCTCGTCGGCCGCAGTACCGGAAGCGAGTTCGGCGTAGGGCCCTTTCTCACCGCTACGAGCTTCCAAGACTTCGAAGACCCGCCTGTCTTTTAGCACCGCAAAGCGCGCCGGCTTCCCCACCGGATAATCACTCTCCAAGATGCCGATGCGCTGCGGGCATGGTGAGAAGGAGATTCCCAATGTGCCGCGTCCAGACAGCGTCAAAACCAAGAAGCTATTGAGGTGCGAGTAGACCGCCGTGTCTAGGTGCGTGTACGCCGCGACGAGGACTGCCTCCTTACCACAAGAAACTTCGAGGGCCCCCTGATGCATGCCGTCGTAGGCTCCGGAAAAACGCCCTGCTGTCAGCTGCATGCTTTCGAGTTGCCATCGCGGAGACTGCTGCGTGGCAAACAGGGACCAGAAGCGATCGAGCGACACACGATCGAAGGTCAGCAATGGCTCGACAGTGAGTTGTGTGTCGCCATCGGTGACAAGCAGGCTCGCACTGCCGGTGCGCATCGTCGTTGTCGCACTCAGCCGCAACGCTGGTGCGGTAAGCTCTGTACGGCTGACAAGCGCCGACGCCGGCAGCTGCCGCAGCGCGGGGTGCGTTGACGAGTCCGCGCCTCGTTGCGACAGTGGCAAAAAGA
Organism: Planctomycetota bacterium; assembly: GCA_039028735.1. Lineage (GTDB taxonomy): Bacteria > Planctomycetota > UBA8108 > UBA1146 > JAJFFE01 > JBCCHQ01. The sequence goes on along the minus strand of JBCCHQ010000115.1, from coordinate 280 downwards.
CACCTAGCAAAGAGCCGGCAGCGACAGCCACAACTGTGAAGCGGCGCGACGCGACAACGGGATAGTGACGCAACAACAGAGTGGCTCCCCAGGCCATGCCGCATAGTGTCAGCAGCGCCAACAAACGCAGTGCGACGCTACCTGACCATGCACCGACGAGGCTGTCTGGATAGAGCGCTACTCCCGTGACCAACGCCACTGTCAGAAATGTCGCAACGGCTAGCTGCACGCTTTGCAGTCGCGGTTCGCGGCGCTGCCAAAGCATCCACAGAGACCACGT
>JBCCHQ010000114.1:0-20659 GCA_039028735.1 Planctomycetota bacterium | reverse complement strand
GGGAGTTGCTCCCCCGCATGACCGTCCGTCTCGAGAACACCAAGTAGCTCGGCGTAGAAGATCTCGAGTTGTTGCGCGAAGAACTCCGAGGCGGGCACCTCGTCGGGAATGTCAACGAGCTCTGGGACTGAGAAAGACACGGCTTCGTCGTCACAGTAGTTGCGTACGACGCCATTTAGTTCGTTCACGTTCCCCGGCCAGGGGTACGAGATCAGACTTGGTAGGACATCCTCCTGAAAGCAGCTCCAGCGACCCTCGTAGTCGGCCACCGGCGTGTTCATCCACAGCTGGTAGCTACACAGAACTGGAATGTCCTCGATGCGATCACGCAGCGGAGGAATCCAGATGTGAAACGGCGACGCCAGTTCGACGAACGTCGCGTCAACGAGGTTGTCTTCCAGGAGCTCTTCTCGGGGGAAGCGCGAACTGAAGATCAGCCGCGGTTGTTCTTCGCACTTGCGGGAAGCTGCCAGGTACTGCGTCAGCCTCTCTACAATCGAAGGCGGTAGCTTCTCGATGCCGGAGAGGTAGCAAGTACCGCCGGAACGAGAGCCCAAGAGCCCACCCAAGTCCTGCAAGTCGTCGCCATCGAAGAGCAGCTTGTCGAGCTCCGACTCTGTGAACTGCTCGCAACCGACTCGAATGAACGGCGCTCGCGCAGTTCGGCCGACGGCGTGGATCTTCCGGGCCGACAACGACTTGCCCGTACCGGAAGGTCCGGTGAGCAACACCGGCTCCGTGAGCAAGCTGACGCCGACGATGAAGTCGCGCAGTTCTTTGATCGCTGGGCTATCCCCGAGCAGGGGAGAGGCTTTTCGAAGAGCCTCCATCATGCCCCTCATTTCCGCGCAACGTAGCCAACCAAACGGGCGGCGAAATCGCGCAATGGGGTTTCAGGAGGAAAAGGTGCTCAGGCGCAGCAGCGCCTGCTTGGTGTGCACGTTTACTTCACCGAAGCATACAACTCTGAACCGAACACCGTCAAACAGGAGACACGTAAGACTAGGTGGGACCGCAAACTGTTGTGCACGGCAACGACCGTTCCCGGTCCCTGCCTTTGCTAGCTGGACTGTTCGCGCGTGGCGACCCAGTCACCGATGACACCGTCGAGGTGGCCGATCGAGACGCGTAGCAGCAGCTCGGTGAGGCGCTCGCGGGCTGTGGGATCGCAGTTGGGGAGTCGCGCCGCCAGCAGTTCGGAGATCGTGCCAACGGCAACCTCGAGGTCATCAGCGCCCATGCCGACAGCACAGGAGAAGGACTCTTGGATCACCTGGAGCACGCGATCCGCGTCCTTCGCGGGGCTCGGCGTCAGCGTGATCTCGATGCGTTCCCCGACAGCTACGCGACTCAACGCGACTGCTGCGAGGTCGCTCGTAACCTGCAGCGCTGCAGTGAGCTCAGAGATACAGGCAGAGAGATCCACCAAGAGGTTGCCAATCACGGCCATGCTCGAACCCGCTGGCAGCTGATAGCAGAACGTACTCTCCTCGGGGCTCGCTGAGACGGGATCATCCTCTTCATCTGCAGTTGCCACCTCTGGCGGTAGCTCGTGCAGCGGGAACTTCTCGAGAAGCGAACGTTCCGGTAACGCATCGTCTAGTGCCGCCATGAACGGCGCATCATCGAGCGTGGCATCGTCTGTCCGTGCAGAAGCCGTCTGCGCCCCCGCCAAGTTCAACGCGGAGCAGCGCGCTTCTTTGAGATCGGCGAAGTCCAAGTTCGCTGCTGACAGGTTCACGTCTTTTAGCATCGCTCGCTGCATGTGCGCGCGATAGAAGTCAGCGCTATCGAGTTGGCACCCCTCGACTGTCACGCCCAGCAATATCGCCCGCGGGAAAGACGCCGCCGTGAGACAAGAGTTGCGCAGGACCGCCGCTTCCAACGTCGCCCGCGAGAAACGTGCTTGCGGAAGATCGCAATCGGCGATGGTCGCTTCCGTGAAGTCACTGCCGTCGAAGCTTGCACCAGCACCATGGCAGCCACGCAAAGTTGCGCGCGTCCAGTTGCCACCGCGAGCCCGCAGACCTGTCACGTTGACAAAATCCAATTGGGTTTCGAACAAGCTGACACGCTCCAGTGTTGCGTCGGCTAGGTCGGCTTTCTCGAGGCTCGCACCGCTCAAGTTGACGCTGACGGCCTCGCAGCCCCCGAGGTCGGCGCCGCTGAGGTCCGCACCCAGCAATGACACGCCTTCGAGATGCGCATCGTGGAAGCGGGCCCCACTCAACGACGAACGAGACAAGTCTACGCGTGTCAGGCTGGCGCCGGAGAAGTCGCTGCCATCCAGATCGCGCCCGGCTAGATCGAGGTCGGTCAAGTTCGCGTCCGCAAACGACGTCCCGCACAGCGACTCCGTCGGCAGGACTCCCCCTTCGACGCAGACACCGACGAAGCTGACGTCACCGAGGAGTAGCGTCGTGAAGTCGAAGCCGACGAAGCGCGCTCCACGCAGATTCGCGCGCTTGAGAGGTGTCTGATCGAGACGCGTACCGCGAAACAGTGCTTCTTGGAAGGTCGAGCCGGGGAGCTCACAGTGAATGAACGAAGTCCCGGTCAGGTTACTACCTCTAAAGGAACACTGCTCGAAACGGCACTCCTTGAATACGGCTTGGCCGAGATTCGCTCGAGCCAGATTCGTACCGGAGAACTGTTGACCGTAGAACGTAGCGCGGAAGAGATTCGTATCATCGAGGTGAGTGCCACCCAAATCACAGTTCGTGAATTTGAGATGACGCAGGTCAGCGCGCGTCAAAGTCGCTTCGCTGAAGTTGGCGAGATCGATGTCGGACTCACACAAACAGGCATCGGTGAGTGTGGCCTCACCGAAGTTCGCACCGCAGAGATTGCTACCACGCAGATTGGAACCAGAGAAGTCGCAACCGGAGAGGTTGCAACTCGCGAAGTTCACACCTTCGAGAGTGAGTCCGCTGAGATCGAGACCGGAGAGATCCAGCCCTTGCAACGCAGCGCCATCGCGGCAGTTCGCGATGACTTGTTCGCGCGTGAGTTCCGCCATGCGGGGACCCCGACAACCTTCCATCCCCCCTCGAGGACGTAGCTTCCCCTCTACCCAAGCATACCTTGCTCGGTCAAGAAGCGCCGGTGCTACCGGCCAGCCTAGCGGTCGATCGCACACGCTCTCGGAACAACCTTGCTGTTCGCGACAGCCGATAAACTGCTCACGGTCGGACCAGTTGCCCGATAGACGAGCCGCGCGGTGAAACCAAAAAAACAGCAGGGCGTGAATGGCTTCACGACCTGCTGCTTGCCGACAGACGGGCGGACTATCCGACCAATTCGGCAGCCTCCTCCGGCTCGTCGGCGCCCTTCGAGTCAGCCTCTGCGTCTCCGCTGACTTCCTCGACGGCAGCCGGCTGGGCATCGGCGTCGGTTTCTTCGCTGCTGGCGGGGGCATCTTCGATGAACGGCTCCTCGATCAGCCCCATCCCTTCGACCTCCTCGAGCTCGACAGCGATGGTCCGAGAAACTCCACGCTCTTCCATCGTGATGCCGTACAGGCGCTCCGCCTTCGACATTGTGACCTTGCTGTGCGTCACAATCAGGAACTGGGTATCGTCGATAAACTCGTGCAGCGCCCGCACGAAACGACGAATGTTCGCCTCGTCGAGCGGTGCGTCGACCTCATCGAGGATGCAAAACGGGCTCGGCTTCGTGCGGAAGAGGGCAAACAACACCGATATCGCAGTCAGCGCCTTCTCCCCTCCCGACAACAACTTCAAAGATGTGATCTTCTTGCCGGGTGGACGGGCAATGACCTCGATTCCAGCCTCGAGCGGATCGACTTCCGCTTCCAGCTGCAGATCAGCAATACCGCCACCAAAGATCGTCGTGAACAGTTCCTTGAAGTGGGTTCGAATCACTTCGAACGTCTCTACGAACATCTCGCGGCAGCGAGTATTCAGCGACTCGATCGTCTCGAGCAGCTTCTCTCGCGCGTCTGCGAGGTCTGCCATCTGCGTCTCGAGGAAACCATGTCGCTCTTCAAGTTCCTCGAGCTCGTTGACAGCTTCGAGGTTGACGTTGGCATTCTTGCGCAGCCGCACAACCGCAGCGTCCAGGTCGGCCTGCAGCCGTCCAAAGAAGTCGTCGTTGACCTCCTCGTCTTCCTTCAACAGCAGCTCGCGCCACTCATCGATCGGCGCTTCGCGTAGATCGATCTCGAAGTCGTCCAGGAGCTTTTCGCGCAACCCGGTCATGCGGACGCTGGCCTCGTTGTCGCGCACGAGCATCTCTTCGCGCAGCGTGCGCAGGCGGTTCTCTTCGCTACGGACGGCGCGCATCAGCTGTTCGATATCTCGCTGCTCGCCCTGTCGAGCCGCAACAGTATCGCCTGCAGCAGTGACACCCGCTTCGATCTCCTCGAGTCCAGCTTCGCATTCGGTGGTCCGCTCGGCGAGCTGCACGCGTTCCGCGCCGTACTGCTCGATACGCTGGCGATCCTCGGCCTCTTCCTCCTCGAGGTGTTGGCGGCGCGCCTGGCGCTCCCCAATCTCCCCGACGAGCCGGCGCTCTTCGCGCCGCACTCCAACGATGCGTTCCTCGAGCTGTGACCCCTGCACGCGTAGACGCGAGACCTCTTGTTCCCGCTCTTCTGCAGTCGCCGCCAACGACTCCAACTGCCCCTCGAGCTCCCGCGCTTCGATCTCGCGCTGCTGGCGCTGCTCCTGCAGCTCGGCCAACTGCGCAACGACCTGCTCTAGAGCGTGCTGCTTCTCCTGCTGCGACCGCTGCAGATCTTCGAGCTCGGCAACGATCGTCTCGCGCCGCTCGTTCACCCGCTCGACGTTACGGTGCGCTTCTTCCCATTTACGCTGCAGACTCTCGCGCTCGAGGGCCCGCCTCCGCGCCTCTGCATCCAAACGCCCCGCTTCTTCGCGCCGCGCTTCGATCGCATGCTGCAGACTGGACCCTCGCTCTTCCGCTTGGTGCAACGCTGTTCCCTGCTCGGCAATCGAGCCCCGCAAGAGATGGATCTCCGAGCGTCGCGAGACCAAGCCAGCACCGTTCTTCGACGGGAGGCTCACGGCGCCCCAAGGCTCGACGATCGCTCCAGCACGAGTCACGTACCGACTCGCACTTCCATTCCGGCACAACCCCATCGCCTCGTCGACATCCTCGACGACGCGCACGTCACCGAAGATGCACTCGAGAAGCGCCCGCTGCCGCGGCTCACAACGCAATAGCGAAACGAGACGCAACGGCCCCCCGTCGTCGGTCGAATCTCGGGTCACCTGCGGCTGCTCGATTTGGCAGAAGGTCATCCCATCCCCATCGAGCAGCGTGTCGATCACGCGTGCCCGCGCCTCGAGGGGCGTGCCGCCCTGCAGCATTACCATCTCGGCAAAAGACCCCAGCACCGCGTCCACCATCGGCGCGTGCTCGGCAGCAACCTCGACTTCGTCGGCCAGCAACCCGATGACGTCGCGTGCCAGCGGCTGGTCCGATGACAACAGGCGACGAACGCCCCGCCCGACTCCCTCGCGGCGCTCCTCGAGCTCTTCGAGGGAACGCAGACGCGCTTGGTCTTTCGAGAAGCGGTCCTGCAGCGCGCTCAGCTCTTGGTTGGCTTCGCTGAGAAGATCCACCCGTCGTTCGATCTCACTCTGAATCGCACGCTGCTCGAGGCGCAGTCGTTGCTCCTCGTTGCCGGCCGTGTCACGCTCTTTCTGCAGCTCTCCCTGCCGTTGCTGCAGCTCTTCCAATTCACGCTCGAAGTCACTCAGCTCTCCTTGACGTCGTGACGAGAGCGCCTGCAATCCGCGCAGGTCGGACTCGAGAGAGGTCCGCTCGTTCGACGACTTGGTCTCGGAGTAGAGCAGCGAAAGAGCCTCCTCCTTCGCCTCTTGGATGCGATCTTCATGTTCGGTGCGCTCGGCTACGAGCTTCGCCCGCGCCTCTTCCGCACCAGCGAAGACGTCGCGAACCTGGCGCAGCTGCTGCAGTTCGCCGCGCAAGCCATCTCGTAGCTCCTGGCGGCCCGCTTCGTACTCGGCTTCGACCTGCAAGAGATCGCTGCGTTGCCCTTCCCTGCGTGCGAACGTTGCCTCGAGCTCCTGGCAGCGCTCGTCAATGTGGGCCGTTCGTTGCTGCGCCCCCTCGAGGGCAACGCGAATCTCCATCTCGCGCTCGCGCAACGCGGCCAGCTCCTGACGCGACTCCTCTACCGCGTCGGCAACCATCTGCTGTTCGGCCTCGACACCGACCGATGCGCTCTCGATGAAATCGCGCCGCGTTTCGAGTTGATACAGCTCGTAGGTGAGGTTCTCACGCTCGGCTCGAAAGCGTGCGATGTCGTGCTCGGCGACAACGGTGCGCAGCTGGCGGACCAGCTCTTGATCTTCCAGAAAGCGAGCGGCTTTCCCTGCTTGGATCTTTACGGACCGAATGCGCTTCTCGACCTCGCCAAAGATGTCGTGCAAGCGCTGCAGATTCTGCTCGGTGCGGTCGAGCTGCCGCATCGACTGCAGCTTCTGCTTCTTGTAGCGGGACACACCGGCCGCTTCTTCGAAGATCGCTCGACGCTCGACGGGATTGGAGTGCAGAAAACCGTCGACGTTCCCCTGCTCGAGCACCGAATAGCCGTGGGCACCAATCCCTGTGTCACTAAACAACGCCAACACGTCCTTGAGTCGGCACTTCTTGCGATTGATCAGGTACTCGCTCTCCCCCGAACGGTACAGGCGGCGAGCGACTTCGACTTCGCTGTGGTCGAGTGGCAGCGAATTGTCGGTGTTGTCGAACGTGAGTGAGACTTCGGCGCGCGACATCGGATCGCGCTTTCCGGCGCCATTGAAGATGACGTCCAGCATTTCGGAACCACGAAGTTCTTTGGCTCGGCGCTCCCCCAGCACCCAGCGGAATGCGTCAACAATGTTGGACTTACCACAACCGTTGGGACCAACGACGGCCGTCGTGCCTTCGTGGAAGTGAAAGTCCGTAGGATCTGCGAACGACTTGAAGCCAGAAAGCGTGAGCTTCTTCAGATACATGCAAATACCTTCATGCAACTACTAGGAAATGACGCTGGGCGTCACCCCGAGACCCGGGGCTCGGCACGCCTCCTCCAAGAATGCGATCAGCACCTCCACACCGTCGGCACGCAGACGAGCAGTGTCGTCCAAGGTGTCGAGTAGTCTGACGTGCGGGCGATACGGCGCTAGGCGCTGCCATTTTTGTAACGGATCCAGCGGAGCCCAACGGCCGAAACGGACGCCAGACGCGTAGACCCCATCTTCTTCTGCCGAGTCGGGGGACGCAGCGCCCCCCTCGAGTTCACTTGCGTACTCGGCTTGATCGAGGGACTCGAGTCGTCGAACCCCGTCATGATTCCAAGTTTCTTCCAGCACGAGCACCGGATCGCCCGGTCGCCGCGCCTCAGCCAAAGCTGTCGCCAACGTTTGAATCCAGTTCAACGCGACGACTTGCGGCCCGTCGCCGGCATCGAGCGATTCACCAGTGAGGATGCGCACGGCATCATCGACGCCGACGATTCCGATCGCATACTCGTGCGGCGGCAGCTCCGGCAGGCAAGCATCCAGGTCTGCCAGCGGACTTTCTGGATGGAGTCGCAACTTGTCGAAGAAATCGCGGTGCCCTCGCACGGCCTCCAGCGCGACTTCGGCCAGCGCTGCCAACCGTGGCCGCAGATCACTCTCGCCGTTTCGGCGCGCGGCGAGCGCCAAGCGCACAAGGTTGATCGTCACTTTGCCCGCAACCGGACTCGACAGTGGAACGACGCGCTCTTCCGGCAAGCACTCCATGCCCAAAGGCGCGTCCTCTTCGATCAACGACAGCACGGAACGCAACGTCTCGCGGAAGCGCCGCTGCTGGAAGGTGGCCGGTGAAATCTCTAGCTTCAGTCGGCACTGGCCCAACAGGCGCGCACCATCACTCTCCAGGAGCGCGTGGCGCAGCGTTTCCATCACAACCCACGCGGCATCCTCGGCGAGGTTGGCTTCGAGCTCCGACGCCGCAAACAACTCCGTCGACGCACTCGCCACGTAGCGCGGCGTAAACGGAATCCGCAGCGTCGTCACCGGAGCGGGTTGCGGTCCTCGAGCTCGCACTTCGTGGTACTCGCGCAGCGCTCGCAGCAGCGTGCGACCGCACTCGGCACAGTCGAGGATCCCATAGTGCCGATCGGCGAGCAGCGCCTCGCCGATGTTGAAGACCTCGATCTCTTCGGCAATGACCGGCAGGGTGTCGGCAATACGATGAAACAGCGCATGCAACGCGCGCCCTTTCTGCGGATCCCCACCCCGGGCAACGCCCATACCTGCGGCCGGAATCCGGTCCGCGGCCACGGAGAGACGCAAGAGCTGCAGCGGTCGGTCCAGACGGTGCAAGTGCAACTCGCCCACGGCCATCGTTTCCCGCACACGACTGCTATAGACGTCGTCTAGCACGTACTGACGCAGCATCTGACCGCCGACGCGCTCGGCGATACGTGTCGGGTCTCCCGGCGCCAACCCACGATTCGGGTCACCGCCGCGAAACAGCAGTTTCTCGAGATCGTACTTCGGCAACGACAGTTGTGCCTGCCGACGCAACCCCCCAGTAACACCGAGCTCGAACAACTCGTTGTTGACGAGCTCGCGCAGAAGCGATGTCGATATGGATCGCATCCCAGAACGCACGACACGCTCTTCGACGCTTTTTGCGACACTCTCGGCGATGTCGGCTTCGACGTCGCCCTCCTCCATCAGCGCCGTCACAATGCGTGCTCGATCCCAGGCATGCGCAGTCGAATCGTGACGATCTTGTACCAGCGGCACGGACTCGTCGCTGAGCGGCGGACGTACCCGAATTTGGCGACGGATCCGAGCCCGTTTCTCGCGCAAAATGATGTAGCTGCGCGCAACTTCCCGATGCCCGGTCTCCATCAGCACCTTTTCGACCATGTCGTGAATCTCATCGACACGAATCGCACTGTGCCCTTTGTACTCCTGCAAGAAGTGCGCAACCGCGGAAGCGAGCTCGTCTGCGACATCGACAGCACCGCTGCCGGGACTCGCCATCGTTTGCGCTGCACTGGTGGCGCTACCGGTCGCGGAAGCGCCCGTCATCGCTTCGAGAATCGCCTCGACGACGCGTCGTTTGTCGAACGGCACGACCCCACGGTCACGCGTTTCGACTTTGAGTTCAGTAGGTCCAACGATCACGATGATTGGCACTCGAGCTAGAGGACTGGCTGTGTGGTGCAGCTTGCGCGTGCACACGGATCCGAATCACATGACAAACAGCGCTCCGTCTAGAGACCTTACTCTAGAAACCTCATCTAGAGACGCTGTGCCTGTTGCTGTTTCACGAGGGGAGTCAGCTCCTGGATGAATTGCGATACGTCAGCGAACTCGCGATAGACGGAGGCGAAGCGCACGTAGGCCACCTGATCGATTCGCCGCAATTCTTCCGAAAGGATCTCGCCGATGAAGCTCGCTTCGACTTCTTCGCGCCCGTGCTCATCGATCCGGCGTTCCACCAGGTCGACGACCTCTTCGAGACGCTGCAGTGAAACTGACCGTTTCTCACAAGCCTTGAGAAGCCCCTGCAGAATCTTCTGCCGATTGAACGGCTCGCGGCGAGTGTCCTTCTTCAGGACCAACACCGGTCGTTCTTCGACGCGCTCATAGGTCGTGAATCGCCCGGCGCACGCTTGACACTCGCGCCGTCGACGAATCGCCGCCCCTTCGTTGCTCGCGCGGGAATCCACCACACGATCTTCGTGAGCGCTACAGAAGGGGCACTTCATGCTTCCTCCACGTGGCGAGAGCGGGACCCTCCCCAAAATCCCCATGAGGTCCCATGACACACCACAGGTGCCATTGGCGAGACGTTAACACACTACATCTGGTGGAGCAAGTTCCTCACTTGCCGAGACAGAACCGACTGAAAATGCGGTCCAGGGTGGCCTCCGGGCAGATCGCACCGGTGACCTCCTGCAGCAGGCTGTGCGCGTCCCTGAGGTCGATCGCAAGCAACTCCGGCTCTGGGCAGGCCACGCTGCGGCAGCGTTCAGACAGCTCTTCGAGCCTCTGACGGCAAGTGGCGAGACGGCCGAGTTGTCGCGCTGTGAACAAGTAGGAATCTCCCCGGGAACGCCAGCTGCCGGCAACCAGATGCTGGTGCAGCACAGAGCCCAACGCACCGATCCCGGCGCCGCTCGTTGCTGATACCTGGAGAGGCGTCACGCCCGTTGCGGCGGCGAAAGTGGCGACCCGGTCGCTCGCGGTCGGCGCCGCACAGAGATCCCACTTCGTGAGCACCGCCCACGCTCGCTGGCGCAGTGCAGGCTCGAGCGCGCACCACTCGTCAACCAACTCCTCCACCGGCTGACTGCCGTCGAGGAGGTACAACACCGCATCTCCATCGGCAAGCCAGTCGCGCCCCAAGTCGATCGCGGCCGCTTCGACCTCGCCAGCATCATCGCGCACGCCGGGCAGATCGACAATGGTCCACGGCGGCTCACCGGGTCGATCCATCACTGCGGTCACCGGGTCCCGAGTCGTACCCGGAGTACCCGAAGTGATCGCACGATCCGCTCCGACGAGACTATTGAACAGCGTCGATTTCCCGGCATTGGGTTGACCGTGCAGCAGCACCCGAACTCGCGACTCCTCGCGCACGAAACGCTCGGCCGACCCACACAGCTCGAGCAACGTGGCAACCCAGACATCGACTTGCCCCGCCAGCCACGAGCCGTCTGGAGGCGCGACCTCTTGCTCGGAGAAGTCGAGCCCAGCCTCGAGGAGCGCCACCAGATCGTGGAGCCCCTCGCCGACGGTAGCGATGCGCTGCGCCAGTTCGCCATCCAACGAGCGGCGGATCGCATTGGCGCTGGCGAGGTCGCTGGCAGCAATCAACTCGGCGACCGACTCGGCCTGCGTCAGGTCGATACGGCCATTGAGAAACGCTCGTTGCGTGAACTCGCCCGGAGCAGCCGGGCGCGCCCCGGCACCACAAAGATCATCCAGCAGGCGCCCGATCAGCGGCGGCGCCGCCGGGCAGAGGAGCTCGACAGATCGTTCGCCAGTGTAAGAGCGCCCTTGCGGGTAACAGACGACGACGGCGGGGACCGCCGCGAGATCAGGAGATTGGAAGTGGATGCGAGTGGCGCGCAACTGCGGCGGATCGTCGAGCGGGGTCGCGTCCGCAACAGTCGCCAGCGCCGCCAAGCAGCGCCACGAGCCGGCGCCGCTCAGGCGCAGCAACGCGCCACGCGCTCCCCCCTCCGGAGTCGCTAACGCGACGATGGTGTCGTCTACGGACTGCACGAGAGTTGCCTCCCGAATCGGCTCGCGCGAATCGCTACGGCTCTACAGCCCCTCGGCTTTGAGCTCGGCGCGAATGATCTTCTGCTCAACGATTCCAAGAGCTGCCGACGTCATGAAGTAGAGCAGCAACCCAGAACTGAAGTTGTAGAAGATGAAACCGAACGCGACCATCATGAACGTCATCATCTTCTGCTGTTGCTGCATTTGCGGATCTGACGATCGGGGCATCATGCGCTGCGAGATCAGCGTCATGATGACGTACAAGAACGGCAACAGGTTCAAGTGGTGGAAGTCCATGATGAAGCTGAACCCACCCCCGGGGAGCGCGAACAAACGGTCGGGGAGGGTCAGGTCCGTGATGTAGAGGAACGACTCCTGCCGCAGATCGATCGCCAGGCTGAACGTGTTGATCAGCGCAATCCAGATTGGCAGCTGGAGCAGCATCAACAGGCAACCCCCGAACATCTGCGCGGGATTGACGTCGTTCTCTTTCAGCAGCTTCTGAATCTCGCGATTGGCTTTCATCGAGTCGTTCTTGTGCTTTTCCTTCAGCTCCTGCATCTGCGGTTGGATCTTCGCCATCTTCTTCTGCTGCCGCATCATGACGCCCTGGTTCTTCTTGTTGATCGGGTGCAACAGAACCTTGACGACGACGGTCAAGAAAATGATCGCAATACCAAACGAGCCGGTGATCGAGTGGAAGAAACCGAGCAGCAGCAGAAACAGCCAGACAAGCCAGCCCAGAATCGATCCATAGTCGATCAACTCACCGAAGCCAGTCTCAGAGTACTGTGCTAGGACACCGCGGTCCTTTGGGCCACCGAAGGCCTCGAACGAGTACACCTGCCCCGGCACCAACGCACCGCCGAAACCGACCTCGAAAGGAATCCCCTGCTTCCCTTGCTCGATCGCTGTCGACTTCGCCCACTCCGGGTCGAACGTACTGGTTTGCCGCATGATCAGTTTGTCGACGCGCTTGCCGGCCGTATCGGCAACGGGGCGCAGCACGAACGCGAAGTAGTTCGTCTCTAGCCCAGCCCAGGTCACTCCGTTCAGCGTGGCCGGGGCGTCGAGCTTCTCAACCGTACGCCGTTCCGCCTGCGCAAAGCGTCCGTTGATGTCGGAGATCCCGTAGACGCACTGATTCACGACGCCGCGACTGTTCTTGTCGTGGCGCAGGCGTTCAGGACCGTACGTCGAGAACTCGAGGTGCTGCGGCCAGTTGCCAACGAACTCCAGATTCATGTCGACAACGTACTCTTCGGCGCGCAGCCACAGCGTCTTGATGATGCTGCGTCCGTCTGGGAGTGGCAGACGATAGCGCAGCGACTGTTCGGCTTCGTTGGAAGACTCGAGCTGCCACGGCACGTTGTCGACGTCCCACGGGACTCCGTGCGAGCCGTCGAAGTGCAGCCCGAGCGCCTTGCCCGACATCCGCTCCGGGGACAGCAGGTCCAGCGATTGTTCGAGGTCTTCGTTCTTGTATGCCTTCAACACCATGCGCGTCAGCGTCGCCCCCATCGACGAGATTTCGATGTCGACGAGTTCGTTCGACAGGGAGCTGGTGATGTCTGGGAACGTTGGCGGTGGCGGCGCAGTGTTGACAGCCGGCGCGGACACGCCATTGGGCTGATTGCCTACCGGTTGCCCACTGTTGTTGACAGGATTCGGCACCTGTCCAGAAGTCGGTGGTGTGTGAGGCGCTGGTTGTTGAGTTGCTTGATTCTGAGTCGTTTGGTCTTGGCCGCGTCGAGCCTGAGGCTCCACGACGAACTGCATCCAAACGTACGCCGCCAGGAAGCACAACGCGATGGTGAGGAAGAACCTCTTGTCCATCCCTGCTCCCCCCTCTCGAAAACGTAAGAAAACGACCTTATCCAGCCGAAACCAAGGGGGCAGATTCTACGGTGTGGGCGGAGGATTGGAAGCAGCAAAAGGCTCCAAGATGGGACAACGGTAAGGCGGCTGGATCAGCGCCCTTCGAGCAGGCGTAGGGCCAGATATTCGGGGAGGACGGGCACCTCACGGAAGCGCTGGACGGTCTTCTCAATGTCGTATTTGACGCGCCGAAACTCGATCGACTCGCCGTCGAAGATCACGTAGCAGGCTCGTGGGTCACCGTCGCGCGGCTGCCCGACCGAACCCACGTTCACGATGATCTTGCCCGTCGCGTCACTGAGCTTGAAGCTGTTTCCGATGTCAGTCGGAGCCAGAAAGCGGTGGTCCTCGGTGAAGACGCCGGGCGTGTGCGTGTGCCCAGCGAAGCAGACCGATTGTTCGAGAGCTGCAAAGATCTCATCGAGCTTCTCACCGTTGTGCACGTCGTTCGGAAAGACATACTCGCGGGTAGGCTCCCGCGGTGAACCGTGGACATACGCGATCCCGTCCTCGGTCTGGCGATCCAGCATGCTGCCCACGAAGTTCCACAGCTCGCGGTTCTCCTCGACGGCGGCCGAGTGCAGATTGATCTGCTCCTTCGTCCACTCGATGGCGGCGCGAGCGCGCGGGTTGAAGCCGATCGGCTCGAACAACACCGCTTCCTCGTGGTTGCCCATCAGGTTGAGATCGAGATCCTTGGCAAGGAACAAGCAGGGACGTGGATCCGGGCCGTAACCCACGACGTCGCCGAGGCAATAGATGCTGTCGGCCCCTTGGTCACGGATATCACTGAGGACGCTCTCGAACGCCTCTAGATTGGCGTGTATGTCGGAGATGATCGCGCGCTTCAAGTGACTCTCCAACCCCCATCTTCTCGGTTCAGGCTCCACGCGAGGGCTGTAGGCCAACCTAGTGTGAACCACTGCTGGGGTAAACCAGCACCTGGTATGCGGACCAGCCTCGACCCCCCTGGTCTCAGCTGGAGACTAGCACCCCCCCAAAAGGGAGTCAACGGGAGCCCTCGGGGGGGTCCCAAGGGGGCAGCCTCCGATCGACGAAGGATGTATAGGAGTCGTGGCCAACGATCACGTGATCGAGCAATTCGATCCCCACTACCCGGCCGACGGTGTGGAGCCGGCGGGTGATCGCCAAGTCCTCCGCACTCTGACGAGGGTCACCGCTCGGATGATTGTGGGCACAAATGATCGCAGCCGCCGCGACACGGATCGCCGGCCGAAAGACCTCGCGCGGGTGGACGATGCTCGCAACCAGCGACCCACAGGAGATGACGCGCTCGCAGATCAGCCGATGACGCGCATCGAGATAGAGAGCCACGAACAGCTCACGCTTCTCGTCCCGCAGCCGCGACCGGAGGTGCGAGAAGACCTGCCGCGAAGAGACGAACTCGTCCCCGGGGCGCCAGGGTCGGTGCGCGATCCGCCGGCCGATCTCGAGCGCGGCGAAGATCCGGGCAACCTTCGCCTCCCCTAGCCCGTCGAGACAACGTACCTCCGAGGGCGCCGCGGCCGCCAGGCCGCGCAACCCGCCGACCACCTGCAACACGGCTCGAGCCAGTTCGTAGACGCTGTGCTGGCTGCTGCCGGTACCGATCAGAACCGACAGCAGTTCGCGGTCGGAGAGTGCCGAGGCTCCATCTTGGAGCAGCTTCTCACGCGGTAACGCAGCCAGCGACGGGACGGTTCGGCGCGACCACGCTGCGGCCGAACCCAGCGTACGGTAGTGAGGATTTTCAGCGCGAAATTCGCGAGCATCCGCCGGCAACGCTTCCGAGCACGACGCCGGGCGCGCCGGGTCGGGACGCGGATGCGAGGACGCGGACTCAGAAAAAGACGGATCGGTGGACATGCTGGTTTCCCTTCAGGAAGCCAGCCTCACCAGCGTAGGCGCGCCCTCAGCATAGCAGCTATCGACCGTCGTCGACTAGCAATCGGGGATCGGATCCGCAGTCGGATCGACTCCTGGGCTCGGGAACGGCGCTGGCATCGTCACCGGCATCGACGGATCCAGGAACTGCGACAGGAAAGTGACGTCGCCGACATGGATCGCACCGTCGTCGTTGACGTCCGCCGCGTCTAGCTGCACGGGTGCCGTTCCTGCAGCCAGAATGTAGTTCGCCAAGATCACGAGGTCAGCCGTGTTCACGGTGCCACTCCCGTCGACGTCACCTCGAATGAACGTCGGCTGCTCGTAGGTAAACGCAGCCGCCAAAGTCTCCGCCGAGGTCGGCGTCGCGACCACAATGTCGACCGTGCCGGCGCTCCCCGCCGGCGTCGTCACCGTCAGGCTCGTGCCGCTGGGATCCACGACGATCGCTGTACCCGCGACGCCATCGAAAGTCACCGAAGTCACATCGGCAAGGCCCATGCCGGTGACGGTGACCTGGTCCCCACCACATATCGAACCAACTGCAGGAGTCGCTCCTGTGACCATGATGCTGTCGTACTGGAACGCACCAAGAAGCGTTTGCGCCTGACCGTCGTCGAGGTTCACAGTCACGTCGACCAAACCACTACCCGCAGGCGCGAGGACGTTGAGCGTCGCTCCATCGTTGCTAGCAGAGACCACGACCGCGCTACTAGCGCCGAAACTGACGGTCGTGCCCGTCGCGGCGAGTCCGGCGCCGTTGATGGCAACCGGCGTGCCTCCGGTCGGTGCACCTTGAGCCGGCGCCACAGAGGACAACGCCAACACCTGGTAGGTGTACTGCAAGACTTCCGTTGACACACCTGCCGGAGAGGTCGCCGTAACCGAAACTGCGACGTCCTGGGTCAGCGGCCCACTGTAGGCGGGCACGGTGAACTGAAGCGTTGCATCGAGCGGGATCGTCGTGCCATCGAAGTCGACCGTCGACCCAGCGAGGAGGTTGTCCCCACTGATCGTGACGCTGTTGCCGCCACGCAAAGGGCCCGTCGTCGCCGAGAGGGACAGATTGCTCGGCGCACCGAGATACTCGAAGCCGCTGATCTGCTGCTCACCCTGACCGGCAAACGTGATGCGAATCGTGGCTGCACCAGCTGCATTCACCGGCGCAACGAGATCGAGATGCGTCGCACTCTGTCCCACGACAACCAAAGCCGGCTGCGCGGTCGGGAGTAGCTGCACATCGCCGAACCACAGCTCGTCAATGTCAGCGACGTCGGTGGGAAAGAAGGTCCCGGAAACGGTGATCACCTGGCCAGGAATGCCCATCGTCGGACTGACAGAACTGAGCGTCGACGGACGATGCGTGTAAGCCTGATCGAACGTGGAGCTGCCGCCGCCATGACTGACAGACAACGACTCGGTGAGCGGCAACGTTGCGGTGTTGGCGAGCGCCGGAATCTGTACCAAGAGCTCATCGGGCTCACTGGTCACCACGGCCAACTCGGTCCCGCCCAGGAACACCGCGAGGCCGGGATTGGCAAGATTCGATCCAAACAGCTGTACCGTGTTGCCATAGATCGAACCTTCGGCCGGCACGACGGCAGTGACGATCGGGCCAGTACCCGACCCGACCAAGATCGTGTCGGACAACAAGTCCGGAAGCACCGTCGTTGTCGTAGGCGTCCCGCCATTCTGGATCGTAATCGTGTACGCCGGCGGCTGATAGCTGGGGTAGTTGCTACCATCGACTAGCGTGATCCCCGTGTCGGCTCCAGCGGCGGCACCCGCAAGCACTCGGAACTGGACCGACAACAACGGCAAGCGAATCGACGCGGGGATGTTGAAGACGCTGTTGCCAAACGCCGGGATCAACGGCGCACTGACCAGTCCCAGACCATTGTCGAAGAACTGCAGCGACAGATCCGTGAAGACCGAACTGTCGATCTCGACGCTCTCGGCCTGCACGATGGTCGGATCGAATTCCATCAAGACGACGGCTGATTGGATCGTTTGTCCAAACGTCCCGTAGATCGGTACGTTGAACGTCTCGCCCACTGCCGGCAGCAACGGCGGCACCTCGATGAACTGCGCCGAATCAGAGATCGACATCGTACCGCTCGTCGTCTCGTCGACTGCCATGCCGTTGAAGGATACGTTGCTGAGCGTCAACGGACGATCGCCAGCGACCGTGAAGGCAGTGGCCGGGTTCGAGTCCGCGGTCAGGTCGACAACGATAACGGCGAGGAGTCGCTCGACACCTGCACTGATCAGGCCATCGACATCCAGCGTGATCGTCGAAGAGCCGATCGTCGGCGGGTTCAACAACGTGCCACCCGACGGCAGCGACACCGACGGGTTCGTGCCGAAGTCCAACGCACCTGGTGGAAAGGACAGCGTCAACGTGAACGCCGAGACATCGCCGAACAGGTTGCCGTAGATCTCGATGCGCTCGTTCGTACGGCCCAACGTCGTCTGAATGTCGGCAACCCGCACCGAGTGTTTCAAGATAGCTGTGCAACTGGTGCTAGGATCGCTGATCACTGCGTTCAGCACACCGGCAACACGATACTCGTAGCTTTGTCCTTCGACGACCGTTGTATCGGTGTAGCTGGTCGCACCGCCAGCAAGGCTCTCTTCGATCGCCTCCCAGTCCGACCCGGCTGTCGACACCTCCAAACGCTCGACGACAATCGTGTCGTAGCTCGTCGCGTTCGTCCAAGCGAGGTCGACCACCGGCGGCGCAGTCAGCTGCGGCGTGCAGCTGAGCGCGGTAGGCGCAAGCAGCGGGATCGTGACGTTACCGGTGGAAACCCCGACGGGCGAGTTGACGCCATCGGAGAAGAGAAGGTTGTAGTTGTAGACGCCGACAGGCAGCCCCGAGTCCGTGAAACTCGTAGCGTCTCCGGCGAGAGTCGTCAACGACGTGCCGTCGCGGGTGACTTCGATGCCGCCCGCGTAGAACTCCAGGTTGACCCAACTCAGCTGTACGTCACCGTCGACAATGGTCGCGTTGATGGCGGTCGGGGCATCGATCGACGACATCGTCGGATCGGCGGCGAGCACTGTCGAGATCGGATTCGAGCGATACGTCACCAACACACCGTCCTCGATCACCTGCTCGACCGCGACCAATTGGTACGTATGAGCGTCGAAGAAGTTCTCAGCCAGCAGGTCAGAGAACTGCTGGGCAAAGCCGCTCAGCATGGCTGCTGCCGGAATCGGTGTCGTGCTGCCGTCGCGATAGATCTCGATCCAATCGTAGAGATTGCCGCCGTTGTCCCACTGCAGCAGGACACAGTCGAGGCCTGCACACGTCGTGCGGCTGGCGGTGAACACCGGATTGCCGACGGGCCCCTGCACTGGCGGAGCCACAATGAACATCGTGCAGGTCGTAGGCGACGACTGCACGCCATTGATGAAGCCAGTCACTTCGATCGAGTGGGCACCATCGTTGACGCTCAAGAACGTCGCCGAGTTGCCTACGATCGTCGTCTGCAAGAAACCATCGAGCACGACGCGAATGTCGTCGTACTGAGTTCCATTGGGTACGTCCCAGGTCACCGTGATGGCGTGACTAGGAACCCAGAAGTCTTGTTGGAACGTGTAGTCCGTCATCGACTCGCACACGACGTTGGTCAGGCTCGGCACCGAGCTCTCGACTTCGATCGTGCCTGCTGCGGAGTCGAGTCCGACCGGGAAACTCACATTGTCGGGCGTGACGACCTGATTCAAGCCGTCGGTACCGTTGGCGAGCTGATACCCGAAAGATCCAAAGTCCTCGGACACGAGCGCGAAGATCGCATTCGCCAGCACGACCTGACCGGTACCCGACAGCGTCTCAGACACTGTGTACAAACCGGTACCGCGTTCGATCAACGTCGTTTCAGCTGCAGATGGCAGCGCCGGATCGAGCTCGAAGCGGAGCAGTTCTAGCTCGGCTTCGTCGTAGGTCAAACGGACCGTGAAACCGCTAATCTGATCGCTGAGGTTGGCCGTCACCGGCACGGCGACCTCGCCGCTCCCCAACGAGTAGGTAACTTCTTCGGGCACCTGGAACGAGAAACTGTTCATCGGCGGCGCCAACACGTTCAACGTCTGCGCAGCGAACACTCCCGCTGCAGCTCCAGAACCAGCGGTCAGCACAATGTCACGTCCGGAGTCGCCATTGAGGTCGTAGAAACCGAATCCGACCTCGCCCAAGAGTGCTGGCGCAACCAACTGTTGCTCCAGCTCGAACACAGTCCCCGGCACGCTGGCGTACCTTGTCAGGAGACCGGTTGCGGCGTGATAAGTGACCAAGTCCGCAGCCGCGTCGCCATCGAGCTCCGCAAACCCGAAGGAATCGGGAGCACCGCCAGCGAGCGGGAACGTAGCGCTGGTCCACTCGGGCACCGCAGAGAAGCTCAGACTGCCGTCTTCTTCCTCGAACTCCGTCGAGAGCGCGGTGTAGTAGAGCAGTCCCGTGTCGCCGGAGAAAACGACAACGCGACGGTCGTCAGCCCCGATCTCACAGATCGCCATTTCGATACCCGGACCGCTGGGAGCCTCGAGGAGCTCCGACGTCCGCGGAAAATCGCCGGGCACGACTGGGAGCAACCCGCTGAGGTTGTTCAGGTGAAACGCCACGCCTAGGTCGTCGGCTACGATGAGCCCCGGGCGGCCGTTGAGGTACATGTCGGCAACTTTGACGCTGTAGGTATCGCGAGCCGTCAGCTGCGCTTCGACGAAACCTGCAAAGAAGAACAGGTTGCCCAGCAAGATCTCGTTGGGATCTGTTTGCACCTGGCGGTCCGCCGAAAGGGCGAACAAGCCACCGCTGGTTGCTACGGCGATGTCTTGGAGACCATCTCCATTGAGATCGGCGAGTCCGAAGTCTTGGATCGTTCCATTGACCGTGGTCTCGAATTCAGGCAACGCCTGAAGCGTTCCCGACGACACCTGGAAGAACTCGATGACGCCGTTCGTCGACGGCACACACAGCTCGACACGGCCGTCACGATCGACATCCCCGATCGCAATTCCGACGGGAAGACCGCTCAGCGCGACTTCGGCCGCGAGCAGCCACGAGTTCCCTTGTCGGTACAGCAGCACCAGGCCGCGGTTGGCATCCACGACGGCGAGTTCATTGCCAGAGTATTGGGTCAGCAGATCCGCCCCGATCGTGCCGCGCACATCCGTGAACGGGAGACCGCCAAACTCTTCGACGACGACTGGCGTCTGGAAAGTACCGCTTTGCTGCAGGTCGCCATTTTGTACGAAGTGATCCAAGACGACTGCGCGGAGCGGCAGAGGGGCCGTTGGGTTGCCATCGGCATCCACACCAGCTAGTGACAGAATCCCTGCCGTCAGCGTCAACGTGACTGGCTCCCCGGGGGAGAACGACTCGGCGTCTGCGTCGAGAGCAATCGTCACCGAGAGCGACTCGGTCGGGTCCGACGGCGTGACGATGATGCCGCGGTCCCCAGATTCGAGGCCTTGCAGAAACAATTACTAAAGTTTACTTTTGGTTGTATCAGAATTTCAGTTTACCTCATTTAGAGTTAAATTGGATTACCATTATCGCTTGTATCTTATTGGCAGATTTTGCCTACTATTGGGAACAT
>JBCCHQ010000113.1:0-20890 GCA_039028735.1 Planctomycetota bacterium | reverse complement strand
TCGAGATCGCGCTAGTAGGTTGCTGTCGGCACGGTTTCCTGCAAACTGAGTTTCTAGTAATGGCACTTGCAGGCCGTTTCCAATTCCACGGAGAGAAAGGGAGCCATCTGAAATGACTCGTTGGGGAACTCGTTTCGTGGCATCGACGATCGCGTGCGTCGTTGTGGTAGCGGCGGTCGTGCACCTCGCCCAGAGTGCCGGCGCTGCTGAAGAGAAGTTCCTGTCTGGTGACTACAAGCTGCGGATCAGCGTCGCGTCGCTAGGGGACAAAGGCAATATCACCCGCCCGGCCAAAGTGACGGTCACTGGCAAGAAGGTCTCGATCCAGTCGAAGACCGTCTCGAGCTCCCCGGTGCGTATGGATGGCGCGATCGGACAGGACGGGAAGCTCCGCTTTGGAGTGACCTCCGTCGAGCGCAACCGGATCGTGTCCATGCACTACATTGGCAACCTGACCGGCGCCAAGGCTACTGGAACAGCGCACTTCTTTGCGAATGGCGCACCGGCGCTGCAGGGGACCTGGGAGCTCGTGCTCGCCCAGTAGCGCCGTCGCATAGCTCCATGAAGTGAGGGTGCCATGCAGATTCGAGAGATCACGCCCGAGGATCGAGAGTGCTGGCTGGCACTCCGCAGCGAATTGTGGCCGCGCTACGACATCTCCCAGCTCCGTGAAGAGATCGAACAGTTTCTCGCAGAGCGCGACAACTGGGCGCTGTTCTTTGCGCTGGTAGATGAGAAGCCTGTGGGATTCGTCGAATGTCGCCTCCGTGATACCGCGGCAGGTTGCAGCACGCACGGCGTTGGCTACCTCGAGGGTTGGTACGTAGCGGAAGCCCATCGTGGCCGCGGCCTCGGTGGCGCACTCGTCGCGGCGGCCGAGGAGTGGGCGCGGGCCCGCGGCGCAACCGAGATGGCTTCGGACACAACCACCGAGTACCCCGTCAGCCGCGCCGCCCACGCAGCGTTGGGCTTCGAAGAGGTCAAGCGCCGCTTCTTGTTCCGCAAGGAGCTCTAGCAGCTTGTCACTTCGTTTGGATCATTGTCATTGAGAAGAATGGTTGATCGTTGATGTCGATCTCCATGTCGATCGGTGGGCCCGGCAGAGCGCGGGCGAACCACATGCGCCGTTCGATTCTGTTGTCATCCCCGTCCGTTGTGCGCACCGTATAGAGCCAGCATTCATACTCACCGTCTGGAATCATCCTGGAATCTGTCGTGATCGTTACCGACTCTTCAGGGAACGACGCGTGCGACTGTAACTCTTCCCAGGTTGTGCGCTCTCCTGAAACCGTGACCCCTTCGGCGTCGCCGTCGGTGAAGTGAAAGTCCGTTGTGGGTGTCTTGCTGCCTGGTGCGGTGCCCTGCAAGCGCACGACGCGGCCATCGGGGCACCCAGCGCGCAGTTCGGCGGCGCTGTACGGTGTCGGCGCCATCTCCGGGGACATGCGATTGCTGTCGGGTGGCAACGAAGCACAACCGCTGGCGACGGACACGAGAGCCAGCGAAAGAGTGGAGGCGATGAAGCGCATGGCGTTCTGCTTTCGTTCGCAGGGCCGTGCCGAAACAGGTGGGGCTAGTGCGTCTTCCGCAGGTGCCAACCCCGTTCCTGTCGTCGAATATGGCGATAGCCCAAGCGATAGAAGAGGGATCGAGGAAGGTAGCGCGCGGCGCGCAGGTTGACGTGTAGTGTGTTGTTCGTACCGTTGGCGCGGCGAACGCCGGGGATCAACGGCAGCAGACGGTCGATACCGAGGCTGCGCAACCCATCCGCCAGCGTCCTACGAAATGCAGTAAGCTCGCGGCCAATGAAAAACCCATCGTCGCCGAGTCCCTGATAGAGCGGCAGCAGCAAGCGACCTGTTTCGCGCACGGTGACGGGGCCGTTGCGATCTTCCGCGATGGCTTGCGACTTCTTCACTTTCTCGAAGCTCTCGAAACCCGGCAGCATTCGAAAGCGGTCTTCCGGCTCGATCGCGTGGCGGTAACGTATCTCGGTAAACTGTGGCAGCGAGCCTGCCGCCTGCGCGAGTAGTTGCCGCGAGCGCTGCACCTCAGCGCAGTCGCTATCGACAATGCCACTTGCCGCGAGTGCCAACCAAATCGCAGCCTCACTGTTGTCGACGGTCGACGGGGCATCGTGCTGCCCGCCTTCGAAACCGATCGTGGTCACGTCGTTGCGCTCGACGTATTCCAGAAGGCAGCCGTCCAGCTGTTCGAGGATCCCTAGCAGGATTGGCACTTCGAACTGCTCTGCAAAGTCGCGGTGAGCGCTGGTGTCGAGTGCCATCGCGAAGGGGACGCCATCCGCCGAGCTGCTGTGGATGTCCATGAAGTACTTCGGACCCGACGTGCGGGCGAAAGCTTCGTTGAGAGCTTCGAGAAGCTCGATCAACTCTTGTTCTTCCGTATTGAGTTCTGCAGAGCCATTTGCGGTGGCTGAGTCGAGGGCGATCAGCGCCTCCACGCGGTCGGCCAACCAGATGCGATTGAAGTCTTCGTGCATGTAGCGAGACTTTGCGGCTACGGCCGTGCGATTGCCGAGATAGCCAATCAGTTCCCCGTGCAGTGCGATATCACCTTCGCGCAAACGGGCAAAGACTCGCTCGAGAGCCTGGATGCCACCGGGTTCGTTGCCATGCATGCCCGCAGTGACGACAAGTTGCGTGTGAGTACCCGCGATGTTTGCTTGCGTCACGCCGAAGTGTCCGAGGCACCTCGGTGGACGGGAGTCACGTTGTGATTCGGTCATGGCGTGTGGACACATCTAGCGGCGAACCTCGTTTGTTGCTGTCTATCGTCTGTTTCTTTAGTCGACTGCGGCGGCACCGGAACTTTGCGGTGCGTCCGCTGCTGCAAAGCGTATGGCTACTCTGAATTCGGCTTCTGGTCGTTCTTGGCTGGATCGGTCAGGAAGCCCTCCAGGAGTTGACCGGCAACCTCCAGGAAGTCCGTCTCCGTTACGATACCCACGAGGCGATCATCTTTCACTACTGGTAGACACGAGATCCGGCGCTCTTTCATCAGTGCGATCGCCTCGAGGGTCGGAGTCTCAGGAGCCACGCTCACGAGGTCCTTCTCCATCAGCTCTCGCACTGGAATCGGGTGCGACTTTCCGGTGACGTGATCGCGTGCGAGGTAACGCAGCAACTGCCGGTAAGAGACCAAGCCGACGAGCCGGTGTTGCCCATCCTCGACAGGTATGTGGCGGATGCGCCGCCAGTCCATGATGCTGGCGACCAAGTCGACGATCTCGTCCTCGTGCACGGTGAAGAGATCTGTCGACATGTACTGTTCAACTCGCTGGAAGTTCAACCGCCAGCCACCGGCCTCAGACAGCGAAGCGAGGGGCCACTTGTGCACTGGGTCACCCGTCAGCTGCCGGTCCAACGTTGCGGCGGTGAGGGCCGCGAGGCGCTCGGATTTGGTACCCTGCTTGCGCATGCCGTTGAGCGAGTCAACGAGCCAGGAAGAACCCGTCTGCCCAGATTCAATGCGCTCCTCGAGAACCCCGAGGTAACGGTCGATGTCGGAGCGATCGATCCCGCCCGACTGCAGCCCTTCACGTGCGAGGGGGATCAGCTCTTTGCACAACAGTTCTTGTGCCGTGAAGCGTTTGCCCTTGATCCACGTGAATTGTGCATCCAGGCCGGTACGAGCCGCTGCGATGAAGTTGTTCTTGGCGTCGTCGAATTCCATGACTTTGGTGATGTCATCGTAGTGTGTCGAAATGGCTGACATGAGTCCGAACCACAGCGCCGAGTTGGCGACCTCGTCGAGCGGCGTGGGGCCTGCCGGGAGGAAACGGGCTTCGATTCGCAAGTGCGGGATCCCGTTGCCGATGCCGTAGCACGGTCGGTTCCAACGGTAGACGGTCCCGTTGTGTAGCTGCAGTGCCTGCAGCTTCGGCGCCCGGCCTGCTTCGAGAGCGGCGAACGGGTCATCGTCGAGGTCCGTGCTCAGCAGTACTTTGAAGCGGGCGATATCGTCTTGGAAGATCTCGAGGACCGATTCCTCGAGCCAGCGGTCCCCGAACGAGACCCGTGGGCGGATTTCGCGAAGGTGGGGATTGTTGCCGCGCGTATCGACCGATTGCTGGAACAGAGCTATGCGAGTTTCGCGCCACAGGCGCTTGCCAAACAGCAGCGGCGAATTCACGCCGGCAGCGAGCACCGGTGCCGTAATGGCTTGGGCGACGTTGTAGAGCTCCGCAAACTCCTCTGGGCCGGTTTGAAAGTGCACCTGGAAGCTCGTGTTGCACGCTTCCAACATCACTGAATAGTGCTCGAAGCGGATCTCGTCGACGCCCGAGATGCGAAACTCGTAAGCCTTGCCGCGTAGTGCCGTGAGCGCGTCGTTGAGCGCTGCGTAGCGCGGCTTGGGCGTCATGTTCTCGAGATCGAGGTCTGACTTGTGCAGGCTCGGCAAGATGCCCGTCAGGATGACATCGGCATTCTCGGACTGAGCCGCCGTGCGTGCCAACGCGACGAAGTGATTGATCTGGCGTTCCATCTCGCTGAGGCAGTTGCCACCAAACTCGTGCGGGTCGAGGTTGACCTCGAGGTTGAAACGAGCGAGCTCGGTCGTGAAGTGATCGTTGGAGACACGTTTGAGTACTTCCTGCGCGAGCGGTGCTGCCCGCCAAGCTCGATCGACGAGGAAGACTTCCTGTTCCGCGCCGATCCGGCGAATGCCCGACTCGATCTTGCCCTGCTCGAGCATGATCTCGAGTGCGCGCAGGTCGACGAGTAAACGTCGCATGAACTCCTGCAGCGCGGCCTGCTCTCCTTCGTTGACGTTCTGCGTGCCCATAGTGTCTTTCTGTTTCCCTGCTTAGGCCGTGTCGCGACGGCATTCGACGCAGTCGGTGCTCGTGAATCGTATGCTCAGTGGATCAAGGTCTGCGGCGAGCGCCCGGAACCGAGGGCTTCTCGGTGCCGAATCTGTCCCGTAACCGAAAGCTCTCGGCAAAGTTACCGCCCTACGGCATTGCAGATTCTAGCGTGTCGGCCTAGAGCCGGGAAGAAGCCAGGTGGGGCGCTTCCGGAGCTCGCGTAAGTGAATGTTCTGTAATGGCTTGCGACGCTCCTGCGAGCCCCGGGGTCAAGCCCGTAGGGGGCTGCGGTCGATCATGATGGCAGAAGGTCAGTCGCCAAGCGGTGCGTTGACCGGTGGTGAGCGCAGTGGGGCAAGTCGCGCGACTCGAGGTGTCACAGTGTCGACGCAAGTTACGGCCAAGAAGATCCTCTTCGTCGACGACGAAGAACGCGTGCTCGAGGGACTGAAACGAATGCTGCGCCCGCTCCGTCATGAGTGGCAGATGGAGTTCTTGTCGGACAGCTATCGAGTGATGAGAGTGCTCGAGGAACAGCAGTTCGACGTCATGGTTACAGACATCCGCATGCCGGGCATGGATGGCATGATGCTGTTGAACCACCTGCAGAAGAACCACCCGAAGATCGTGCGCATCGTCTTGACTGGGCATACGGAGCTCGAAGCTGCGCTGCGTGCCCTACCGGTTGCGCACCAATTCCTGTCAAAGCCTTGCGATCCGGCGACACTCCGAAAAGTAATCGACCGCGCATGCTCGCTCAACGAGCTGTTGGGCAGCGAGGCTGTGCGCAACATCGTTGGTGGGATTGGCACGCTGCCGAGCTTGCCTGACGTCTATGGGCAGCTCCTCGACCTGCTCGCACAACCGGACGTCTCCGCCAAAGAGGTGTCTGAGGTCATCGAAGCCGACATGGCTTTGTGCGCAAAAATCTTGCAGCTGACCAACTCTGCGTACATTGGGCTCAGCCGCCCGATCACAACTCTGCGCAACGCCGTCGCCTACCTCGGCACGAACATGATCAAGAACATTGTGCTCTCGTCAGAGGTGCACCGCTGGGTCGCGGAGGAGCAGCTACCTCGCGGCTTCTCGCCAGAACGTCTGCAGCGCCATTCATTTCTGTGCGCGCGTCTGATCCCGAAGCTTGTGCACGACGTGCCCTTCATGGAGGACGCGATCACGGCGGCGATTCTGCTCGACATCGGCCAGCTGGTACTGGCGACACAGCTCAAAGACCAGTTCACCGTTGTGCTGGAAGCGGCGCGTGTCAGTGAAACGCCGTTGCACACGTTGGAGACCGAGATGCTCGGCGTGAGTCATGCTGAAGTTGGAGCGTATCTGCTAGGGCTCTGGGGACTTTCGTACCCGGTCGTCGAAGCCGTTGCGCACTGTCATGAGCCACAGCGAGTCGCCTATCCAGACTTCGATGTGCTTGGTGTCGTTGCGTTGGCCGAGCAGCTGATTACCGAGGCGTGCGGCCAGCTTGGTGAGGGACCGTTGCACAACGTAGACCCTGAGTTCGTCGAGTCACTGGGAATGACATCGCAGCTGCCGGCGTTGAGAGCGCTTGCTGTTGCCGAGATCCCGGCGCTGTCGCAGGGCGAGGGCGTCGAATGACAACGAAGAGCAAGAAGCCGCGGATTCTCTGCGTCGACGATGATCCCAATATCTTGGAGGCCCTCGGGCGCCATTTGCGACGGCACTATTCAATTGCAACGGCGATTCGTGCGGAAGCCGGTTTGCGCATGATCGACGCTCAGGCACCGTTCGAAGTCGTTATCGCAGACTTCGAAATGCCAGAAATGAACGGCATTGCGTTCCTCGAGCAAGCGCGACGGCGCGCTCCCGATACCATCCGCATTCTTCTGACGGGGCAGGCTGACATGGAGGCCGCGATGGCCGCCGTGAACGAAGGCGCCATCTTCCGCTTCCTGTGGAAGCCTTGTCCGGTACCAGAGCTGATGAAGGCGCTGGGTGCCGCAGTGCGTCAGCACGACCTTATCACATCGGAAAGAGTTCTCCTCGAGCAAACGCTGCAAGGGTGTATCCGGACGCTGACCGACGTGTTGGCGCTTTGCAATCCGGCAGCCTTTGGTCGTGCGATGCGCGTGCGGCGCTACGTAGACGAATTGTCAGCACGCCTCCCGGAAGACGAACGGTGGGTGTTGCGCGTTGCGGCGATGCTGTCCCAAGTTGGATGCGTTACGTTGCCATCCGCGACTGCTGAGAAGCTGTATCACGGCCAACCTTTGACGATCGAAGAGCAGGCGATGGCTGACCATGTACCGGGAGCTGCTGCCGAGCTACTCGCGAAGATCCCTCGCATGGAGGAAGTCCGCGAGATCCTGCGTTACCAAGAGAAGAACTTCGATGGTACTGGCCCGCCACGAGACGCAGTTGCAGGCAATGATATCCCTTGGGGCGCCCGGATTCTGAAGATCGCATTGCACTACGACATCGTCGAGACCCAGTCACTATCTGAAGCCGTTGCTATCGATACGCTGCTGGGGCGCGAGGGGATGTACGACCCGGAAGTGCTGCGTGATTTTCGCCGGCGGCGTGGACAGCCCTGTCGCACGCGCAAAGTCCACGAAGTCGCCCTCGAACTGTTGCAGCCCGGGATGGTGTTTACAGAAGACATTCACACACCAGGGGGTGTGTTCCTCGTGGCGCGAGGCCAAGAAGCGACGCCGGGTTTGATCCGACGCCTGCGAAACATGGCACCTAGCTGCAAGTTGCAAACAGAGTTTCGCGTTGCGGTGGGTCAGGACGCAAGTGGCGTTGCTGATGAGGCCGAAGCGACTATTCATACCGACACGGACCACGATACCAAAGACGAATTGACAAGCGCATGAGCGAGCATCCAGCTCCGGCGGCGGACAAGCCGATCGTTTTTGCGGTCGACGACACACCATCAGCGTTACTCCTCATCGAGCGAGTGCTCGAGGGACGCTACGAAGTGCGAACGTTCGCGGCCGCCGATGCGCTGCTGGATGCCGTCAACGACACGCTACCGGATGTGATCGTCAGCGACATTGTAATGCCCGACGTCTCCGGCACTGAGCTTGTTTCGCAGCTGCGCTCTGATGCGAGAACGCGGCACGTCCCGGTGATACTGCTGACCGGAAAAGATGGCCGTGATGGCCTCGACGACGCGTTGGACCGCGGCGCAGATGACTATCTGCGAAAGCCCATCAAAGCCGACGAGCTTTTGGTGCGGGTGGGGACGGCGCTGCGCAACTCTCAGATATACAAGGAGTTACAGTCCAAGCACGAGCTTCTGATCGAGGCCCAGGGACAATTGGTGCACTCGCAGAAGCTCAAGGCGATCGGACAGCTTGCGGCAGGCATCGCACACGAGATCAACACGCCCTTGCAGTACGTGGGCGACAACGTCGACTTCTTGCGCGAGGCGTTTGCCGACCTCTCGACTCTGATGCGTAGCTTCGAAAACCTCCTCGCCGAGGCGCGCAACGCACCAGCGCTGGCACCATTTGTGGAAGACGTCCAGCGCGTAACCAATGACATCGATCTCGAATACTATCGCGAGCAGATCCCGCGCGCGCTCGAGCAATCCCAGCACGGTATCGGCACGGTTTCGGAGATCGTTCGGGCGATCAAGCAGTTCTCCCATCCAGGGAAGAACGAGCGGCGCCTTGGCAGTACCAACAAAGCAATCACGAATACTATCCTCGTTGCTCGCCATGAGTGGAAGTACGTCGCGGAAGTACTCACGGACCTCGATCCGAATCTACCGCACGTGCCGTTGCTCGCGGCTGAGTTCAACCAGGTTCTGCTCAACCTCATCGTCAACGCCGCCCACAGCATTGCTGAGGTCGTCGGTGACGGAGCCAAAGGTAAGGGGGTGATTCACATCTCCACCCGTCAGCACGAGGGGTACGTCGAAGTTCGTGTCCGTGATACGGGCGCCGGGGTTTCCGAAGAGGCGCGAGCGCATCTCTTCGATCCTTTCTTCACGACCAAGGAGGAAGGGCACGGCTCCGGCCAAGGTTTGGCGATCGCCCGGTCAGTGATCGTTGACAAACACGGGGGCGAGATTTTTCTCGAGCAGCCAGATAGCAATCGCGGGTGCACGTTCGTTATGCACCTACCGCTGTCTGCCGAGACGGACTCTGTGTTGACACGAGCGTGACCCGGGCGACCGGGTGCTGTTCTGACGAATAGCGCTGGTGGGAGGAAGGCTGTGGTTCGCGCGGACCACAGCCGGCCTCCTACTCCTCTTGCCGCAGCACTGCGCCGGCGATTTGTGGTCAGCGGGTGCTGCCGACCGCGTGCACGATGGCTGCGACTTCCGTCCGCGACGCGACGGTACTGCCGCGTGTACGCGCACTCGAATGCACTTCGCGGACCCCGGTTGCTGCGACCAGTGCTGCAGCCTGCTCGGCGCGCACCCCGCCCCCTGCCAAGATCGTGATTCGGTCACCACTCGCGGAGACAAGCGATTGCAGCTGCTTGCGGCCCTCCCAGGCCGATGCCGCCTGACCACTGGTGAGCACACGCGAGAACCCCAACTGGATGGCAGCTTCGAGAGAGTGCGTCGGGTTCGCCGTACGGTCGAAGGCGCGGTGCAACGTCACGGGGCGTTGCGAGGCTTGTTCGAGCACCTGCCGGCATGCCTCATGGTCGAGCTCGCCGGCCGACGTCAGCGCCCCGAAGACGAAGCCGGCGAACGGCAGCTGCACGAGGCGTCTCAAGTCCGCATCGACGAGGATTCGATCTTGCGAGGTGAGTCGGAACGTCTCGAAACCGGTATGGCGCGGACGCACCATGGCCACGACAGGAATCGTCACGGCGGCGAGCACAGCTTCGGCCAGCTCGGCCGTTGGGGTCAAGCCATCGCAGCGCAACTCGGAACACAATTCGATGCGGTCTGCGCCGCCGGCCTCGGCGGCAATCGCACTGGCAACGGAGTCGACACAGACTTCGACGCAGACATTGACACGGGCCTCGCCCGGTCGCGAGTCGGCATCGGTCGCGGAGTCGTTACTCATCCGGGACGAGGAGTCGCAGTTCGTTGCCGCCGGGTGGTGTGAAGGCCAGTTCACGCGGCGTTCGAGCTGTCGTTGCGAAGCAACCGAGGTCATCGGAAGTGACCTGGCCGCTCGTGTCTCGATCGATGACCAGCTGCACGCCGGCGACCGGTTCCTCGTCGTTGTCGAAGACCTGTCCAGCGACTTGGCAGACGTCGCCTACTTTGCCGCTGGGTTCGATCGTCAGTTCGATCTGCAATGCGTCGATGCGCCAACGCAGCGTGCGGTCTTGCAAGCCGCTGCTACGAATGCCGCTGGCGACAGGTTCGGTTTGCGAGTCATAGTCGAGCTGCGCCTGGGGCGTTGACTCCGGAATTGCATAGGCCCCTGCCTTGAGCGGAGCCGGTGGGTCTTCGGTCTGGACCATAGCTGCCTTCTGTACAGTACGGAGAAAATCAACTTCGGACTGACATGTGACACACGGTGTCGCCAAGTGCGTCGTGACCTTCGCTGCCAAGTCAGGGGCCAACTCACCCTCGACGAACGCCAGGAGATCATAGGTGTCGATCGTTCCGCAACGCCTATTCTGAATCATGGCGACACCGTCCTTTGGGCGCCAGGACCCTGCTCGGTGAATGCGATCAAGCGATCTCGTAGCATCTGCAGGGCTCGAGCCTTCGTCTTGCGCACCGAGCCAGGTTCGATGTTGAGTTCCTTGGCAAGTTTGTGGCGATCGATCTTGCCTTCGGTTGCGAGGTAGTTCTCGAGCGTGGCGCGATACGGTTGTGGCAATTCAGCGATCGCAGCTCGGACTTCATGCGCCACTTCGAGCGCGCGCAGACGCTCTTCGGGCCCGCGCTCGGGGGTCGCCACTGCGTTTTGGACTTGTGTTACGTCGATCTCGCCGCGCTGGTCGCGAAACAAGCGGTAGACCTCGTTGCGAGCGATGCGCGTCAGCCAAAGGTGAATGCGGTCTGTGTTCCGGACGGCCGCCAAGTTGGTCCAACCGGCAGCAAACGTCGCGTGAAAGGCTTCGCCGCGATCGTGCGCTGGCAGGTCGTAGCGTGAGATCACCATCCACACGAGTCCCGCGTGACGATCCACGAACTCATTCCACGCACCGTCGACGAGGTGCAGGCAGTCCGCCACGAGATCGGCTGTGTTTCGAGTCATTCAGGTCCAGTTCAGGAGCCAAGGCGGGCAAGCTGGGCTCGGCGTGTGATTGCTGCGGTGGGCGTTGCTAGCTGTTCGCTGCGATCTATTTTAGTCGCTTGTCGTCTTGCTGTCAGCTGCGTAACCGCGAAACCGCTTTCGCTATGTCGTACCTGGGCAACCATACAGAGTTAGGCTTGCCCAATGAGCGGGGTGTGCATGGCGTTTGCGGGCAGCGAGCAGCGTTTGCTGAAACGCACACGGGAGTGAGCGCTCCTTGGCAAGGTGTCGATATAGGGAGCGCGTCGTCCATGCAGCGATGTCATCGCGCAGAGGCCAATGATTGGCGATCAACGTCGGCACGCCTGCCGCGAAGAACCCGCGCGCCAACCCTAGGAGCTCATCGCCTGCTTGGTGCTGCGAGCGGCCACTCTCGCACGCGGCCAGCACAGCCAGCCGTATGCGCTGCAGCGGCAGCTGGGCAATCTCCCAAGCCGCGAGCCAACCATCCGCAAGCTGCAGCGTCGAGTGCATCGGGTTGTCAGCACGAAACTGGGCATGCGTGGCGACGTGCAGCCAGTTCGCGTGCGGCGCCGCTTCAGCGAATGCCGCACGCGTCGCGGCCTTGCCAAACAGCCGCGTCGTGTCCCGCAGCGCCTGGCGCACACCGCTGAGTTCGTGGCGGACGCCGGGCAGCGCTGGGTCGTCGATGCCAACGGCCAGGGCTCGAGATTGCGATGCCAGAGATCGCGATGCCCGAGATCGCGATCTCGAACGGCGCGCAGGCTGCGTCAAGAAGCGGCGATTCGGGAGGATCGACAGCTCGTAGCGTTCGATCAGCGGTACTCCGGCCACTTCGAGCGCGGCGAGCGGCAACTGATGCAACACGCCGTGCGGGAGCACGTGAAGACGCTGCGTGTCGTCTCCAAGATGCGCCAACAGCGGCGTGAAGAGCGCATCGCCGATCTTCTCGAGCAGTTTGTGGACGTTGCGAAGGGCACTGGCGCTGACGGACGCGGGGTCTCGCTGCGCGGTGCGGCGAATCAGGAAGCGCAGTTTCTGCGCCCAGTCCGTCAGCGTGGATTCCGCGACGAGGTCGTCGACCACGACGAACGTATCATCGGTGCAGATCGCAGCGATCCAGCGGCCTGCGACGGCGTAGTACTCGACAAAGGCGCTGCCCGCAGCGAGGGACTCTTGTACGTCTTCCGGTTCGAGGCGAGCGCGAGCAGCGGTGCCGGCAGTGCGGTCGCGCCGGCTGCGCAGGGTGCGCGCGATGCGGGCTTCGAGACGAGCGCGCGTGTCTTGTAGCTTGTGGAGCTGTGTGCGATCGACGTGGATGTCTCCGCGCTGGCCGTGCATCCGTGCAAGCCGACTGTTGATCATGTTGACCTGTTCGCGCAAGTCATCGAGCTTGTCGTTGCTGCTGCTGCTGCTGCTGCTCGAGAAGGGCGCCGGCTTGGCGAACCCGGGTTCGATGCCGAGGCGGCTCTTCAGACGGCCGATGGTCTGGAAGATCGTGCGGTCCCCGCGACGACTGCGACGTTGTAGCTGCAAGTGCACCAGGTCTGAGTACGGTTGTTCCCTTCCTTCGAAGAACGTGGTCGCCAGCGCGTCGCTCTCAACCCGAAAGCGCGACTGTTCCGTGGCGTCGATGGCGGCGTTGAAAGCACGGGCGGCAGCGCCCCGGTTGCCGCGTGCCAGATGGATCTGTCCTCGCGTATGCTCTACTTGCTCTCGCAGCCACGGTGTGCTGGTTGTCGCCAACGCTGCCGCCGCACGGCGCGATGCGTTGAGGGCTGCCGTCGTGTCGCTGCGAGCCAGTGCGATGCGAGCTCGCAACTCCCAATACTGCACGCGAATCAGCGGCGGGATCGCTCGCGGGAAGCGTTTCTGCACTGCGTCCAACGTGCGGGCGGCCCGGCCGGGTTGTCGCTGCGTCAGCTGCATCGCCCCGATGTGGCAGGAGCAGAGCCCGGCGGCAGCATGGTTCCCGACGCGGGTGTAGAGGTCGCGCGCAGCGCGGTAGTCGTGAAGGGCTGCAGCGGGTTCGTTGGCGTTCTTGAGTGCTCCGGCGCGCACGAGGAGAGCGCGGGCCTGTTCCGCCGGAACTTGTAGGTCACGGAAGCTGCCGAGACCGCGTGTCGCGAGCGCGCGTGCCTCTTCGAGTAAGTTGAGCTGCAGATGGAGGTCGGCCTCGTCGAGATCGGCGCCGGCAACCCAGCGGGGGTTGCCGGTCGCGGGGAGTTGGCTGCGCAGTTCTTGGAAGCACTCGAAGGCGCCTTGCCAACGTCCCTGCATGACAAGCAGGCAGCCGAGGTTGTACTGGGCTAGGCAACGGACGAGGACACGGTCTGGGCTGCTGCTCCATCGGAGAAGTTCGTCGTACAACTCTTTTGCTTCGCGCGCTCGGCCCACCAGAGTCAGCGCGTTGGCAAGGAGGTTGTCCAAGGGAGCGAGCAGCGTTTCACTGAAGCCTAGCTTGATTTTCTCGCGCTTGACACGTCTCAGGACCTTCACCGCAGACGAAGAGTCACCCATGACATGATGCGCTGTTGCCTGAATCATTAGCGCGTCAGCCGCATGCTGGGGTGAGGCAGTCGCCAAGACTTTGCGTGCGGCGATGGCCAGCGACATTGCCGACTTAGGCTTTCCAAGGCGTAGCAGCGATTGAGCGCGCCCGACGTTGCTGACAGCGCTCGCTTGAGTGTCTGACAACCGCTGGTAGTGCTCCGCAGCACTCCGATAAGCCCGCTCCGCGGCGAGGTCTTGTCCCTGCATCGTTGCACACATCCCGACGGCGTAGTGGGCGCGCGCCACTAGCGCCGGTGTGCCAACACGAGACGCATCGGCGGCGCATTCTTGGACTTCAGAAAGTCGCACGACTTTGGTTGCTAACAGATCCACGATGATCTGATCGAGCCTCTTGGCGACCTGGCCCCTCTCCGGGCTCATCGCGTGCTCTCGCATTGATATGTCATGGTCGCGAAATGTCTTGTAGGCGAGTGTCTAGAGGCTGGACGGGTAGGTTTTCTTGCCGAACTCATCAAGGCCCGAGACTGCTTTCTGATTGTTCTGGGTGGGTCCCTCTTTCGCGCAAGGCGCTTGGCGGAAAGGGAACCCCCCGATGAAACAACTCGCTAGATTCGCAGCCGTGGCGCTGCTTTGCACCGTCTTCTTCGCTCCGACCCCTCACGCGAGCGTGCCAGCTACTGGACGGCAGGCTCAGGACGAAGTTACCGTGTTGCTACCCCCCGTGTCCTTCTCGAATGAAACCCAACTCGAAGCCATCAACGCACTTGACGCACACGCTGCGGCGTTCCTCGGTGCCGGGCAAACGATCGCGATCGTCGATGCCTTCGTCGACACCGACATGATCGAGGAAAGTCGCGTGGTCGAGCACGTCGATCTCCTGAGTGTACCGAGTTCGTTCGACTCTGGACACGGTACGGCAGTGACGGCAGTAGCGATGGAAGTTGCGCCGGAAGCATCGTTTCTGCTGTATCGGGCGATTGACGACGACGGGGTCGTGGACCTCGACGCGGCTGTGACGGCGATCCATGACGCCGTGGCCGCTGGCGCGACGGTGATCAATCTCAGCTTCGTCACCGCCACCGACTACGGCCAGCTGCACCAGGCAATCAAGATCGCTCACGCGCTCGGCATCCATGTCGTGGCGGCTGTGGGTCCCGAGAGTCTCGGCAGTGCTCCGTATCCGGCGTCGTACCCGGAAGTGATCGGTGTCTCGAGCGTCGAGCTTGCCAGCAATGGCGGCTTCCAGCTTGTCGACGAAGCATATCATGGCGCGGCCGTGGAGTTTCTCGCGCAGGGAGAAACTGTCGTCGTGCCGCACGGCCCTGCGGCGAGTGGGCTAGCGCTGGGTTCCGGGACCTCGTTCGCGGCACCTTTCGTCGCCGGAGGTTGTGCGTTGGTCCGAGCGGCCAACCCAGGTCTGTGGCGCGACGAGGTCACTGAGATCCTCGCGCACGCTGTGCAGCGGGCGGCGCGCACCGCAGAAGAGATTGCCGCTGGGCACTGCGACGCTGTGATCGACCTGGAGCCGGCGATGTTGCAGTAGCAGCGCGCCTTCCTAGCGAAATT
Organism: Planctomycetota bacterium; assembly: GCA_039028735.1. Lineage (GTDB taxonomy): Bacteria > Planctomycetota > UBA8108 > UBA1146 > JAJFFE01 > JBCCHQ01. Next base: position 5,818 of record JBCCHQ010000113.1, on the reverse strand, counting down.
CTAATGCCATACCGGGAAGTGAGTTGCGGCAGAAATGTCGAACTCGCTGTCCCGGTTTGTGCATCTAGCTCCTCTTCTTTCCCGGGAGAATTTGGAAGGAAGTGTGCCAATGGAGCAGCGCAAGCGAGAGAAGCGCGTCCTTCTGTCACCGGCAGAGGAGGCCCTAGTTGCGGGCGTCATCGACGAACTGGGAGAGTCACTGGGGGTGCGCCTGACCTTCAGTGACGTGGCTCGGTCGGCCCTGTTCCTGCTGCGTGACGCGCTGCCGCGGCTGCTGCAGGGGCTACCGGAGCAGTGCGAGCTGCGGCGCCCACCGACCCGTTCGCCGGAGCGCGTCGAGGAGTTCGAGCGGGTCCTGCGCAAAGTGCTGTTTCAAGCGCTGCAAGATGCCGGTTTCGATGACGATGGCGTCGATGCGGAGGCTCGTCGGCGTCGTTTCTCAGAACGCTTTCAACAGCGGCTCAATGGCAAGCGCGGGCTCGACCGTTGGCTCCGCGACGACCAGAGGGTCGAAGACCGTCCGACCGCGTAGGCGTCGTTGTTGCGTTCGTTGCGATTCTGATTCGTGAGCTACGGCCGGGAGGGCTTTGCGGTTACGATCCACAGATCGAGAAAGCGTCTGACGGATCCGGGTCACGATTCTCAGTCATGATTCTGAGCCATGACGCGTGACGACCCGTCGGCGGGGGCCGCGGAAGCTGGGGGGACAGTGCAGAACATCGAGATTAAGTGTCCGTTGCCGGACCGAGACCGCATCGCGCAGCGACTCGCGGAGATCGACGCCGAAGAACATTGGGTGCGCACGCAGCGCGACACCTTCTTCGACGTGCCCAGTGGGTGGTTGAAGATCCGCGAAGAGAACGGTCGAACGGAAGTCATCTCCTACCAACGGTCGACGGTAGCCGACGCGCCGCGTCCGTCCGACTACGATGTTGTCGAGGTCGAGAGCGGACCGTTGTGGCAGCGCGTGCTAGGGCGTGTGCTCGCGCTGGGCGGGGTGATCGAGAAAGAGCGTGCGCTTTGGATCTATCGGCACACGCGGATTCACCTCGACCGAGTCGTCGGGCTGGGCGATTTCCTGGAACTCGAGACCGTTGTGGACGGGATCACTTCCCAGGCGGCCGCGGCTGAGAGCAATCACCTGATCGAGGAGCTGGGGCTCGACCGAGCGTCGTTCATCGGCGTGCCTTATCGCGACTTGTTGCGTCAGGGTAGCTGAAGCACTTGCTCGCGACGAGTGCGCCGGACCTGTTAGAATCGGTGCGGATTCCAACAACGGGTCAACAGCTATGCACTACAGCGAATTCATTCCGCCACCTTCACTCCAGCGCGTCGTGCGTTGTATCTGGGAGCTGCGCGCCAGCGCCGAGACGCAAGCTCCGGTCGAGCGCGTGTTGCCCGATGGCTGTGGTGAAATCATCATCAATCTCGCGGACCCGTTCACCGAGAGAGTTGGGGTCGCTTTCATGCGCCAGCCGCGGGTCCTGGTCGTGGGGCAACTGCGGCGTTTCCTGGACATTGCGGCGACCGGGTGCGTCGACTTGATCGGGATCCGTTGCGAGCCCACGGGCCTGCGCAGTCTCTTGGGGGTGTCGGCGGCTGAGTTGACGGACCAACGTGTCGACCTCGCCGTTGTGTCTCGGGGGCTGCAGCGCCGGCTACTGGCGGCGGCGCGTGTCGCTGGTTTGCACGCGCGTCGGCAGGCGTTGCTGCGGGTGCTTTGCGCAGCGGTGAACGATGGACGCGGCCCACACTCTTGGTTGCCCACAGCGCTGTGCGAGATCGAGCGCAGTCAAGGGCGAGCTGGTGTCCGGCAGCTGGCGCGCAGTGTTCACTGTAGCGATCGCCAACTCGAGCGGGTGTTTCGCGATGAGGTTGGAATGACCCCGAAGGTCTACGCCCGCATCGTGCGTTTCCAGAGCGTACTGCGCCGTCATGTCGTGGGACGTAGCTGGGCCGAGCTGGCTGTCGAGTGTGGCTACTCAGACCAAGCCCATCTGATTCGTGACTTCCGCAGCTTTGCCGGTGTTGCGCCTGCGGCCTACTTTCGCGGCGACCATGTGCTGTCCGACCATTTCACCGGACAAGGGAGCGCCACACGAGCGGACTCGTGATCGGCGTCGTGGCAGCTTGGTGCAGATGAGTTCGAATCGCGGAATGTCGGTTTCGTACAATCTGGAGGTGCAGCGCTCGACTACACTGGGCGCGAAATCCAGCGACGAGTCCATGCTGAGCGTAGATCTCCCGCGGGGTCGCTGGCGAGCTTGCTGCAGAAGGAGAGACAACATGAAGATGAAGATCCTGACACTCGGTCTGGTGTGTGGACTGTCTTTTGTGTGCGTTGCGCTGCCCCTCGCTGCCGACGGCGTCGTCAAAAAGGGTGGTGGCGCCGAGAGCCAATTGTCGATGATGGCGTGGCTGTCGGGCACGTGGAGCGGCGACATGTGGGGCGGGCAGTTCGTCGCGTACTATACGACTCCTGAAGGTGGCAAGGTGCTGAGCTACTCAGAGCTGCGCAGGGGAGAGAAGGTAGCGATGTACGAGTTCGAGAAATTCGAAGTCAAGGACGGAGAGGTGTGGCTGACACCGTTTCCGCGCGGCAAGCAAGCGAGCACCTTTCGGCTCACGAGTCTCGACCAGAGTCAGCGCAAAGCGACCTTTGAGTGCCCGAAGAACGACTTCCCGACGCGGATCGTCTATCACCGCAGTGGCAACGACGATCTCGTGATCACTTTGAGCGACCCGCACGGGGGTGGGACGGACGTGCAGACGTTCCAATTGGCGCGGCATGGCAAGGCCAAGTCCGGCGGCAAGCCGGCAGCTTCGCAGCCGCGAACGCCGAAGTAGCGTAGCGAACATAGCTACTGTTTCAGCCGGGATGTTACAGTCGCGTCATGAACAGGCGCGGCGGTGATTCAGTAGTGCTTCTCAGCGATACCGCAGGTGCGGCGGCGAACGCTGACATCGGCGGCAAGGCGAGGTCGCTGCAGCAGCTCGTGCAGCGGCAGTTCCCGGTGCCGTCTGCGTGCTGTGTACCGACCTCAGTGTATGCGCAGTGTGTCGCCCCGATTCTCGCGCGCGAGCCGTTTGCGACGTGGATTCACGCCACCGCAAGCCGTGACGCAGCAGCCGACGTCGAGGTGTTGCGGGCATTGCGCGCGGCGATCTCGGAGTTGTCGTTCCCCAACGAAGTAAGAACGGCGCTCGCCGAGTTTCTCGACGGCCTGGCTGCTGGTCAGCCCGTGGCTGTGCGATCGTCGGGGACTGCCGAAGATCAACCGCATGAATCGTTCGCTGGTCTGCACGACACGTATCTGAACGTGGAGGGGGTTGATGCAGTCGTTGCTGCGATCTGCAACTGCTGGGCGTCTATGTGGAGTGACCGAGCCTTCGCGTATCGCTGCGATCGCGGCGTCGGGCATGAAGCGTTGGGGATGGCTGTTGTTGTGCAGCGCATGGTGGCTGCGGATGCGGCGGGGGTCGCGTTTACGGCGGACCCAGTCTTGGGGGACCGTAGCTTCACCGTGATCGAAGCGTGCCATGGTTTGGGTGAGGCTTTGGTGTCGGGGCGCGTGACGCCGGACCAATTCCGCGTTCTCAAGAGCAGCGGCCGAGTCGTCAGCTCCGTTGTTGCCGACAGTGCGGCGGGTGCTGCAGTGACCGTTGACCAAGCGGCGGCTGTCGCGCAGCTCGCCGGGCAGGTCGAGCGCGAAGTCGGTGGCACACCTCAAGACATCGAGTGGGCCTGTGCTGGCGGCGAGTTGTTTCTCCTACAAGCCCGTCCCATCACGACGCTGCCGCAGCCACCCCAGCAGGTACAGGTATGGAGTAACGTCAACGCGGGCGAGGTGCTGCCCGATGTCGTGACACCAGCGACCGAGGGAATGCTCGATTTCGTGGATCGCATGATTCGTCGCATCTTGCAGCGTGTGGGACTCGAGCTCGGCGAGTTGCCGTTGATTGGGATCCATGGCGGCCGCGCCTACTTCAACGTGAACACGTTGGTCGGGATGCTACACGTGTGCCCAGTCGGTCGCTTCATCGATTTGCAGGAGATTCTTGGCGGCGAGAACGTTGGCGGCGATGGCGACATCCCGTTCCAGCTGGCTCGCGATCAGATTGCTCCGGTTCGTGGTGGCTGGTGGCGCCTCTTGCGCGCGCTGCCAGGGTTGTGTCTTTGGTTGTGGCGGCTACAGCCGGGGCGCGCCGCGGCAGTCGTGCCGCAACTCGCCGAGCAGCGGCAACGGCGTCGCGCGGCAGGTGCTGGCCCGCGTGATCTGCGACAACAGGTCGCCGACGTGGACGCGCTGCTTGGCGAATTGCTCGTTGACGACGGGCTCGCGGCGGCCGGTGTTGGTGTGAGCTACTTCGATGCGCTCGATCGCCTTTGCAAGCGCTGGTTTCGTGACGAAGCTGGGCTGCAGGCGAATTCGCTCCTTGCTGGGCTCGGCAATGTCTCATCGGCAGAAGCGGGCTTGGCACTGTGGCGATTGGCCAAAATCGCGGCGGAGGCGCCCGAGGTGTGTGATGTGCTGACAGCGGACGGCGACTTTGCGAGCGTCGCGACAGCTTTGCGAGAGGTGGCAGGTGGGGCGGCGTTTCTTGAACAGTGGCGCGAGTTTCTTCTCGAGCATGGGCACCACGCGCGCGGCGAGATCGAGTTGGCCAAGCCGCGGTGGGCGGACCAGCCTGAGTATCTACTATCGATGGTGCGGAGCTACCTGCAGATGATGCCAGGCAAGGATTTGATTGCCGAGTATCAAGAGAGGCGACGGCGAGCCGAGGACGGCGTTGGTGAGTGCCGTCGGCGTTTGTGGTTGCCGCAGCGATGGCTCTTCGATTTCGTGCTGCGGCGGGCGCGTCAGGGGTCGCAGCTACGCGAGAATCTCAAGAGTGAAGTGATTCGACATGTGGCGCTCGCGCGTGAGTGGTTGTTGGCAATCGGCGCGGCCTTGACTGAGCGCGGTGCCCTGGAGACTGCAGACGACGTGTTCTTCTTGCGCATCGACGAACTCAACGACGCCGTGAAGGCTCCTGCTGCCGCGCTCGACAAAGTCGTCAGTAGAAAGCGCCTCGATGCGGAGTATCGCAACTCCGCGCCACCCGCCACTCTGTTCGGCGAGTGGTCGTCTGCGCTGCAAACCGCGACCCGGCAGCGCCCTGACGGCGACGAGTGGCGCGGAATCGCAGTCAGCCCAGGCATCGTCATCGGCCCCGCCCGTGTCATTCGAGGCGTGACTCACGAAGAACAAGTGCTCCCCGGCGAGATTCTCGTCGCCCCCTACACCGACCCGGGCTGGACCCCATACTTCCTCCCCGCCGCCGGCATCGTCGTCGACATGGGCGGCCTCCTCAGCCACGGCAGCATCGTCGCCAGAGAATACGGCATCCCCGCCGTAGTCAACGTCGGCCCCGCCAGCCAACATCTCCAAACCGGCACCCTCCTCGAAGTAAACGGCAACCAAGGCACCGTCAAAATCCTCCCCCCCAACCGTGGGTAATCGCGCGTGACCCTTCTTGGCTCTTCGTTGCGCTTGGCGATGGTCCAGTCGTGGTAGCAAGCCGTGTGTTTGTAGCCGGCCGTCTGGGTGAATAGACCCGTCCGAACGCGGACGTTCGTCGCTGGTGTTGACCGCATTCGGACGCCCCGTGGGCCCGTTACCCGTACCCTCTTCGGTCGCGTTGTGAGACGCGTTTGCCAATGGTCGTTTTCCTGCCCCGAGGCAGTTTCTAAGCAGCTACAGGCGGTCCTGCAGTAGAGCAGTTGACGCCATAGCGGAGCACATGCCAGTAGGTAGCGAAGGGGAACTCGACTTCG
>JBCCHQ010000112.1:0-20918 GCA_039028735.1 Planctomycetota bacterium | reverse complement strand
GACGGCGACGCTCCTGCATCGCAGCTTGAAAGCTCTCTTCGCTGCCGGCGTACGATCGGACTCGCAGGTGGTTCCAGCCTAGCTTGTCGAGACAACGCACGAGGCCGCGCCCCAACCTGGCGTTGCGCGCATGCTTCGCGCCAAGCCCTTCCAGCTTTTCACGCACTGCCTGCAGACCAGCAATGGCCTCTGGAATCTTCTTCATACCCCCGCGACGTTCAGCCTCGATTTGCTCGATATCGACTTCGTACTGTTCGAGCAAGGCATTCAGTCTTGGCTCGTCCTGCTGCAGCAGCGGCTGCAGTTGCTCGCGTAGCGTCGCGCCACTGGCCGCGTAGGCAGCAACCGCGGCCTCGAAGTTCTTGCGACGCACGCCCAGCGCACCTTCTCGCCGATGGAGCTGCGCGATCTCGCCCTGGATTCGAACTTCTCCAACGTCCAAGCCGACGACCTTCAGGGCAGTCCAGGCGCTCTGATACTCAGCGGCGGCGAGGTCGTACTCTCCGCGCAGTGCTTGCAGCATGCCGACCTTGCGATGCGCCCGCGCCAGAGACTCTTGCAACGCGATGTCGCGCGTCGCGCCACTGGCGCCATGCAATCGCTGCAGAATGTGCAGCCCTGCTCCATAGCACTCCAAAGCCGCAGCCGTCTCCCCGAGATTGGGCTGCGTCGGGTCGGCAAGCACGTCACCGACCAACTGGTAGGCTTCTGCCATTTCGAGCTGCAGATCGCGATCGTCTTCCTTCTCGAGAGCGATCTTGCTGAGGAAGTCGCGCGCTGTCTCGACCAATGACTGCCGTGCCTTGGTCGCGCCAACAAGGTTGCGAATCTCCGCGTCGAAGCGGACGAAGTGCTGCGCCATCGCTCGCACTTCCCGAAATCGCTCTTCGAGGCGATCGTTCGTCGCTGTCAAGCGCTGGTTGTCGATCGCTTTCTGCACCGCGAACGCACAAATCAACAGAAACACGATCAGGATCGACGCGGTCAGTCCCCGGTGGCGTTGCGCGAACTTGCGCAAGTAATAGAGACTGCTGGGGGGTCGCGCCTGAATCGGCTCGTTCTTGAGGTAGCGGCGGATGTCGGATGCAAACTCGAGCGCTGTGCGGTACCGCCGCGTTTTCTCGCGAGCCATCGCCTTGCCGACAATCGTGTCGACATCGCCGCGGTGGATCGTGCTGATCTGACTGAGCGGCTGTGGATCGTCCTCGACGACGATGCGCACCGCTTCGTGGATCATCCTGCCGCCGAGGTCGTGAGGTAGTTGGCCACTCAGCAGCTCGTAGCCGATCACGCCCAACGAATAGACATCAGAACTGACGTCGAGCTGTTCGGGATCACCAGACGCTTGCTCGGGGCTCATGTACTGCAACGTCCCGATCACCTGCCCGGGGGTCGTTTGCAGCGTCGTGACCTGAATGTCTGAGTCCGTCGCCCGAGCGACGCCAAAGTCGAGGATCTTTGGCTGTCCTCCTTCGGCGATCAGGATGTTGCCGGGCTTCAGATCGCGGTGAATGACGCCCTTTTCGTGAGCGTGCTGGACGGCATCGCAGATCCGTGCAAGCAGCTCCAGCCGTTGATCGGTCGTCAGCTGTTGTTTGCGCGTGTACTCAGTCAGCGTGGGGCCGTCGACGTACTCCATCGCAAAGAATGGCTGCGGTCCAAAGCCGAGGTCCGCGGTGCCGGCTTCGTAGATCCGGGCGATTCCATCGTGCTGCAGGCGACCGAGCAGCTGCGCTTCGTGCTCGAAGCGGCGCAACATCTCAGACGTTGCATAGCCAGGACGTATCACCTTCAGCGCGGCGATGCGCCGCGGGTTTTCTTGCTCGACGCGATAGACGACCCCCATACCACCTTCGCCGAGCTTCGCAAGGACACGATAGCTACCGATCTGGTCGACCGACACTTCACCGAAACCGGTGACGGCGGTTGCTTCGAGATCCTGCAGGTGTGTGGGTTCTTCGAGGAACTCGTCGGCAGCCGCGTGCTCGCCGAGCAGCGACTCGACTTCCTTTCGCACGTGCGGATCATCGCAGTGCCGATCGAGGTAGGCGCGTTGCTCGTCGGGACTCAGCTCTTGAATCGCCTCGAACAACACAGCGATCCGTTCCCAAGGGTCGGGAGTGTTCGCCGCCGCTGGATCGTTGCCGTTCAACGATCGTCCTCGTCACGACCGATCTCTCGCTTCAGCCACGCTCGGGCGAGATTCCAGTCGGTATTGACGGTCCGGGCCGAGACATTCAGTGTTTCTGCGGCCTCCTCGACCGAGAGCCCGACGAAGTAGCGCAGCTTCACCACTTCAGCCCGTCGCGGATCGAGCTTCTCGAAACGTTCGAGTGCTTCATCGAGCGCGATCATGTCGACTGAGCGTGCGACCGCCGGCGCATCGATCGAATCGAAGGCAACGCGCTGATGTTCGCCGCCGTGCTTGATGCGGCGCACACGCCGCGCCCGCTCGACGAGGATTCGTCGCATTGCTTCCGCTGCTGCCGAGAAGAAGTGCGCTCGATTCTGCCACTCGGCGCTGTCCTCTTTGACTAGACGCAGGTAAGCCTCGTGCACGAGGGCTGTGGGTTGCAGCGTCAGACCTGGGTTCTCACGCGCCATCTTGGCATGCGCAAGCACTCGCAACTCGTCATAGACAACTCCCAGCAGCGCATCGGCAACCTCGCGCGCACCGTCTTTGAGCTGCGCGAGCAGCAGCGTTACGCGCTCCGGATTCGTGTTGGCTGCGTCAGGGTCGGGCACGACGACTCTCTCTCGAGTACGGGATACGCTAGTTACTATCCCCTACCAAGCCGTCGAGTTCAATCCAGAGGGACGTCAAGGGTGTTAGATGCCGCGTCAGTCCTTGGCCGGTGGCGCCTTCGCTGCGGGCTCTATTGGGACTCGAAGCTGTTTGCCGCCGGCGCGAATGAGTTTCTGCACGGTCTTGACCTCTGACTCCCAGAAGCGGTGCCGCTCGGCGAGCGGCGGCGCCACCTTCGGACGCAAGATCCGAAAGCCGACGTGAAACGCATCGGTGCACCACCACAAGCTCTTTGGAATCTGCGGATCGCGCTGCTGCCATTTGCGATGGGAGGCCAACCGAGCCGCGCTGCGACAGGCCGCGGCATCCGAGTCCCAATTGCCGCCGCGGGCAACGCACGGGAAAATCCGCGTCGGCGCCGCCAGCGTTGCCAACCAATGCTGTGGCTTGCCTGCGAAGCGTTGGTAGCCGTCACGACTGTACTTGTCGAGGGTCCATTCAGACACGTTGCCGTGCATATCGTACAGTCCCCAAGCGTTCGCCTTCTTCTGGCCCACCTTGCGATAGCCAGCACTGGACCCAGGATAACCGCGATCGGGGTCGTCGTAGCGACTGTTGTCGAACATCCACGCGTAGTCGCCGAGTTGTTTCGGATCATCTCCGAAGCAATAGGCGGTCTGGGCACCGGCTCGGGCCGCGTACTCCCACTCTGCCTCGGTGGGCAGGCGGTAGAACACACCTGTCTTGTAACTCAACCACTTCGTGAACTGTTGCGCCGCGAGCTGGGTGAGATCGGCGACCGGGTAGCCACCCTTCTCGCCGAGTCCCTTCAAGATCGACGCAACCTCTTGCTCCCAAACGGGCGTCGGGATGCTCACGGCATCGGCCCATTGCGCCTCCGGCACGTCGCCATGGTTCAGGCGCTTCGCCAGCTGCAACGAGTACTCCTTGCGAAAGACGTTGTAGGTGTCCCAGGTGACTTCGTACTTGCCGATCCAGAACGGCTCGACCTCCACTTCGAACGTGGGGCCTTCGTCTTCCTTACGCCCGACCTCGGTAGCCGGAGATCCCATCGTGAACTTCTTCGGATATCCAGACGACCCGACCGGGATCGCGACCATCGGGATGTCGACGGCCGTCCCGACGACGGTCGCCGTGTACGGCTCCATCGCAGTCGGTGGCGGTGGGTCCGCTGCGACCGCGACAGTCACAAGAACACTTAGGAGTGTTCCAACACTCATTCGCGACATCATCGGTTATCCTCCACGAATGATCCTCGAAGCCAAACGCACCCTGCGACCGATCGCGCCGCGACGGTGGCGAAGGCCCTGCCTCTGGGCAAAATGGGCAGTAGCACCCGCCCTCATTCTAACCGTTCTCGGTTGCCGAGCGCAGCCCGAAACAACCCGTAGCGAAACGACCACAGTGCAAGTTGCAACGCCCACTCCGCGTCATGAATTCACGCGTCCGCTACTGGGTACCGACGTGCGCATCGTCATCTGCTCTCCAACCGCCGAGCGGGCTCGGCACGGTGCCGACGCAGCGTTCGCGCGCATCGAAGCACTCTCGCAAGTCTTCTCTGAGTACGACGGCCAGAGCGAGCTCAGCCAACTGAATGCGACCGCAGCGCGCCACGGTGGGTCCGCCCAGGTCAGCGCGACGTTGCTGTCGGTGCTCACGGAGGCGACCGCACTGGCCGCTGCCAGCGGCGGTGCGTTCGACCCGACAGTCGGACCGTACGTACGCCTCTGGCGGCGATCGTTACGCCAGCAGCAACTGCCCACGACCGCGCAGCTCCAGGCCGCGCGACAACGTGTCGGCTATCGACTTCTCCAGTTCGGAGCGGACTCGACAGTTACGTTCCTGCGCCCAGGGATGGAGCTCTCCCTAGGGGGGATCGCGAAGGGCTACATCGCCGGCGAGGCTCTGCGGGTGCTACTCGAGCGAGGGCTCGGATCCAGTCTGGTGGATGCGGGAGGCGACCTCGCAATCGGCACGCCTCCACCCAATGCGAAGGGTTGGCGAATCGCCATCGCTCCGCAGGTCGGCGATCCCGAGATCGTCGGCACGCGCAGGGTCCGTTGGTTACATTCCTGCGGGGTCGCAACCTCCGGGGATGCCGCGCGCTTCGTTGTCATTGACGACGTGCGGTATGGCCATGTCCTCGAGACGCGTCCCGACGCGCCGGGAGTGGGCTTGGGGTGTACGCGACGTCGGACCGCGACCGTGATCGCGCCGACAGCGGCGCTGGCGGACGGCCTGGCGTCGGCTCTCGTCGTGCTCGAACGTAAGCCTGGGTTTGCATTATTGCAGGCCTTTCCGCAGACGAACGCCCAGATCGTCGAGCAGCACGAAGACGGCTGGGATGTCTGGAGAACTGCGGGCCTTGCGCTACCATGAGAGCCTCCACAGAACAGGAACCCAGCACAGGAACCCAGCAAAGGAACGAGGTACGGCATGCGGAACGACATCGAGCAGCACCCGGACGCCCTACCAGCAGGCGACTCCAGTGAGCGTAACGAGACCTGCAGTCGTCGCGAGTTTCTGCATACGGGCAGCGCTGCGCTCGCCGCGGCAGCAATCGCAACCTACGGCGGGTCGGCCTTCGCTCAGTCCGGTGACAAAGACATCATCAAGATCGGGCTGGTCGGTTGCGGCGGCCGCGGCACCGGTGCCGCCGTCAACGCGATGTCAGTCGACCCCAACGTCCGCCTCGTCGCAATGGCCGACACCTTTGGCGACCGCCTCGCCTCCAGCCTCGGGCACCTGAAAGACAGTCACGTCGGCGAGCAAGTCCAGGTTGACGCCGAACGTTGCTTCACTGGTTTCGAAGGATTCCACGGCGTCATCGAAAACAGCGACGTTGTCTTGCTGGCAACACCACCGCACTTTCGGCCGGAGCAACTTGCTGCTTCGGTCACAGCTGGCAAACACGTCTTCTGCGAGAAGCCCGTAGCAACCGACGCCCCGGGAGTCCGTGCGGTCATGGAGACCTGCAAGCAGGCGCGGCAGAAGCGGCTCTCCGTCGTGTCCGGCCTCTGCTATCGCTACCAGGATGCGAAACAAGAGATCATGCGCCGCGTGCACGATGGCGCAGTTGGGGACATCACTGCGCTGCAGTGCACCTACAACACTGGCGGCTTGTGGCACCGCGGGCGCAAGCTCGAGTGGAGTGACATGGAGTGGCAAGTTCGCAACTGGCTGTACTTCACGTGGCTCAGTGGCGATCACATCGTCGAGCAGAGCATCCACAGTATCGACAAACTGCTGTGGGCAATGCAGGATCGGATGCCGCTTCGCTGCGTAGCCAGCGGTGGCCGCATCGTCCGGACCGACGATGACTTTGGCAACATCTACGACCACTTCAACACGACGTACGAGTGGGAAGGTGGCATCAAAGGCTTCCATTCTTGTCGTCAGTGGCCGGGCGCCGATAGCGACGTCAGCGACTACGCGTTCGGGACCAAGGGCACCGCGATGTTGCAGCACCATCGCATCACTGGAGAGAACGAATGGCGCTTCCAGGGGCAGGCAAATGACATGTATGAAGCCGAGATGGCGGCACTGTTTCGCGCCGTGCGCAAAGACGAGCCGATCAACGACGGTGACTACATGTGCAAGAGCACGCTCATGGCAATCATGGGACGTATGGCTGCGTATACCGGCAAGGTCATCACCAGCGAGCAAGCGCTCAACTCCACAGAGAAGCTCGGACCAGATCGCTACAGCTGGAGCGAGATCGCCGTCGAGCCGATCGCGCAACCAGGACAAACCCCGTTTCTATAGCCGTCGCGCTAGAACGCAGGAAACCAACGTATGAAGATCACGGCCCTGGGACACAGCGCCTTCCTCGTCGAGATGGTTGCAGAGAACGGCACAACAGTCCGTATTCTCGGCGATCCCTGGCTCACCGACTATGTCATCGGCGATGTCATGGGACGGGCGCCACGAGTGCGCCTGGATCTGGATGCCATGCCACCGCTCGACGGCATCTACCTATCGCATAGCCACACAGATCATCTCGACCCGTACACGCTCGTGCCGATGTGGCAGCAACTGTCGACGAAACCCGCGTTGATCCTGCCACAGAGCTTGGCTTATCTGCAGCCGCTGCTCGCAGAATACCTCACCGGTGCGCAGTTCATCGTCTTGGAGGAGAACGTCGTAAACGACCTGAACGGCGTGTCTCTGCGAGGCCTCTTCAACCTCGAGCAAAATGGTACGAATGAAGATGATGTCATGATGCTACTCGCCGAAACCGAGCGCGAGCTGTTTCTGGCGGAAGCGGATGCCGTCTTCCCGTACAACGAAGCGGAAGCACGGCAGAGCATTGCGTCTCTGTTGGATCGCGATCTCGATGCTGCAGTCTTCCTCCCGATCAAGAACGAGCTCGAGGCGCTGATGGCGTCCGTTCACGCAACGACCGTCGAAGAGCGCCACGAGCTCATCACCGAAGCTCGTGAGGAAGTGTTGTCAGAGATTGACAGCACCTACACGCCGATCGGCAACGACAGCGATCCCCTTTGGGGCAAGCCGCAGGTACTACGTTTGATCGGCGGGCAAGGTATCTGCTTTCCGCAAGCAGTCGACAAGGAGTGGAACCGCGTGCTGTTTCCGATTCCGCTCGAGCTGCGCGCGCGTATGGAGTCAGACATCGCCAGCGACTACGGTCACGAACACATGATCGAAGCGTTCCAGGCTGGTTTCACATACACCACAGAAACCGGCGGATCCCCAACTATCGAGCGTTGCTCATTCGTCGAAGTGCTCGATGACCCCAGCGAGTTCGCCTACGACGGCAGCGTCGAGCGTTTCGAGGACTTCCCGCTGTCGGCGCTACGTGATCGCACGGTGACCCGCTCCGAGCTCGAAGCGCGTCTGCTGCCGGCTTTGAACGATCGGTTTCTTCCTTGGTTGATCGGACGCCGCCAGCCGCCAATCGAACACCTGCTCAGCGCCTACGGCGGCAGCTATCGGATTCGTATCCTCTATACGACGTCCGACGCGATCGAAGAGACCGACTACATCATCTCGTTCGAGCATCTGCGCTTTCAAGCCACCGATGCCGACGACGAAGCACAAGAAGTCTACTGGGCCGCGGACCTCGACGACTACTTCGATGGCCGCTGCGATGATTTCTCGACCTTCTGCCGTCGCCCCGCCGGTGGCGATGCACGCCACTTCTGGGATTGCCTGGGGATGCCGTACCTCAACAACGACCTCGTTGCGAAGAAGCTGCGGTTTCACTTCGAACGCGCCCACAATGGGGACAGCGTAGATAGTTTCGTGCTGCCACTTTGGGGTTCGTAGCAGGTCAAGGTCACGAAACCGCCGACGGTCCGAAAAACCGCTGAAGCTCTGCTCCTACCTGCCGATGATGGGATGAAGTCCAGGTAGAGAGAAGAGGACATGATCCCAGCGCCACCCACGAAGCCAAGTCCCGCGACGGTACTCAGGCTCAGCCCCCGCCGTCACCCGATCGTTCAGGGACTCCGGCGCGGCATGCTGAAGGCGCTCGTGGCGTGCGGTCTCTACCCACACATTCACAACAACCGGATGCCGTTCAAGACTCTCGAGTTTCGTGAGCTGTTGCGCGGAGTGCGCTTCTCGCGGCGCGACCGTGTCTTGGACCTCGGCTGCGGCACGGGGACGCAAACGTTGGTCGTCGGGCGACGCTGTGGCGAGATCGTCGGCGTCGACGTTTCTGAGACCGCAGTGGCTCAGGCGCAGCAGATGGGCGCCCACTTCGAAGGCATGATCGATGCGAAGTTTCACTGCACGCGCGTCGAGCAGGCTGGCTTCGAAGGGGACTCGTTCGACAAGGTCTGCAGCTTCTGCGTGATCGAGCACATTCCGAACTCACAGGAGGTGCTGCAAGAGCTCCACCGACTGCTGAAGCCCAATGGGCAGCTGATCCTATCGGCCGACTCGCTCGAGACGATCACCGACATGGAGATCATCGAAAAGCACGCCCAAGAGAACTTCGTCGTGCAATACTTCCGCGAGGATACGCTGCGCAAGGCGCTCGAGAAGGCAGGCTTCCGAGACATCCAGATCTGGCCGATCTTCCGCAGTGACTTCGCCCGCCGGGAGTTCATCGCCGGGATCCGCCGCCAGTTCAGCTACGGCTTCGTCCGCGCCTATTGGAACTACCTGCGCCTCCGGTGGCACGAAGCGGTGACGTCCCGCAAAAAGCCGGGGATCTTCCTGATCGCGCAGTGCCGCAAGTGAGCCCCGGCGGCTACAGCCGCTGAGATCCGCCCAGGGGCGTGCCTGGCGCCCCTTCCCGGCCTCCTTGGTCAAACGGGCCATGCGGAGCGAGCTACCGACTCGACGCTACAGCGCCCCTCCTCGCCAATGACAACGCCGGCTCTGAGTTACGACAAACCTCCCAGCCCGATCCCGATTGGGCCGCAAGTTGCTATCGAGTTGATATCATGGTGATACCGACCTACGAAAGGAGTGCACAACCATGAATCGCACCAAAGAGCAGCGAGCCTTCCGGATGTCTGGCTTCCTGGGGCTGGGCCTGCACATGGTCCTCTTGGCTGTGGCTGGCCTGATCCTCTACAGGATGATTCCGAACGACGCGTCGCCACTCGAGATCACGGGCTTCATCTTCATGCTTCTCGTCAACGTCGTGATGCTGGGTGGCTACGTCACGGTGCCCCCGAACACCGCCAAGGCGTTGGTGTTCCTCGGTACCTACACCGGGAGCATCCGCGAGCAAGGCTTCTACTTCGTCAACCCACTGACGATCAAGAAGACAGTCTCTCTTCGCATGCGCAACTTCAATAGCGATCAGTTGAAGGTCAACGATGCGCGCGGCAACCCCGTCGAGATTGCAGCCGTGATCGTCTGGCGCGTGACTGATTCGGCCGCCGCACTGTTCGACGTCGACGACTATGCCGAGTTCGTGTGCATCCAGAGTGAGACTGCCCTCCGTGGCTTGGCGACGAAGTACGCCTACGATTCGCACGAGCACGATGACGAGATCACTTTGCGCGCCAACCAGATCGAAGTCGCTGCGGCATTGAAGAAGGAAGTCGAAGAACGACTTCACATTGCCGGGGTCGACGTCATGGAGGCTCGCTTGAGCCACTTGGCCTATGCCCCCGAGATCGCCCAGGCCATGTTGCGTCGCCAGCAAGCGCAAGCAATCATCGCCGCGCGTCAGCAGATCGTGCAAGGAGCCGTCGGCATGGTGCAAATGGCGCTGCACGAACTCAGCGAACAGAACATCGTCGAACTCGACGAGGAGAAGAAGGCGACAATGGTCAACAACCTGCTGGTCGTGCTCACGTCCGAACGAGACAGCCAACCCGTTGTGAACGCTGGCAGCATCTACTAATGCCGGACAAGAAACGATTCTTGTTGCGGGTACAGCCCAAACTGTACGAGGCACTCGAGCGCTGGGCCGGGGACGAGCTTCGCTCCGTGAACGCCCAGATCGAGTTCCTGTTGACCCAGGCGGCTCGCAAGGCCGGCCGCCTGGGTGAAGCCGCCGATCGCGCCGACGCCAAGGAAGAGCGCTAGTTCTCCGGCGGTCGCGCTTCGCTGCTCTCTTCGGGGGCTTCCAGCGTCGCCAGACTGCGGCGCGCGATCCGCGTCAGCAACACCGTCAATGCAAGCGTCGCAACGATCCCGACGACGAGGAGGGTTGTCTGCAGCGGACTCGGTTCTTTGCTACCGCTCACGGCATCCGCGAACGACCGCGCTCCGGCTCCCAACGCGACATAGAGAATCGTGCCAGGAAGCATGCCAACCCAAGAAGCGAACAAGAAGTCGCGAAACGTGACGCGCGTCACACCCAGGAAGTAGCTAAAGAGGTTGAACGGGATTGCGGGGGTCAGGCGACTCCAGAAGACTACGGCGAACCCTTGCTCTCCTAGCGCACCGTCGAGACGGCCGAAGCGCTCACGACCGTGTAGCCAACGCTCGACCCGCTGCCGTCCGAGCGCGCGGCCGATGGCAAATGCGCAGGACGCGCCCGCCACACTTCCCAAAGAAGCCGTCACCGAGCCCAGCCCCAACCCAAACACGAACCCGACCGCGATGGTCAAGAGCGATCCGGGGATGAACAGCACCGTACCCAGCACGTAGGCGCCGATGAAGACTGGCACTGCCCACACACCGACCGATTGGCTCCACTCGACGAGCGCGTCGAGCCACTGCTGCATTGCCGTTCCTCCCTCAGTCGCCGCGGCGCGACTGGCTGCCGTCTGCTTGGGCACGCAGCAGCGCTTCGATGCGATTCAGCGTGTCTCGGACTTCGGTCAACACGTCGGCGTTGCCAGTCTCGGTCGACGGCGCTGCAGCGATGGTCGCGGCCGGGGGCGCAGTCGCCGCCGCCGTATCGACGCTGCCTTTGCCGTCGATCAGAGCATCTCGCACCTCGAGAACCTTCTCGCGATAGCCGCGGGCGTCGACAATGCCAGACATCGACAGCACCGCCCCGGCGGCGGACTGTCCGGCGGTCTCGATCGTCAAGCGAGAGACTCCGAAGTGCCGCATGATCGGTCCCTGAACTACGCCCAGATCGGTGATCCGGTCCAGCGGCACCGTCTTCTCGACGCGCACGAAGTAGCCCTTCTTGAAGAGCAGCTGTCGGTCTGTCAGAACGCACGACATGCGCTCCAAGTACCGCCGAGTCAGCACTTTCCCGAGGGGGAACCACAGCAGCAGCAGCGGAATCGTGAAGATCATGGCGATGAGGGAGAGCGCACCCGTCACCAGCCAGTAGTCACACACTTTCTCGTCGAAGCGTGCCTCGAGAACTACCGCTGAATCTGTCATTGGCGGACCCCCTTTCGCGAGGCATACTATCCTGCTTCGCAGCCGATGGCACCCAACGGTTTGCCGGCTGCCAGAGCGCTCCTCCTAAGGAAGGTACTAGACATGAGTGTACGAATTGGCGATACGACTCCCGACTTTCGCGCCCAAACGACCGAAGGCGAGATCAACTTCCACGACTGGATCGGCGATAGCTGGGCAGTTCTCTTTTCGCATCCGAAGAACTTCACACCGGTTTGCACGACCGAGCTCGGCGCAGCCGCTGGCCTCAAGGGTGAGTTCGACAAACGCAACGTCAAAGTCATTGGCCTCAGCGTTGACCCGCTGACCGCCCACGAAGAGTGGTCGGCCGACATCGCTGAGACGCAGGGGCACGCGTTGAACTTCCCGCTGATCGCAGACGACGACCGCAATGTGTCGCAACTCTACGACATGATCCATCCCGGGGAGAGCGAAACGATGACCGTGCGCTCGGTGTTCGTCATCGGACCCGACAAGAAGGTCAAACTGATGCTCACCTATCCTGCTAGCACCGGGCGCAACTTCGACGAGATCCTACGCGTCATCGATTCACTGCAACTCACCGCGAATCACAGCGTTGCCACACCCGTCAACTGGCGCGACGGCGAAGACGTGATCATCGTCCCTGCTGTGTCGGATGAAGCTGCCAAGGAGAAGTTTCCGAATGGCTGGAAGACCGTGAAGCCGTATCTGCGCGTGGTCGCACAGCCCAAGTAGGACGTAGGACGACTACAAGGGGAGCGAACGGCTCGCTACGAGAACGTTGCGTTCTGGCGAGCCGATCGCTGCCGCGCTACTCCGGCTTACTCTCGTCAGGCTGTGGCTTGTCTTCGCCGGGTTGCGGCGCGTCGTCATCGTCGTTGTTGATGTAGCACTGAAATCCGATGCACTTCACACTCGGTGCCGCCGGCTTTTCTTTTGCAGCAGCGCGTTGCAGTAGCATCTGGATCTCCTGGAGTAGCTCGAGATCGAGACCCACGGAGACGATTCGTTGGGCGCCGTCACCCCCCATTGCGACACTGCTCAACACTGCCGCAGTTTCAGGGTGCTGCAGCGCCGCGATTACGTTCACACCCACTTGTTGTTCGATCGGTGTGAGACGAGTTACGAACTGTGGTAGCTCTTCCCCCTGTGCCACCTGCCCTTCTGGGCTGATTCGCCCCGCAAGTACGGCCTGCTCGGGGTTGGGCTGTTCCTTCGCTTCGTTCATCAGAGTCTTCTTTCACTGGGTCCTCGGCCCGCGAGGCCTTGCTAGTCTTCGTGCTCGACGGTTCATTGTAGCAACGTCGCCCGCTGAGGAAACAGGCTCTCTCCAGCTCAATAGCCCAGCAGGTCCCACCCAGCATAGAACACTGCCACGTCGGCCCCGATGTGGCTGATATAGCTGGGCCAGATCGACCGGTACTTCAGGTAGAGCCAGGACCAGATCACACCGCCGACGAACACGCCACTCGTCGCGATCAAAGCGGGCAGCACGTCGAAGTAGATCACAAGGACGACGA
Organism: Planctomycetota bacterium; assembly: GCA_039028735.1. Lineage (GTDB taxonomy): Bacteria > Planctomycetota > UBA8108 > UBA1146 > JAJFFE01 > JBCCHQ01. The sequence goes on along the minus strand of JBCCHQ010000112.1, from coordinate 7,856 downwards.
AGTGGTGGATCGAGAAGAAGAACGCCGAAAGGAGCACGCTCTTGGCGCGGCCGGTCAACACTTCGCACTTTGCGAACACGAACCAGCGCCACACGTATTCCTCGGTGATCGCGTTGATCAGCGTCAGGTATAGCGCCAGGCCTATATACTTTGCTGGCGATGAGATTCGATTCTTGGCGAGAAGTTGTGACACCTCCGACGTGTCATCGATCAGAACCCGGCCGAGCAACCAATAGCCCATCAAGACGAACAACCCGATCGCAATGCCAGAGCCCAACCCAGTCATCAGGCCACCGTTACGTGGTGGGGACCAGCTAACTACGCCGCGATCGCGCCAGATCCACCAGCACACCGGAAACGTCAACAGCCACGCTTTCGATGCGGCCCAGACCCAAGGGCCGCCGCCGTACGTTGAGCCCAGGATTCCGATACTCGGCACCGGAACCAACAGGCACAACGCTAGGATCGCGCTCTTGCGGACTTCGACGCTCGAGGTTGCAGCGCCTGAATCACTCATAGCTTGCTACCACACTTCTTGCAGTGCACCGCGTCCGTGTCATGACCCTCGGCGAGGCATTCGGGACAGACTTGCGTGGTGGCGTTGCGTTTCGCTTCAACGAGCTCGGCAGACACGATTCCTGTCGGCACGGCGATGATACCGTACCCCAAGATCATCAGGATCGCCGCGATAATGCGTCCTAGGACCGTCTGCGGCACGACGTCCCCATAGCCGACCGTGGTCACGGTCACGATTGCCCAATACATCGCTCGCGGAATGCTGGTAAAGCCGTGCTCTTTACCTTCGACGAGGTACATCAACGCCGACACGATCAGCACAATCGTCAAGACCGTGCCCAGGAACACAATGATCTTCGGGCCACTTGCCCGGAGCGCCGTGGACAACACATTGGCTTCGCCAAGGAATCGTGCGAGTTTGAAGATTCGGAAGACCCGGAGCAAACGCAGCGCTCGTACGACGAGCAAAGGCGAGCCAGTGCCGGGGAGGAACAGGGCCAAGTAGGTAGGCAGGATGCTGAGCAGATCAACGACTCCGAAGAAGCTCATTGCGTAGCGCAGCGGATAGCGCACCGCATACAGTCGCAGCAGGTACTCGATCGTGAAGAGTCCCGTAAAAACCCACTCAACGGCACGGAGAACGCCGCCGTACTCGCTGTCGATGGACTCGATGCTCTCCAACAACACGGCGAGCACACTCAGTAGGATCGCGATCAGCAACGCGACATCGAAGAACCGCCCCGCCGGAGTGTCGGCCTCGAAAACGATCTCGTAGATTCGCTCACGGCGTCCGCCGTCAGCTCGTTCCTCTGCGCGACGCTTCGGTTTCTGGGCCAAAGACTCCTCCATCAACGAGGCCGGGTCGCGCCACTCTAACGAACGTATGCACGCGTCTCTACAGGTACTGGCCACCGTCGATGGGAATCCGGACCCCTGTCAGAAAGTCGCTGCGAAGCAAGAACAATACGGCTTCGGTCACATCGGTGATCCCTCCGGTGCGGGCCAGCGGTATCTGCTGGCGCAAGCGCTCCAGATGATCGGGCCCCTCTCCAGGAGGTGGCAAGATCGACCCCAGCGCAACTTCGTTGACCCGCACCGCCGGCGCCAGCGTCAACGCGAGGTCTTCAGTCAACGTCGTGAGGGCACTCTTCGTCAAACGATAGACCGGATGGTCAGACCCTGGGTGCGCCATACGCGCGTCGCCTACGTTGACGACGGCCCCTGGTTGTGCCTGCGACAGCTGGCGCACGAACGCCTGACACAAAAAAAACGGAGCACGTAGATTCAGCGCCAACTCCGCGTCCCACGCATCGACAGAAACGTCGTCAAACGACGTCGCTTCGAACGAAGCTGCGTTGTTGACCAGAAGGTCCACCGGTCCGGTAACAGCTGCGAAGATCTCTTCTGCCGCGTGCGGCTTCCGGAGATCGACGGTCACGATCTCGGCCTTCACTCCCAGCGCGATGGCCTCTTGCATCGTTTTCGCCGCCGCATCGGGCGAAGCGTGATGATGAAGGACCACGTTGCAGCCCGCACCGGCCAAAGCCAGTACGATCTCTCGCCCAATGCGTCGCGCCCCACCGGTAACGAGCGCCGTCTTCCCTGCCAACTCCAACATCGCGTTGCACCTCTCGACTGATCCGGGGACCGCGACAGCGTACAGCGTTTCTGGCTCGGGGGAACCGACTCCTCAATCTTGTTTGTAGTCAAGGCGACGGCACTCTCAAGCGCGGCCCTGAACAGGCCAAAAAAAAACAGCCGCTCACGGTTTCCCGTGAGCGGCTGCTCGCACCCTGTCAGAAGCGTGGGCTTAGTCGCCGCACGCAGACATAGCGCACGGTGCGCTCAGCTGACTGATGCTCATTTCACCGTATCCAGTCGCGTTCGGGTTGTACGTACCCAGTCGGATCAGATAGGTGACACCACCGGTAGACCACAGATCTGCCGTCGACTGCCACGTATTCCACGAGAAGTCACCGCAGGTGACTGGAGCCCCGAGGTTCGCACAGTCGCCGTCGACGTAAACCATGATCTTGGTGTCGACGTCCGTCAGGCCCAGCGTTGCGAAACGGAAGTCACCGTCGCAGGGCGCGGTCCAGCGGAACCAGACGTCGTTGTAGACCTGGTCGTTGTTGTCGTACATGCAATCGTTGGGCTGCGCCGGGCCGTCGGTGTTGGCGTTCGTCACGTCGAAGTCGACCTTACCCAGATCGCAACCGATATCAGTTGCGTTGGTGCAGAGATCGTCACCGAAGCCGTCGCAGATCACGATGTCCCAGTTGAAGTCACCGACAAACGTCGACGGGAAGGTGTGACCCGACGTCGGTTGCGCGGTGGTGACGAGATCCAGCCAACCCGAAGCTCCCTGGTGCAGGTTCTTCTGGCTAGCGCCAGCACCAACCTGGAAGGCTTCGCCACGGCGCGTGAACGTGAGCACCAGACCGTCGAGGTCACCGGCGCCAGTCAACGTACCGTTCGTGGTCAGGTAGTAGTACCAGTTCGCTGGGTTGATCGCGTTGTACGCCGTGTTGCCATCTGCTTGGCCATTGCCACCCAGAGGACTGACAGTCGGCGTGTCGGCAATCGCGTCACTCAACGCAGTCGTCAGCTTCGGGCTGCCGGCGGGCGGGTGGTTCGCGTCACCTGGGTTCACACGCCCACCGAACGTCACGTCGAGAATCAGCTTCTCGTCGGGATCGGAATCGCGGCGCGCTTCGCCAGTCACGACGAGATCACCGTTGGCCTGCACTTCGGCAACCGCTGGTGTATCGAAGATGAAGCGTTGCGCGTTGCCGTTCACGCTCATCCAGATCGCGTGGTATGCGTCGCCGACGACACCGTCACCCACCGCTTGGTTGACGCAGAAGGTCTTCGGGCATTCGTCCGGCACACCGTTGCCGTCCATATCCATGGAGGTTCCGGCGGCGATATCACAGACGTCGGGAATGCCGTTGCCGTTGCAGTCCGTGTGAGACTCGCAATCGTCTGGGATCCCGTTCGCATCGCAATCCGCTTCGTGAGCGTTCGAAATGCCGTCACCGTCGCAATCGTCGCAGCAGATCCGTACCTGAATGTCGTCCAGGTCCCAAACCGACGGGTGGTTCGAGAAGCCGTCCTGCAGCGCATAGGCGAACAGTTCGAACTCGAACGTAGCCGTACCACTCGCCACGTTGAACTCCGGTCCGTCGAACAGGAACACCGACTGGGCCCAGCTGCTCATAGCGGTCGAGATCCCGTCTTGCTGGAAGATCTGCACGCCGTCCTTGAGGACGCGCACGCCAAACAGCGTCGGCGGGTTGTTCTGTCCGGTGTTCACGTTGCTACTCGTCGGCGAGCTCCACGTGTACTGCGCCGGAGCGAGCTGCCAGAAGGAGAGTCCTTCCAGTTGCGTCGGACCGTCGGCAGTCACCGAGAAGCGCACCGAGTCGGGGTGATCCGCGATAAAGATCGGGTTGTTGTCGAAATCGACGCACATCGCCTTGCCGGCGTTGCCGTGGCGATCGTCGGTGCACGAGTGGCCACCGCCGGTGCGGAAGACCGTGCTGGCATCGTCGATCGAACCAGAACAGATACCGGAAATGCTCGGCGTGAATTCGCTGTAGTCGTGGGTGGAACCGTCGCTACTCGAAGCGTAGCAATCATCCAGGTCCCAGTCGATCGCAACGAAGTCGTCACACGGCGTCTCGGGCTCACACTCGTCCGGCACACCATTGCCGTCCTGATCCTGCGACGTGCCGTCGGCAATGTCGCAGTTGTCTGGAATTGTGTTGCCGTTGCAATCCGGGATCTGCTCGCAGTCGTCCGGAATGCCGTTGTCATCACAGTCCGGCTCGAGACAATCCGGCGTGCCGTCGTTGTCACAATCGTCCCGCGAGAAGTTCAAGTTGATGTCCGACGTGAAGTCGGTCGGGAACACGATCGTCGGATCGTTCGGCGGACTGGTCAACGTCAGGTCCAGCCAAGAGCCGAAGCCGAAGTCACCGTTCGCACCGTTCGCACCGAGACCGATCTGCGGCGCGGCCGTCGAAGCAGCCACGGAGAACACGGTACCGGCAAGGCCGTCGAGACCCGTAAGGGTTCCCTGCATCACCGGGTAGTAGCGCCACGTACTCGGGTCGATCGTGCCACCGTTGTCGACGTATGCAGACGGCAGCAAGAAGAGCTGCGGGCTACCCGCCGGCGGGTGATTCGGGTCGCCAGGGTCGATACGACCGGCGAACGTCACGTCGATTTGGAACTTGTACGCCGAGTTGTTCGGATCCTCCACGACAGCATTGTACGCGGCGGTACCGTTCGGGAACTCGACGAAGCTCGCACCACCCGTGCTCAGGAAGCGCTGGATGTTGTTGGGGAACGCGTAGATGAAGATCAGCGAGTGAGCGCCACCTGTGTAGCTGCTCAACGCCGGGTCGAAGTGTACGTCGTCGGCACAAACGATCTCTTCACAGCTATCGATGATGCCGTTGCCGTTGTCGTCGAGTGACGGGTCGTCCGCGATCTCGCAGTTGTCGGGGATACCGTTCGAGTTGCAATCGGTGTTGTCGTCACAACCGTCCGGGATACCGTCGCCGTCACAGTCTTCGACCTGCAGGCCGTCGTCGCAACACAGGTCGACCGAGAACTGATCGAGGTCCCAGATCGACTTGTTACCCGCGCTACCCGAAGGCGCGTAGGAGAGCAGTTCGAACTCGAAGACCACGGTAGCGGACGTAACTGTGAAGGACGGATCGTCACCAAACTCGAAGTGGCTCTGGCTCCACGTCAGCGCGGTGGCCTGATCCTCAGCACGGAAGATTTCGACGCCGTCGCGGAGAATCCGCAGCGTGTACAGCGTCGGGTAGTTGTTGTTGCCCGTGTTGAAGAACCCACCAGCGTCCGACTGCACGTAGATCACCGGCGCCTGCTCGTAGAAGGAGAAACCCTTCACGCGGGCCGCGGCACCGTTGGACTCGGTGACCTCGACCTGGAAGCGAATCCGGTCGGAATCGCCCGTCGAGTACGAAGACGAGGAGTCAGCACTGACGCAGAACGCGTTGCCAGGAGCACCGTCGATCGCGTCGTCGGTGCACGAGTGCTCGTCGCCATAGAGCGGCGTCGGCGTGACCGACAAGTTGGCGCAATCGCCAACCACCGTGCCGACGAACTCGCTGAAGCTATCGGAATCAGCGAACGCCAGGCAGTCGTTCATGTCGTACTGGATACTCAGTGAGTCCGCACAACCTTGCTCGCACTCGTCCGGCGTACCGTTGCCGTCACAGTCGACTTCAGCACAGTCCGGAATCCCGTCGCCGTCGCAGTCGCCTTGGGCGTGCACCAGGTTCAGGTTCACGTCTGCCGTCATCCCCGTGAAGAACGGGTTCGCGCCTTGGTTCGGCGGCGAAACGACCGTGATATCGAGCCACGCGCCGAGACCCAACTCGAGGTTGGCGCCGTTGGCACCTTCCCCAACCTGGAGTGCCGGGTGAGCGCTGTCTTCGATGGTGATCAACAACCCGTCGAGGTCGCCCATACCGGTTAGCGTACCGCCCTCGGTCGGGTAGTAACGCCACGTGTCGGAATCGACCGTGCCACCATTCTCGACGTAGGCGCCCGGCAGCAAGAACTTCTGCGGACTGCCCGCCGGCGGGTAGCCAGCGTCGCCCGGCTGCAGGAGACCTGACAAGGTCATGGCCACCATCATCTTGGCGTTCGGGTTGTCTGCGTCGTAGGCGAGACCGGTCAGGGTCGCCGTACCGTCTGGCCTCTCGGAGAAGACTCCTTGATCCAGCAGGAAGCGCTTGAAGATCCCGGGGAACACCTCGAAGAAGATGAACGCGTGATCGCCACCGGTCCAGCTGCTGACCGTCGGGTCGAAGTAGACCTCATCGGCGCAGAAGTCCCAGCGACATTCGTCCGGCATGCCGTCACCGTCGACATCGTGCGACGTACCGTCGGCGATATCGCAGACGTCGGGGATACCGTTGTCGTTGCAGTCGGGGTGATCGTCACAGCCGTCGGCGATGCCGTTGTCGTCGCAGTCGACGATGCTCGAACCGTTGCAGCAGATCTCGACGACAAACTGATCCAAGTCCCAGACTTCGTCATCGGGTGACCACAGGTCAGCGTCTTGATAGGCCAGCAGATAGATCTCGAACTCGGCGCTACCGCTGGTAACGGCGAAGTTCGGGTCGTTGCTGAAGTCGAAGGTCTCTTGCTGCCAGGCCAAAGCCGTCGGCAGTCCAGTCTGCTGGAAGATCTCGACACCGTCGCGACGAATCGAGATGCCGTAGAGCTGCGGCCGGTCGTTGACCTGCGGCGAGCTCATGGATCCGTTCTGCTGCGACGTGAAGTAGTACTCGGGAGCTTGCTGATAGAAGCTGAAGCCCTCGAGCTTGGCCGGCACGCCGCCGCTCTCGGTGATTGTCACCGTTAGCGTCAACGCGTCGCTATCGTCGTCGTCAAAAGTACTTTCGTTCTGCTTGTCGATACAGAAGGCACCGCCGGCCGTACCGGTCAGCGCATCGTCGGTACAGGAGTGACCACCTGGAGAATCCAGCGTAGAAGCAACGATCGTCACGTTCGCGCAGCTGCCGTCTTGTTCAGCAGTGAACTCACTGAAGTCGTTGTAGGGGCCCGCGCAGTCATCGGCATCCCACGTGAGCGTGACTGTGTCGCAGCCCTCGCACTCGTCCGGAATACCGTTGCCGTCGCAGTCCTGTTCCATGTCGTCCGGCGTACCGTCGCCGTCACAGTCACCTTCGCAACTGTCCGGAATACCGTTGCCGTTCATGTCGGCGTGGCCAGCGGCGATGTCGCAGCTGTCCGGGATATGGTTGTTGTTGCAGTCCGGCTCGCCTTCGCAATCGTCCGGCGTACCGTCGTGATCGCAGTCCGACTCCATGTCGTCCGGCGTACCGTCGCCGTCGCAGTCAGCTTCGCAGCTGTCCGGGATGCCGTTGCCATTCATGTCCTGCGCGCCAGCCGCAATGTCGCAGCTGTCCGGGATATGGTTCCCGTTGCAGTCCGGCTCGCCTTCGCAATCGTCCGGCGTACCGTCGTGATCGCAGTCGGCTTCCATGTCGTCCGGGATTCCGTCACCGTCGCAGTCGCCTTCGCAACTGTCCGGGATGCCGTTGCCGTTCATGTCCTGCGCGCCAGCCGCAATGTCGCAGCTGTCCGGGATGTTGTTCCCGTTGCAGTCCGGCTCATTCTCGCAATCGTCCGGTGTACCGTCGTGATCGCAGTCGGCTTCCATGTCGTCCGGCGTACCGTCACCGTCGCAGTCGCCTTCGCAACTGTCCGGGATGCCGTTGCCGTTCATGTCCTGCGCGCCAGCCGCGATGTCGCAGCTGTCCGGGATG
>JBCCHQ010000111.1:0-21149 GCA_039028735.1 Planctomycetota bacterium | reverse complement strand
GCGCATCCCAAGCCATAGTGGAGAGGAGTCGGTTCACCGTAGCTCCTGGCGTGCCGTCGATCTCGGGCAGCTCACAGAGCAACTGTAGCAGCTTGCGCTTGTTCTTGCGCGCGTGTTTGCCGCTGGCGGCTGCCGCTTCGCAGGCGGGGTAGAAGTTGTGAAAGAAATAATAGCCAGCAGTGTTGTCCAAAGACGGGATATGAAAGTTCGACTTGCGAGCAGGCTCGATCGAAGTGTCGTAGTTCGCGAAGAAGACCTGGAGCGCCCGATTCAACCCTTGCTCGTCGTTGCGCCCGCAGAGAAACAATACCCAGTCGCAAAGTGGCTGACGCCCGGCGGCGCCGTCGTCAGTGCGACCCACTTGAGGGTGCTCGACCAGGTATCCGAATCGACCGTTCGGGCCGCGAGTGGCTTCGAGCACCCGCGCTGAAGTTGTGAACACCTCATCGGGGACAGTGATGCCGGCGCCACGCGCGCGATGCAGGCAATACGTCACCGTCGCCGTCACGAACGTCGACGTGTAGGTGTAGTGTTGAAAAGGACCCTTGTTACGGCGCTGCTGCGCCACTAGGTGTTCCACCCACTGCTGCATCGCGGCACGTACTTCGCGGCGGGCCTTGCCCTTCAGCTTCTTGATTCGCTGCGAGAAGTAGAGCAAGCGGTAACAGTCAGCGTAGACCCAAATCACGCCGTCGCGATCGACGCAGTCTTCATCGAGCAGATAGCGATCGCCGTGACGGAGGGCACGGTCGATCGTGCTGGGGTTGACCTTGCGCCACTCCTGCAGCGCGGCACACACGAGAGCCGAGATGGCCTTCTCTATGTTGCAAGGGCGCTGCGTTCGGTCTTTGCGCCCTCCCCAGCGTGGTCCGACCCAGGAACCATCGGCGCGCTGTTCTTGCAGAAGGAACTCGACGGCGCGTCGTGCGATCTTGGTCGCATCGCGCGTGGAGCGCCGCCACTGCGTATCAGTCCGCAGCGCATAGGCTTCGGGATCCGCCCACCGCACATCTTCCATGCTACGGGTCAGCGGACCCTCGCCGCGCGCGCCATCGCTGCCGGTGATTGCATAGGCATGAGCCTTGGCCGACCAGATGGACGTTGTCGAAGCAGCTCCGGCCTTCTTCCAAGTCGCAATCGCGTCGTCGTCACGCTGCGTCAGGTATTGCACGGCGCCCAGGTAGTAACGGGCCTCGAGCATACGCTTCGAGGTGGGAGTCGCGATTGCCTTCTGCAAGTGAACTGTAGCCGCCGAGAAGTCACCTTGTCGCAGCTCGATCAACCCGCGCTCGGCTTCGATCTCCGCAGCCAAAGACGGAGGGGGTTGCAACGCCGAAGCTCGTTGCAACTCGGCGATTGCGCGCTTGCCGTTGCGCAGGTGACGTTGGATCGTGGCCAGGACATAATGCACGCGGGGTTCGTTGTGGTCGGTAAGTTTCTCCAGGACGCGTTGAGCCGTCTCGTAGTCGCCATCGGCGATGCTCTCGGTGGCGTAGCGCAGCGTGCTTTCGACGTCGCCACCACGTTCCCAAGCTTTCTTGGCAAGGCTGCAGGCCGGACTAGGAGCGATCGCGGTCGCGTGTTCCGCAAGCAATGTCGACAGAACGAACTCAAAGTAGTCGCTACCGAACGTGTTGATTCGGTTCATCCGGTGAATTACCTCACCGCTGGGCAGGAATACTAGGAAGCCGGGTTCGAGGAAATCTGGTGCAGTGATCTGATAGGTTTTCGCGAGTATCCCGCCGGCTGGCATCTTCAGCGCTACGAAACGACGGTTGATCATGGTTGTGACGTCTGGATCGGACAACGGACCGATCGTCATGTAGCGATCGATGAAGTGCGGCAAGATCATCTGCTGCCCTTCGAGCGCGGGGATGTACCACAGTAGAAGCTTCTTCTCTTCCTTGGCGCGCGCCAAGCACTCGTCGATCGATGGCCCCGCGGCGATGGCCGCGCGGATCCACTGCTGGCTGTAGGCAACCATTGCCCCTTTGGACACCAGCTCGATCAGCTGCGTCTCGCTGTTGGGAACCTCCGCCGCATAGGCCCAGTCGATCGCGTCGAAACAACGCTGCCAGGGAGCCTGGGGCGGGGGCGCCTCGGGGCCGGTCGTGAAAAGCGGGAAGGCCAGCACTAGCGCGACGAGAGTGGGGGTCATGGCGCTCCTTTGCCAACGTGCGCGTGGCAGCTGCGAGGTGGGTCCTGCGCCCGAGATCGTACCGAAGACACCGCAACGGCGCGAGAAAACGAAGCGGTTTTGGCGGCTACTGTGCCTAGGGCGAGTTGTCGTCCGAACGGCGCTGGGTTGCGTGTTTCGGGCGCCAGCAATAAGATGGGGCTGTGGCCTAGGGCAGTGATGCGGCAACGAGGGCAGCTCAGCTTTCCAAAACACCGCGTCGATCGATTCGTGTCTGATGATTCATGTCTGGGGAATCTGGGTGCAGCCGATGTCTCTGCGTGTCTCTACCCTCAGCTTCTGTTTCGTTCTCGCGTTGCTGGCCAGCAGCAGGCCCGTACAGGCCGAGACGACGCTGCTTCTCAGCAACGGGCTCGGACCCTCGAGTCAGCCACAGATCCTCGTCTCTCCGCAGCAAGACACTCGCATCCTGTTCAAGCAGGGAGTGCGCCTGAACTTCACCGGCTCGTCGGTGGGATTCCAGCTGTTCCCGATTGCGCTCTCGGCCGACCCACAGCCCCTGGGGCGCATGGCTTTGCGCACTGGCTTCGACACCACTGTCGTCTATCGGCAGAATGCGACTGCCACTGGCGACAACGTGCTCTTTGCGCTGTCGAACGGCGGCGGTTTCGCGCCGCCGCTGTTTCTGACCAACGACGCGATCGTCGATACCAATCCCGATTGCTGCTACACGACGACCGGAACGAACGAGTTCGTGTGGGAGTCTATCCCGACTCCTGGCACTCCCGAGATCTATGTCTTTCGCGACACGCTGCTGCCTGTGTATGTCGCCAATGGTCAGGATCCAGCTGTCGGCGACAGCGGCGGCGGCGTCACTTTCATCGCCTATGTTCGAAACGGCGACGTGTTTGGGCGCGCCCATTCGGGAAGCTCGCTGCTGAGCCCCGAAGAGACGGTCGCGGCGTTGCCGGGGGCGTCGACCAATGTTTGCGTCGAAGGCGACCTCAGCGGCACGATTCACGCGATCTTCGTGAACGGCAGTTCACAGTACTACTGCAACAATTCTGGCGGATCCTTTGGTACGCCTGTTCTGGTCGCCGCTGTCGATGGGCCAGGATCACTGACACTCGCACCCGATGGAACGTTGGTCGTTGGCTACACCGCAGCTGGTGTGACGTATGCGACGGAGCGGCAGGCGGGTTCGTTCACGACCCCAGTGGCGCTGTCGCCGGTCGGCGTGATAACGAGCGAAGGAAGCGTGGCCCGCGATTCGTTCGGCTACTACCACGCGACGTGGATCGACAACAACGAACTCTACTATCACAACAATGTGCCCGTGCCTGTCGCCGAGTTCTCCGCGGACATCCTGAGCGGACAGCAAGGGCTCGATGTAACGTTCACTGATCTGTCGCAGGGGCTGGTCGATTCCTACAATTGGGATTTCGGGGATGGGGAGACATCGACAGAGCCCGCGCCGACCCATCGCTACACGACTCCAGGCTTGCACACGGTCAGCCTTACGGTAACAGGGCCCGGGGGCACGGACACGGTTACGAAGACCGACTACATAGAGATCACTGTTGCGAATCACATCCTATGGCTTCCAGACCTAGAAGTCTTGGCCGGCGACGTTGTCATGCATCCGATCTTGGCGACGCACCCGTTGCCGATGGAGGGCTTCACCGTGGCGATCGTCTATGACGCCAGCTTTGTCAACAACGTTGCCGTTACGCTCGCTGGAAGCCTGACTGGCCCATTCGCTCCCGAGCTCTTCGTTTCGAGCAACAATCCCAACGGCGCCAACTCGACGCTCGTGCATACCGTCTTGATGGAGGTGAGCCCGCCGATCGACGGTTTCGCGATTCCTCCGGGGCAACGTCAGAGGATCTCCAGCATTGAGTACAGCGTCGATGATATGGCGCCCGAGGGCACAGTGGTCCCATGGGTGTTCACCGACCAGTTGTTGAGTCCGCCGATGGACAATGTTTTCGCGCAGCTTGGAACCAGTACACAGCCATTTCTCGACAGTGGCTCGACGACCGTGGTCGCTGCGCCGCAGAACCTCTTCATTCGCGGCGACGCAACGGGTGACGGCTCCGTCGATATCGCCGATGCTGTGGCGATCCTCGCGCAACTCTTCAACGGACTCCCAGCAGCCGGCTGCGCAGACGGCGGCGATGCGAACGACTCAGGTGGGATCAACATTGCCGATGCAGTCGCTGTGTTGACCTTCCTGTTCGGTGGCGGGCAACAATTGATGTATCCGTCGCCCGGCTGTGGCCTCGATCCAACAGCCGACAACTTGACGTGCAGTCAGTCCTACTGCCCGTAACCATGCTGGAAATGCCGCCCCATGAGGCAACGAAGACTCGGTTGGGTCCTGTTCTTGGTCGTTGCCTCGGCCGTCGCCTGGGCTTCGTGGTCGATCTACCGCGAGCGCAATCCAACTGCGGCAATGGCGCACTCTGCTACGGATGCCAAACGTCTGCGGCGCTGGGCGATCCACGCTCCTGACGACACCGTGCGAGCGATCGCTGTGGCCAGGGTTGATGATCTCGAGACCCTCCGGGCAGCTGCGGAGAACGATCGAGTATCGGCCGTGCGCGTCGCTGCGACGCGGCGGATCCATGCACAATGGCTGCTGGCTGCGTTGGCGATGGAGTCTGACGACCAACAAGTACGAAGCGCCGCGGTCGAGCAGCTGACAGACGTTGGTTGGTTGCGCGCGGTTGCTACGGGGCCTGGTTACGAGTGGACTGCGTACGAAGCCTATCGCAAGCTCCCAGACGCTGCGCTTGCAGAGGTTTTGATGACGCGTGGCCTCCCGTGGCGAGAGCTGGCGCTGATCGACGAGATCGAAGATCCAGCGGCACTTGCGCGTATTGCATTGAACGCGAGCCATGCTTACGTGCGACGACGGGCCGTGTCCCTAGTCACCGATCCGTTCGTGTTGGCACAGGTCGCCACACACGAGCAAGATCGAGAAGTTGCGCTTTCGGCGGCGGGCAGGCTACCTGCAACGGGTGCTCTCGCTCCGGTGGTGCGGAACGCGAAGCACGTAGCCGTAAGACTGTCAGCGTTGTCACGCATGACAGAGCCAGAGCAAGTCGCCACCGTTGCTGCCAAGAATGAATCGTGGCAAGTTCGCTCAGCGGCAGTGGACCGTTTGGCGCTGCTGGGAGAGGCGGACCACGATGTTCGGTCTTTGTTCCAGCGCGTCGCCTGCGAGACAGAATACCCCGACGTTGCGCTTGCCGCACTCGCTCGTGCTCCGACCTCAGCGGGCTACGCGACGATTGCGCGGCATTCGAAGAGTTCGCCGGTGCGGCTGGGAGCGCTCGAGAGGGTTGTTGCGGCTGCGGACCTTGCCGCCCTGGCGCAGGAGAGCGAACACACCGATGTGCAGCTGGCAGCGCTGGCGCGTGTTGCCGACCCAGCGGTGTTGGAAGCGATCGCGCGCACCGACCAGAGTCCTGATGCCCGGTTGCAGGCAGTGCAACAGCTGCAGGCTTTCGATGCGCTGGGTCGTATTGCTCTGCGCGGGCGATTCCGTGACTCTCGAAGAGCGGCGATTCGCAGACTGCCCAGCGATCAAGACGCGACCCTGCAGCAGGTCGCGTTGCTCGACGGGGACCCCGGGACGCGGCTGGTGGCCGTCAGTCTCCTTGCAAGTGTTGAGACCCTCGTGAAAGTCGCATTGAACGACAACGACGAGCGGGTGCGCCAGCGGGCTGTCTTGCGGCTCGAAGACTCGGAGGCACTGGGACGGGTCGCGCTCGAGACAACAGAGACCGAACTCGCGGCCCTAGCGATTCGCAAGCTGCGGGATCCGCAAGTCTTGGCCCAGGTAGCGCGGCATCCGCAGCCACGTCTGCGATCCCAGGCTGTAGCGAAGCTCACGGACTCGGCTGTGCTGGCGCGTATTGCTCGCGAAGATGTCGATTATCAAGTGCGTTGGCAAGCGGTCAGCAGGCTCACGGATGAGCAGTCGCTGGTGACGATTGCGCTGGCCGACGAGCACCCCGCGGTGTCCGCGCGCGCGGCCGGGAAGGTGCAAAACTCTGCGTTGGTCGGGCGGTTGGCTCTCGAACTGCAGCACGCCGAGCCGCGCCGCAAGGTCGTGCAGCGCTTGGTCGATCCAGAGCTCCTTGCGCGAGTCGCGCTCCGTGACAGCGACACAGGTGTACGTCTCATTGCAGTGCGCAAGATCCGCGACGTCGCGATTCTTGGCCGCGTTGCTCTCGAGGACAGGGATGGTCGGATTGCAGCCGTGGCTTTGCAGGGGTTGTCTCGCGACCAGCAAGCACTCGCCGACTTCCTGATCGCATGCCCGTTTGCCGGACTCGCGCCTTTGGGTGTGAAACATCTCACAGACGCCCAGCAGCTGCAGCGAGTCGCTCGTGAGGCGGGGCTGTGGCGGTGTCGTGTCCGTGCGGCGAAGCGCATCGCAGAGTCGTACCGCGTGACTTTGGTGCTCGCGGACTCATCGCGACAGTTTCGCACGGCCGTGATCTCCACTTTGACCGAATCCACGGCGCTGCGAACGATTGCTACCAAAGCCTACTACGTGCAAGATCGCCAGCAAGCGCGGCGGGAGCTAGGAAGCGACTCGTCGCCGTCAGCTGCGTTACCCAGCGCCGAGTTATCAGTGGCTGACGATCCCAGCGCCCGCATCTTGCAGGCGAAGTATGACACGCATGCGGCTGCGGCGCTGCCGGCAGTGACGCATGCGAAGGACCTCGAGCGTTTGGGTCTTCAAGCCCACGATCCCACCGTCCTGCGGCATGTGCTGTCGCAGATCAGGAACAAGACGATGCTGGCAAAGCTCACGGAGGCGGCAGCGGATCCGGCGACACGCGTTGCTGCGGCGCGTTTGGCCGGAGCGACTTGGGAAGAGTTGGCACGCGATGTCGTTCGTCGTGACGTGGCCGGTGAATTCCATGCAATGCTTGCCGCCACGGAGTTGCTCCCAGACGAAAGCGAGCAGAGCCTCGCAGCCGTCCACGCAGTCTGCCTCTCCTGGATTCGTCAAGGCTCGAAGCGTCACGTGCGAGAGCTGCTCGACGTTCTGATCACGCACGGCAACCGGCAGTTGGCGGAAGACTACGTCAACTGTGGCGAGCCCGCGCTCGTCACCGCAGCGATGCAGTGGGGGGCCACGCGGGGGCAGCGGCTCGTTGTTGGAGACGGGTCGCAACGAGTCGTATGGGGCAGCGAGTAGTCGCTACTCGCTGAGCCGGGTCCGAAGCTGTTCGATTCTCCGGCGGTTGACGCCGAGGTCCGAGTAGCCGACGCGAGACGCAGAGCGCACCTGGATGCAGCCCGCGTCACGATCGAGCAGGAACTCGACGTCATCGCGAAAGCGCAACAGCGGCGTGACGACCACCGCACGCAGGTAGCTGTCTGTCTCTTCGATGATTTCCGTCCGTGGCCACGACGCCAAAATCTCTCGGAGCCGTAGCCAGGTTGCGTCTGCTTCCACTGCAGCCAGCGGTGCGATCGTGTTGTCATCCGCCGAATGCTGGCTGCAGACGCAGTTGGGGCGTGGTGGGCACGGCAGCAAAGTGCCATTTACCACGCCGAGTTTCGGCGTGCGGCACGACGACACGGACAGGACCGCTACGGTGAGGAGCAGCAACACCAGCACGGTCATGATCTTCCCCCGAATTCGCTGCAGCATCGTTGTCATTGAAGCGCGACCTCCTCGATCAGCAGCGTGTGAACTGCGGGACTTTCTGTCAAGTCATCGGCGATCTCGATGGTGTGTGGAAACTGGATTCCGCCCGTGACGCGGAAATCGCGGTAGCGCAGCACGCCCCGGTACGATTGCGTTACGCCACGATACGTAAACTCGACGAACGCAACGCGGCTGTCCCGGCGCGAGATCCAGAACACATACTGATCTTGATCGGCACTGACGGCGAGGCCGTTGTTGGTTGCGAAGACGCGGTCGTACTCTGTGTCGCCAACGCTCGCGACAGGCAGCGACACGCAGTCGCTGAAGGACGTGAACAGGAGCTCCAGATAAACCTGCAATGACTCGAGATACAGAAAGGCCAGGCCCCCGGCCGGAGCTTCGTCGTTGCCGTCGATGGTATAGGCCGTCTGATCTCTGCGCACCAGCGTCGTGCCTGCTTCGCCAGCGATCTCGACGCGCGATCGCGGCTGATCACAGTCGATCGTCATCTGTAGCTGCACCGAATTCGCGGAGAGGGGCGTGAACCAACGATAGAAGGTCGAGTTCCAAACGTCACGCAACCGAAACGTCGCCGACCTGCTTTGGTCCCAGCGATGTGATCCCAGCGCTGCACGGGCTGCGTCCCAGCGGGCGCCGCCGCGTTGCAGCGACTCGACACCCGCCGCGCTCTGCGCGTAGTCAGGAGCCCTTAGTGGGGTGGGGCGAAGGTCTGCGACGGAACAGCCGCTCAGAAGGCTGACAGCGAGGGTCGCAGTCAGGAACTTGCCAGCCATGCTAACGGCATACCTTGTCGTTGCAGCGTCGCCCAGTCCAGCGCAGCCGGTTGCGGGCAAACAGCGCGTAGGCTCGGTCGGCGACCCAGCGTGCGATCGGGAGGCGAGTCCAGCTGGTGAGGAAGCCAAGGCCTACCGCGGAGTACATGCGTCGAAACACTTCGACACCAACAAGCCACTGCCCGTCTGCAGTGCGGGCGTGCAGCTGACCCATCAGCTCCTCGTGGCTCTTACCGACCAGCGCAGCGTCGAAGTCGGCGCCAGCGATGTCGACGAAGGTAAGCATGGCTTTGCGATTGCGCTTGGCCAGCCAGTCGATTTCGCGACGGCACAGTGGGCAGTCTCCATCGTAGTACACTTGCATAGTCATAGCGGCAAGGACGGTTCGTTGTAGCGCTCGACGTAGTCACGCACGCGGACTTTACGAGCTGTGTTGGCAGAACTCATGTAGCGGATCTTGCCGAAGATCGGCCGCTCACCCCACGCGCGATCGAAGCGTCCGAGAGTCCAGAAGATTCCGCTGTACGAGTTGGGGTTGCGACCGTCGAGGGCGTATCGGTTGTTCAGCTCGATCATGACGTCCAGCGCGGCGCGCGGGTGCGGCGTCCATTCGAGGATCTTCTTCCCCCAAAGCATGCGCAGGTAGTTGTGGATCTTGCCTTCCTGTCGCAACTGGTTTTGAGCGGCGTTCCAGAGATCATCGTGTGTGGCTGCCGCGTCGAATTGTTCCAGCGAGTACACGTGTTCGCGTTCGTCATCAGCGTGCAGCTCGAGTGTCGTGCGGGCCCAGTCGGGCAGTGACTCGAAGGTGTCGTAGTCGTCTTTGCGGTGAAAGCAGTAGTGGTAACCGAGTTCCCTCCAAGTCACGACCTGGTCCAGAAACGCCTCGCAATCGCTATCGAGACCCCACCAGCCGCTGCGTTGCCCTTTGCCAGCAACGGGGAGCGTATCGGGTGAGCGACCACCACGGTCGAGGATCTTCTCGAAGACCTCGTGTGCAGAGATGTGGCCGAAGTGTAGGTATGGGGACAGATCACTGGTCGTCACTTCCTGCGGCTTGTTCCGATCCTCGTCG
Source organism: Planctomycetota bacterium (assembly GCA_039028735.1). Classification (GTDB taxonomy): domain Bacteria; phylum Planctomycetota; class UBA8108; order UBA1146; family JAJFFE01; genus JBCCHQ01. Next base: position 11,466 of record JBCCHQ010000111.1, on the reverse strand, counting down.
TAGCTCCCAAGCCGTCGGTCGATGAACTCCTTGGCGCACTCCTCGGCGGCGGCAGAGCCCCCCTGGGTCGACGCCGCTTCCACACTGTGATCGATGGGCAAGCCGACGAGCGCGGACGCTTCAGGCTGTGGCGCCGCTTCCAGCCACTTGCGAGCTGCCGCGGGTACGACCGCGGTGCCCAGCTTCTTGACTTGTTGCAGTGGCTCTGCGATCGGCCGTTTGCGAGCGTGCAGGTGCAGCACTTTGTGCCAGGCGCGCCGAAACGCGTATGCCGTTGTGTGGGCATCCTCAAATGTGCGCAGCGGCAGCACGCCGTTCCCGTCGACCTGCTCGAGCCGCACGGGTAGCTGGCGCCCCGCGGCAGCGATCATCCGAGGGAGGAAGAAGCACGGGAAATCGTCGGTGACGACGAGACAGGCGTTGCTGGCTAGCGCGTCGAGCAGCCCGCGGCCGGCCCCCACCTCTGGTTCCACGTAGTTGACGTACGTCACGCGTGCGTCAGCGCATTCGGTCGCGTTGTCGCGCATCCCATCGATCACGAATTGATGCAGCCGGTCTGACGCCCAGCGATAGTCGCAGCGCAGAGCTTCGAAAATGAGAACGGGCACGCCCAGTTCCGCGGCGCGCGCACCTGCCCGCTGTAGCGCGAAGTTGTATCGAGTCCGACGCGCCGAGGTCATCCAGTACAGGACGTAGTCGCCAGAGCTGTTGACAGGTGCGCTATTTGCAGCATTGACGCGGACTTCTGGGATGTCTTGCACCATGTTCACTTCCTCCAGTAGGGCTTTCGCTGCGGTCTCTAGGCTGGATTCATGGCTGGTTCATGGCCTCGTCAGCGCGGTCCTGCACGTGCGAGCGACTCGTGGTGTCGCGGTCGAGATCCGGTATGCTGAGTTTAGCGAGAGGAGGCAAGTATGCGGGCGATGCAATTGGCAAAAACCATGTTCTTGGCGGGGTTGTTGGCGTCGTTGGCATGCTCCTCGGGAAGCTCGGGTGGTTCGCAAACCCTGGCGGGCTGTTGGACACACTACGCCTCTACCTGCAACGCTGGCTTCTTCATTGTCATCGAAGACGATCCGCTCGACGGAATCCAGGAGTTCCTCATTACGGTGACCGAGATCGAGCTGGTGAGCGGTGAGGATTCGTTCGCATTCTTTTCCGGCGCCAGGCGCGTCGACCTCCTGGCGTTTGCGGAACGCGGGTTCTTGCTCGCGACGCGAGACGATGTTCCCGTTGCCCGTTTCGATCGTGTGCGCATGCACGTCGCGGACTTGCAGATCGTTCCGACTCCGGTCGGCGGGCAGCCGCTCCTGCCAGACAACGGCATGATCGACATCCAGCTGGAACAGCCGATCGTGACGGAGGCCGATGCTCTGCAGGGGCTCCGTCTCGACTTCGTGGTGGCGCAGTCGCTGCTATTCGATGTCGATGGTGCGCTACAGGTCGATCCGCTGGTGCTGCCAACGCCGGAGGACGGCGATGTCGAGGTCACGGCACTACGTGCACGCGTATTGTCGACGAGCGATGATGGCGCGGTCGAGGTAGCGCTGGCGGCGGGCCAGGGACGCCGCAACCTCTGCCTGACGAGCTCCGCCGATGAGATCCGCAGCGGCGACTGGATCGAGATCGAAGGCGTGCTCCGCGGTGACCGGACGATTGTTGCCGAACGCTGGGTCCATGTGGATCCGGACAGCCCTGCGCTGCGCCCGGCAAGCTTGCTGCGATCGTCGGATTGACGCTGCTCGAGGCTCTGACGCTCGAACGCGGATCCTGCCGGTGTTGTTCTTGACCCACTCCGTGGGCTCATGGAGACTCGTAGCGTCTCTTCGGGCTATCTATTCTCGCGGGCCAGCGAAGTTCCAACGAGAGAGGGTCTCCATGCAGCGTTCCAACGCGGTACTGATGGCGCTCGTCACATTGACGATTGCACAGTTGCTTACGCCGGCCACGGCAGTGGCTCAGATCACGATTACTCAGGCGGACTTCTTCGGGCTAGGGGACTCGTACACGGAAGCGGCGCTTCCGGCGAGCAGTGCTTGCGTTACTACCGTCGTGCTTGGAGCGATCGGGACGACGGGGAACAACAACTGGGACTTCACCGTTTACGGCGGGCAGACGACTCGCACCGTAGTGCAGGACTACGTGGCGACGTCTACCGGTGGGTTTGGCGGCGCTACTCTGTTTCCGACGGCAGACTTCGCCCAGCGCTCGACGGATGGACCAACGGTGCTCGGCTATCTGTACCTCAACAACGAAGTCAGTGGGCGCCGTGTCCACGGCTTCTACAACCCCGCGGCGTCAGGGCAGCCGGAGGGCGTTTTTCTGACGTCGGCGCTCGACTACCCGACCCCGATCACTCTCGGCAGCCAATGGACCTTCAACGCGCAGTACAACCAGCTGCTCGACGTCCTGGGCACCCCCATACCGACGCAGAACATCGTCTCGACGACGGCCGAATGCGATGCGTGGGGCACGATCACGCTGCCGAACCAAGGCACGGTGAACTGCCTCCGCGTGATGGAGCTGCAACAGACCGATGTCTTCGCTGACATCCTGGGTACGGGCACGTTCATGTTTCTCGATTCGATCACCGTCCGCTCCTATGCGTGGTTTGCACCCGGGATGGATCAGGTGGCCCGAATCGTGTCCCAAGGATACACCAGCGTCCCCACTCCTGGTTCGCCGTGCCCATTGGGCACGCCGCCGATCGATTTCAGCACCGAAGTGCAGGATTTTCGCATTCAGATCTCCAACACCGGAGCCGCGACCCCACCGACCATCGATCCGATCGCCGACCAGTTGATCGACGAGATCAACGTGCCGTACTCGTACCAAGTCGTAGCGACGGGGATGCCCAGTCCAACGTACTCGCTGACGGCCGCGCCGGTGGGCATGACGATCGATGTGACCGATGGTCTGATCGATTGGACACCGATGGCGACAGACCTCGGCACGCACATGGTCACCGTCCAAGCGCAAAACGGAGCGGGCTCGGTGTCGGAATCCTTCGCTATCGATGTCGTCAATGGCAATGACCCACCGCAGAACTTGGCCACGGTCTTCATCGCCAGCGGCGGCGTCGTGACGTTGAACTGGGATCCACCGCAAGCAACGACGGTTCTGTTGGGATACGAGATTCGCCGCTCGGACACTCCCGGGGGTCCCTTTGTCGTGGCGGGCAGCGTCGCTGGAAGCGTGACGACGTTCGACGACACGGCGCCGACCCAAGGTGCTGGGAACTACTACACAGTCGTCGCCGGTTTCACGATTGGTGGGGGAGTCGTTTCCGATCCTTCGAATGAGGTCTTTGCCTATGCGCTACTTCCCAACGAGGTCGTTGTCGACAACGACGATGCAAGCGCCGAGTCAGGACTGCTGCTCTCTGGCCTCAACAGCGAGATGGCGGCCAGCTTCGATCTGCCATCGGTTGCTGAGCATACTCTGACGAAGGTGGCGATCTTCGTCGAGACCTACAACAGCGCGCCCCTGACACTGAAGGCGTACGATGACGACGCGGGCGTCATGCCGGGTTCTTCTCTGGCGCAGCTGACGTACCTGGCGCCAGACATCGGTCCGGGCTGGAACATCCTCGAGGTGCTGCCGACGTTCTTGCAGCCGGTCTTCGTCGGGGGCGGATCGTTCTTCGTTGGCGTCGTCGAAAGTGGTACCGACAATGCCATCGGCGTCGATACGGGTGATTTTGGCAGCAGCTGGACGAAGGCTCCTGGTGGCGCCTGGTCGTTCCTCTCCAGTGGGCACTTGATGATTCGCCCGATTCTCGCCACGGGCGTCGCACCCAGTGGCGACTACATACGAGGAGATAGTAACGCAGACGGTTCGTACAACATCGCAGACGCGGTACATACGCTGTCGGCGCTCTTTAGCATGGGACCGCAGGTTTGTGAGGCCGCGATGGACTCCAACAACGACAACAGCGTCAATATTGCCGACGCGGTGTTTTCGCTGTCGGCGCTGTTTGGCGGGGGGCCGCCACCGGCTGCGCCGCATCCTGGCTGTGGTGTCGACGGTGATGTTGGCAGCCTGACTTGCGCCGGGTTCCCGCCCTGTCCGTAGTGGGGGACTGACAGCGTGCGATTATGCGCGGTAGGTCTAGCCGCGGTAGCTCAGGTTCCAGCGATCGAGATCGTCGCCGAGAAAGTCACGGAGCGCGGCGATGTCTGGGGCCAACTGCTCGGCGGCATAGGCGTGCGTTTCTGGCGTCCAGCGGATCGAAGAGACAGGCCTCGTCAGCAGCTCGCTGGCTAGTCGTGCAATACCGCGCGGCGCCTTGGCGATGAAACGGTGGGCCCCACGGACCTTCTCGTAGCGTTTGCTGCGCGAGACGTTGCGGGGTTCGCCTTCGAGCGGGATCGTCGCATCGATTTCGAGGAACTCACACAGCCGCACCCCGTACTCATGCGTGGCTCGCACGTAGTCTTCGAACAAGATGACCAGCAGCTGCTCGCGCTCGAAGCGACTCATGTAGGCCTGAATCTGCCGGTAGTACGACGCCACGCTGATCAAGAAGTCACCCTCGAAGATCGAATGCGCGAACGTCGCGTCGGCATCTCCGTACAGCACGATGTGCCGGTAGTGCGATAGGATCTGATCCAGCGGGTTGCGAATGATATAGATCAACCGGGCGTCCGGGATCACCTGCTGGATCAACTCTGGTGGGTCGCTGTAGGCAGGTGTCTTTGTATAGCTCGTCGAGGCCTCGCCGACAGCTTTCTCGCCGTCCCAGTGCTGAAACAGCGACTTGTACCAGTCGAGGCCGTTGTCCCAGGTGCCGGCGTTCTGCTGCGAGAAGAACGCGGGTTCCTTCTCGGCCATGCTGCCCCCGGGGACGCAGACGTCCGGGTGTTGACTGAGCTGATGGTAGATGCTGGTCGTCGCGCACTTGGCAGCGCCGATGATCAAGAAGTTGGGGAGGACGCCAGGACTCGTTGTCATACGAGCACTCGTTTCCATACCTGTCGCGCTACCATCGCAGAAGTCACCGATTTCAGAGAGTTAGGCAGAAAAAGGGGCCCTGAGTGCGTTGCACCCAGGGCCCCTGCATTCACTCGAGCAGCGTTCACTCGTTGCGCGCAGAGCCGCGATTAGGGCTGCTGCAGAGGCCAGTCGAACTCTAGCTCGAAGGCCTGAACGCCGCCACCCGTATCGAAGACTTCCACGGACAGGATGTAGCTCTCGCCACTCTGGAACAAGTTCTGATCTACGAGCAGGTGCGACGTACCGAACGGCACGCCGTCAGACGACCAGATGTCGATGTCGGTCCCGCCGTTGTCCCAGGTCAAGTCGAGCTCGACTTCTGCGACCGGACGATCGAGACGCGCGAGGATGTCTTCCCACGAGATCATGACCTCGGTGCCACCCAGCGTTGCGAGCTCGGCAGTTGGGAACAGACCGGTCACTGGCGCGTTCATCTGCAGTGGCACCACCGCTTGCGCGGCCGTGGAGAAATCGACCGTGAACGTGTACGTCCCGCCGTCGACGAGCATCGAGAAGTCGCCCGCAAACGGCGACGGGCCGCCACCAAGATCGTCGATGAATCCGAACCACTCGATGTCGCTACCGTTGATCTCCTGGAACAGAGTTCCGTTCGTTACACCGGTACCAGCAACGGTCGCACTCGTGATCGGCTCACCGCCTTCCTCGACGCCGAACTCGACTTCGTCCTCGTCGGTCGAGGCACCCAGTGAGTCGACGATGCGGCCGGCGATGTTCTCCAGCCAGATTTCGTCGTAGTAGACGCCGTTTCCGGCGATCTGCCACGGCGAGGCGCCGTTGTCGCGCATGACGACCAGCGTGTAATCAGCAGTGTTGTTGGAACGAGTGTCCCACGCTTCTTCGTTGCCGAAGCCGTCACTCTCGAGCCGGAAGTTGCGACCCGAGCGTGCCGTCACGTGCCATTCGTCAGCGCCGATCTGCTCGAGCGTCCCAACGATGTGATCGTTCCGGTTCCCGAAAGCACCCCAATCACTGCTGCTCATTTCGTCGGCAATGTAGGCGGTCTCGTCGAGGCCGTTCATGATCGTGTTGTTGTCGTCGAGGACCATTTCCAGCAGCACGTCGTCACCATCGGTGATCGCGGTCACGAAGTCCGCGAGCAACGACCGGATCTGACCCTGGTCGGAAGCCCCGTACGGCTCGATGTTGAGCGTGTTCGCCGAGATCGCGACGCCCTCGAGGTCGGTTCCGGTGACAGTACCCGCATTGACGTTGATTGTGACCGGAGCCGCAATCTGGCCAATGTCGAGCATTTCCGGCCAGGCCATGACCTCGTAGTCACCGTCGGCCAGCTCGAAGGTGTAGTCTCCGGTCGGACCTGGGTGTGCCATCGCCATAGCCACTTGGCCGCTCGTGGTCGTCACGATCACGGGCGACTGCAGCGGAATGCTATTGAAGCGAACAAGGCCAGAGAGCGTCGTGGAACTTGTCACCGCGTCGAAGTCGATGTTGACCGTCGTGTTGGCAGTAACGTTGATCAAGCCGAGATCTGGATGCATACCTTGCGGCGTCTCCAGGATCGCAACCACAGTGTAGTCACCTTCGGCGAGCGCTGCTGAGTAGTTACCGCTTGGGTCGGTATCGACCGTTGCGACTGGACGCAGGGCGCCGTCGAGGATCATGACCTCTCCGGCTGCACCAGTACCGTTCACGCTCACGACACCACTCAGGTCACCAGCAGCCTCGGGGACTGACAAGATCATCAGCGACGGAGCGTAACCCTCGCTGCTGACATGGAGAGTCTGCTGGCGGGGGAGGGCACCGTTGGCCGGCACACTCGCGCTGTCGATCGAGATCCAGTAGCCACCGTCCACGAGCGAGTCGAACGTGAAGTCACCGTCAGCACCACTGACAACCGTTACGTCAGGGCTGCCGTCGAACGGTGTCGCTACTACGTTGGCTCCAGAGACGGGGCCACCGTCAGCGAAGACATAGCCGACGAGCTCTGCCACATCGAGGTTCAGCTCGATGTCGTTGTTGGGCAGGACTTGACCGTCAGCTGTGATTGTCCCGGCGCTCACGACGAGCATGACCGGAGTGAAGTTGCTGACATCTTGTCCTTCGGCCCAGTCGATCGTGACTTCATACATGCCGTCGGTCAGTGCGATCATGAACTCGTGATCGACACCATTGAACATCGTGTAGGGAGCAGCGAACGGCATCATCGTGCCGCCGATGTCTTTCGAGATCTCGAGGTCGGCAGAGAGCGACTGTCCGCCGGCCGTAACACGACCGCTGAACACCGTCGCGTTACCACCGGAGACCGCGACGAAGTCGAAGTCGACACCCGTCAAGTCGACACCAGCGACAGTGACTGCCGTCGGGTCGGGGGTCACGACCATCGACAGGTCTTGGTCCTCGAGATCACACGTGAGCGTGTACGCACCGTTGGCGACACCCAGCGTGTAATCGCCGTTCGCGTCGGTGATGGCCCAGGTGACTTCGTCACCGGACGCATCGTAGACGACGATTTCCGCTTCTTCGAGCGGAGCAGCGCCATTGACCATGACACTACCGGAGATCGTGGCGTCTGCTGCTTCGAGCTGAATGTCGAGAACGACCGGCGAACCCTGAATATCGACTTCGAAGTCTGTTGGGCTGACGAACGTCGTCGGCACGTACTGCGGTTCGAGTACGACTTCGTAGAAGTTGTCGGCGAGCATGATCGCGTACTGACCGTTCTGGTCGGTAACGACGATCGGGTCAGGAAGCAGGCTGGGACCGCCGACTTCGTCGGCTTCGATCGTCAGCACAATGCCCTCCAGCGGTGTGCCGGCCGGGTCCGTTACGGTTCCGGACAGCATGGACCCAAGCGAGTTGAGTTGGATCACCATACTGAAGAGTCCGCCGTTGTCGTCGACACCAGGGCCGGTGATGCCGTTCGGTGTGACTTCGATGTCGAAGCCTGTGGCGCCGACGAATCCGGGCGGCAGGAAGCTCGGGTCGACACCAACGAAGTAGGTGCCCGCAGTCAGCGTGACGCTGAAGAAGCCACCAATAGCCTCGGTCAGGCCAAAAACGTTATCGTTGTCGTCCATGACCAAGACGTCGGAGTCGAGCAACGAGCCGTCCAGGTAGACCTGGCCGCTCAGCATTTGGTCGGTCGGGCCTTGTGTCACGAAGTCGAAGTCGTGCACGAAGTCTTGGATCGAACCAGTGTTGGAGAGCGTCATGATGAACGGCGCCGGCAGCACCATACCCGTACCGGTCGACAGTTCAGCAATGACGCTGACGTCTCCTTCGGGGAGGTAGAGCTCGTAGTCGCCGGTTGTCATGTCTGCCGGTGCCTCGGCAACGATCGTCGTGCCAGAGAACGCGACGACGTGTCCCGAAGTCGGAGTGCCGCTCAGAGTGACCTGACCCGTCAAGCGTGCGACGGCTTCCTGGACCATGAAGTCGTAGGTGCTCGTGAGCTGACCGTTGATGTAGACATCCAGGCCAGATCCGCCGCTCTCGACGACCACGTCAACCTCGGCCGGACTCACAGACCCAGCCGGCAGGTTCTCGAGGCGCAAGATGTAGTCGCCCAGGTCGAGATTCAGGCTGTAGTCGCCCATGGAGTTGGTCGTGGCGCGAGCCACTTCCGTGAAGCCGAAGCTATCCATTGCTACGACGTCAACGTTGTTCAGTGCGCCGCTTACGGTCGAGGAGACGCTACCGCTGACGATCGCGCCCTGGAACGGCCACGAGAAGTTGTAGCAGTACGTTTGCAGCGCACCGCCCGCGTCGATGTACTCGACGCACACTTCGTAGTCGGATCCGGACTGCATCATCGCACCGTCGACAACGAGCCAGGTAGCACCGTTGGCGAGTCCGCACTCGTCCATGACTTCGTTCTCAACGCCATCCGGATCTTCAACGAGCGTCACGCAGAGCTCGCGGAGCGGATTGTTGAGCTGTGCGCTGATGTCTTCCCATTGTACGAGAAGTCCGCCGGAGCTCGTTTGCGTCAAGGTCGCAGTGGGTACCAGTCCTGGCACCGCAGCGTTGAATGTGAATGGTAGGACGTCGACTGCCGCGTTACTCATGTCCACGATGAACGTGTAGCTGCCACCGTCGACGAGCGAGCCATAGTCGGCGTCGAACGGCGACGGGCCCGCGTTGTTGCCGTCGTCGACGAAGGCGAACCACTCGTCGAGGTCTTGCGTCATCGTACCGTCGGTGATTCCGGCGCCGGAGACGTTGGAGCTGACGATCGATAGCAAGCTACCCTCAGACTCCTCGGCCAGGAACTCGACCTCGGCAGTCGGAGTACCGTCGACTCCACCGATGTTACGTACTTCGACGCACTGCCCGACCGCCACTTGGTCAACGTTCTGGCCGTTGCCGGCGAACATCCACGGGTCGAGGCTACTATCGCGCTTTACTGTGAAGAGGAGGCGAGTGCTATCGGTGATGTTGCTGTCCCAGAACTCTTCGCGGGCAGTACCGTCGCCGGCGTTGCGGAACTGGTGCAGCGTGCGGAACCAGACGGTCCACTCGTCGCTGTTGACTTGCATCGTTTCGACGACGATTTCGTCGAACCGTCGCGTCGGGTCACCCCACTCGCTCTCGCTGCTGAAGTCGGTAACGACCTCGCTAGCCGACATACCCCACCACAGCGTCGTCGGGTGGAGGAGGGCAGTCAGCGCAGCCGCGTCACCAGCCAGGATCGCGTTGATCATGTCGCTGGCTACTTGCCGCACTGCTCCGGCGTCGGACGCCCCGAACGGGTCGAGGTCGAGCGTGTTCGCTGCGATCGCAGCGCCATTGCCGTCGGTGCCGCTGATCGTCGCTCCTGAGACCGTGATCGTGACCGGCTCGGTCGCAACACCGGCGGGGAGCAGGGTCGACCAGAAGTTGACGTCGTAAGTGCCATCCTCGAGTGGGATCTGGTAATCGCCACTCGCCATGGGCGTGACCATTGCCAGCGGCATCGTGACGCCGGTAAGCGTGGTCGTGACCAAGATCGGCAGCTCGCTGGCAGCGCCGTCGATGCTGGCGAGGCCAGCCAACGTTGCGCTGGCAGTGGTGGTGAACGGAATGTCCCGCGTTGCTGGTTGGTCCAGCGCGACGGGGCTGAGAAGCGGCGCGACCTCGTCGCCGACAGGCGAATCGAGTTGCGCGACGATCGAGTAGTTTCCTTCTGCAAGGTTGAACTGATAGGCACCCGCGCCGTCGGTCGTCGTCGTAGCGACCACGTGCATGGCCGCGTCGAAGGCGTAGACCTGCGCGGTCACCGGGAGGCCGTCGATCGTGACGTTACCGCTGATAGCGTGGCCACTGGCTCCGGTTCCGAAGTTCATCACGCTCGGTGACAACTGCAGCCCCGTGCCGTCGACCTGCAGCATCCGCGCGCGCGGCTGCGCCATGCCTGGCAGCGTGCTCATGTCGAGCTGCACCCAATACGTGCCACCGTTGAGGCCACTGACGACGAAGTCACCGTCGGCATTCGTGGTCGTAGAGGTCGGCACTGCCGTCGGATCGTCGACAGGTGTTACATTTACGTTGGCGAAACCGAGTCCCATGCCGAAGCCGTCGAGAATCGTGCCGGTCAAGGCGCCATTGTCGATCACGAGATCGAGAGATCCTGTGACGGGCTGGCCAGCCAAGAGTACAGTCCCGAACGCAACCGTGATCTCGACGGCATCGAAACCATCGTAGTCGTTGCCGTTGAGACCCACGACGTCGACTTCGTAGTCACCGTCGGGGAGGTACGCAGTCCACTCTTCGCCGTTGCTGCCGAAGAACGTGTTTACGAAGCTGTACTCGAAGTACTGACCGGCGATCAGCTTGCGGAACTCAACTTCGCCCGACGCCGGCGAGCCACCGACGAGGATCCGCCCCGGGAGCTCTGTCGAGTTCATCGACGTTGGCGTGAGATAGTCGAAGTTGATCCCGGTCTGGTCGATGCCGACCGCGATCGTCAGCTGCATCGGGTCTGGCGCCACGAGGCTGCTGTGAGAGTGGGAGCCGTCGAGATCGGCGACCAACACATGGTCACCGGCCGGCAGGTCCATGGAGTAGTTGCCGTCGAAGTCGGTGTACGCGAAGCTGACCTCATTGCCGCTCATGTCGAACGCAATGACTTCCGCCTCGGATCCGAATCCGTCAACCATGACCGTACCCGAGACGTTGGCGGCGGCGACTTGCAGCTGCCAGTTGAGCATGGCAGGGCTCTGATCGATCTCGATGTCGACGACGCCGGGATTCACAAAGCCCGCAGGTAGCGTGCTCGTAGCGATCTCGGCTTCGAAGACACCCGTCGGGAGCATGATGGAGTAGTTCCCCAGCTCGTCAGTCGTACCGAAGTACGCCGCTGGCAGGCTGTGGGGGTAGTCGTCCTGTTGCACGACAACGGAGACCCACGGAAAGTCATGCTCCAGGTGGGCGGCGACGCAGCGAGACCGCGAGTGTGCGACGCAGGCATCTCAACGTACTTCATCTGCAGGGACGCGCTGGCCATCCATTCGC
>JBCCHQ010000110.1:0-21483 GCA_039028735.1 Planctomycetota bacterium | reverse complement strand
CTCCAGCCTGTTGCAAGCGCTCTTCGACCTTGTCGATGGTGCCCTCTGCATTGAGTGCCAGGCAGGTCAGTCCCGGTGATTGCAGGGAGGCGTCGTCGCTCAACCAGGGAAACCGAATCCATTGCGACCCGATGAATAACTGAGCCACGAACCCCGATGGATCATCCTGGAGAAACACCGGTATTCCACGGGGGCGAGACTCGCGATCCAACGCGCGGAAGACGTCGATGTCCGGTTTCGCGTTGCAGTAGAAGTGCTCGAACTTCACTTGTACCTCCTGCTCAGCCTGCTCCGGCCTCCGCCGCCTGGAGCTATCGTACGCGTGACTAGGCAGTAGAGGTAGCGATAGGGGCGCGGCGTCCAACGAATTGTGTACTCCTGGACGTGACAGAGACCGAGGAGAAGCGCGGATGGCGGGAGCGCATGACTCCGCGATCGTTTCTCGTTAGTCTCTTTGGGGTGTTCTTGTAAAGGTCGCCAGCTCACTAGACTCCCAAGACAACGGAGATGGACCGATGATTCAGGACCTGTCGCAGCACAGTACGTTCGCCCGCCAGAGTCTTCCTGGGCTCTTCTTGGCCGATGCGAAACGCTTTCGTGAGTTGCTGCAGCAGCACGGCGATCGTCTGCTCGCCCAGCTGTGGGCGGACGCGGGCAAGCGCACAGGCGCCGAGTCGAGCACAGCTAGGCCTCAGCATCGGGTCCTCGAACGTGGCGGTATCGAGATCGTCGTGGTCGAGTTGCCCAGCTCTGAGCGTCCTTCTGACCCAGTCTTGATCGTGCTGACCCGCGAGAGCGAGGGTCCGGAACGCGTCTTTGTCCTCGAAAGAAACCCGGACGCTGCTACGGGCACGAGGACGCGAGTCCTCGAGCGTGAGAAGCAAGGGATCAAGACTCTTGGAGTGGGGCCGAACCCCGACCCGAACTCGTTCGTGAGCTACGTCGAGAAGCGATTGCGCCAAGAGGCTGCGGGTTCGACGAGAGCCACAGACGCGCAAGCACCATCTTTGCAAGACCAAAACGCAGGCAGGAAGTCACGATCGCGCGGGGCTTCATCGAAGGATGCGCGTCTGACGGAGAGACGCCGAGCGAGTTCGCAACTCGGTCAGCTGAGTGCCGATGACATCGAAGTCGGCGAAGCCGAGGAGCCAGAGGCAGCGCGACGGCGCCGACGACCGCAGCGCCGCGTCGCTCCCAGTCGCGGCGGGCGGAAGCCATCGCGGAGGATCTGGCCTTGGGCCGTTGCGCTGGTCCTGATTGTTGTCGTTTGTATTCCGATCGCCGTGATCTGGAACTGGAGTACTTCGCTTCCCGCGTTGCCAGAGGGGCGTCTTCTCGCAGATGATGTCCGTCTGCGTGAGGTCAAACTGAAGCTCGGTCTGCGTCGTTTCAAGGTCTGGATCTACACCCCCGAGGGCAGCGTTGCCAGCGCTCAGAACGGTAAGCGCCCAGTTGTGTTGGTTGGGCCTGCAGGGACGCCGCTCATTCATGGCATGAAGCTAGGTGACGGCGATCGCCCCGAGCACTTGCCCTATGTCCGGGCTGGATCTGTCGTCGTTGCCTACGAGATCGGCGGCGCCGTGAAACAGAACCCCAGCGACTATGAGCTGGGGCAAGCGTGCTTCGCATTCAAGCGTGCCGACGCGGGAGCCAAGAATGCAAAGTTGGCACTGGACTACGTGCTGAGCGAACTTCCTGGGATCGATGAGGACCGCATCTACAGCGCTGGGCATAGCTCTGCTGCGACACTGGCTCTGGTGGTTGCTGCCAAGGACAGCCGCATCGATGCGTGCGTTGCCTATGCGCCGGAGGTCAACGTCCCGAAGGCGTTGGGGCCGACCTTCAAAGCCCTCTCTGACGCGGACCGTTCCTTTGGGCGCTTCTTGGTCAACTTCTCGCCGCACACTCTGGCTAGCAAGATCCAACAGCCCACGTTTCTGTTCTATGCAGAAGACGACACGACGATCTCGACGTCAGAGCTGCGCTCGTTCGCGACGAAACTCGAGGAGCGAGGACAGCCGAACGTCGTCACCGTCCGGCGCGGCGGACACTACGACCCGATGATCAAGGAAGGAATCCCGCAAGCGATTCGCTGGCTCGAGGGTCTCTAGGCTGCTAGCGCTAGCGTACTCGCTGCTGCACCAGCCACACGAGGAAACAGCACAGAGGAAGCTCCACGTCATCGGGAAGCTGCGCCGTTGCCGTGCGCGTCGTGATGTCATCTGGGTCGATCAAGCCGACGATGTTTTGATCGATCAGCACGTGGTGTTTGCGTCCGAACGTCGATACCGGCTGGATCTCGCAGATCTTGCGACCATTTGCGAGAACCTCGTAGCTCGGTGAGATCGCGTCGGGTCGTTCGGCCGTGGCCAGCACCCGAGAGTTCTCATCGAGCAGCCGAAAACGCGTTCCGGAGAAAGACGCAGTGTCGATCCGGTAGCGAGCGTCGCCTACGTGGATCTCGAATTCGTCACGCGTCACTTCGGTCAGCTGGGCAACGCGCTGGCGTGCCAGTTCGAGATGGAAGCCTCGCCCGTACTGTGCGTTGGGAATCACCGAGTATGCCGCCACGGACGCTCTCCACTTGGAAACAGCCTCTATTGTGCCAGTTAGAGCGGAGCGAGGCGAGGGCGGTTCGTGGTTGCTGGGCTCAATCTCTGCGCCCGCCTGTCAAGAAACAGACCCACAGCGTGGGTTTCACGTGTTTGTGTGTCACAGCACTTCGCCGCTTTCGTTCCAGGATGTGTCTGTTCGTCGGTTGCAGAGTTTCGCGAAACAGCGCGTGCTTCTGGTTGCAACGGCGAATAGACTCAACGCGTCAGGTCCCTCCGCGGTTTGTTCCACGTTCCCTCCAGTAGTGCCTTCCCTCCAGTAGTGCATTCCCTCCACCGCTTGTCTCGTTCTGTCTTCGGCCGCGACTCAGAACGCGTCCATCGCGTCACTGATTCGAGATCCCTCCGGTCCAGCTGGACCTGCTTCACACTGGGCGCTCCTGCCCCCCAGGCGCGCCCCGTACAACGAAGGAGACGCAATGTCTCAACGCACGCAACTGCAGCGCCGCTCCACCCTGTACTCGGTATCGCTGGCTCTTTTTGTCTTGCCCTTGTTGAGTGCAACGCTGTTTGGGGCCGAGCATCTGGTCGTGAACTTCGACAATATTGGCGCCGAAGAGGGGATCACCGTGCCTGGTGCGGCGGAGTTCGAGATCTTCGACACGAAGTGGCAAGGGGGTGTTGTGACGACAGCTTTGGCTGGGGAGGCCATCGCAAGCGGCAGCGCAGCCTGGCTGGTTGGACCGGGTGGGGGGCAGATCACGCTGGGGGCGCCGGTCGTCAGTGTGCAGCTCTTCTATGTCCACGGGCCAACCGAGCAGCGGGGCACGGCGCAGCTCCTCGACGCCGACGGCAATCTGGTCGGCACGCTACAAAGCCGTCCGGAGACCGTCGCTGGGGACCCCGGGAACTACGTCGACATCGAACTCGATCGCCCCGCCTCGCTGATCACGTTCTCCAGTGGTGTCGTCGATGCCGTCACGCTGAAGTTCGTCCCTACTGCGGCGCCACAACCTGAGTTCGTGCGCGGGGACTGCAACGGGGATGGGACCACAGACATCGCCGACGTGGTTCGGCTCCTCGTCGACCTCTTTGTCACTCCGACGCCGCGCACCTGTGCCGATGCCTGCGACCACAACGACGATGGGACCCTAAACATCGGCGATGCGGTGACAGCACTCGAGATGCTCTTTGGCAGCGCCGGGCCGCTGCCCGGTGGCAGCAGTTGCAACACGGACATCACACCGGGCGACCCGTTGGACTGTGGCGGGTACGCCCACTGCCCGTAGGATCCTGACACACCGGCGCCGGGAGCCGCTCGTGAGAGAAGGCAGCTCATGAGCCGCTCCCGGCACTTGCTGTCTGGTCGTAGCGGTCGAAAGAACCAAAGTCGCCTGCAACGCCGGCTGCCGCCAGACGTCTCTTCGTTGGTCGTGATCACCGCAAGGTGAGCGCAATCAATGGAGAGTGTAGCTCAGTTGGCAAGAGCACCAGGCTGTGAATCTGGGGGTCGGGGGTTCGAGTCCCCTCACTCTCCCCATTTACTGCCTTTGTCGACGAAGCGCTGTGAGGCCACGTCGACGCGTAGGGTCTGATTGCGTCCGGGTGCCGAGATCACTGTCGTGGACCCACTGTCGATTCCGAGCCCAAGGCGTCCGTCGAGGCGCACAGTACATACAAGGATATGCCGAAAAGGCGGGCATCAAGCTCAAGAAGGCGGCACAATCTTGGGTCAAAGAGCATCCCAGAAGAGCCACGACCGGCGAGAATCCAGGAGGAAGGCCATTGAGGAACGTGCACCGGCTAGGCGCTACCGTTAGTCTCTTTCTGATTGTTTGTGGCTGCCGCGCGCACGTTACCTTCGTCGTTCCGAGCGCTGCCCCGAACAAGTTGTTCTTGATTCACGACGTGGCTGGCGGCCTACCTACTCCGACCGACGATCGATACGAGTTTGATGACAACGGAGTCATCCGGTTGCAGGAGGAGAGGGCTGTCAAGCTCGAGCGGACATGGATTACTGTCCTGCGGGAAGACGACGAGCTGTACCTTCAGCGCGTCGCCTACGAACGACCACCGTCAATTGTTGCATACCTAGTGGGTGCGACACCGCAAGAGCTTTGGGATCTCTGGGGAGAGTATGATGGGGACCATCGCTCGTTGGTGGAGCAAGTTCGCGAGGCGGAATCGTTGGTCCCTTGAAGGACTCGCGTTGGCGCCAAGGGCTGGCAGGGTTCAGAAAACGCATTCGACAGGGAGTGCAGCCTGAGCGTGTCGACACACACCAGGCTTGATCTCCTAGTCAGAGGCTCGAGGCTTGGCGAGAGCGTTAGTCCCAGATTGTGGTACCGAGGGTCGGTGGGTCGAGTCCCCTCACTCTCCTCATTTGCGAATAGTCCTCGCGCAATAACTTGTATCGATTCGCCGAGCAAGCGCTGAGATGGCGCGTTGCACGCCAGGCTTCGCTTGCTTGTTCTCGGCAGTGCGTTGTTTGAATTGTCGCGTGACGCTACGCTATCCGGGAACTCTGCACCCGGTTGTGTTTGCTCGCAGCTCGTAGTAACCGGGAGCGTACCTTTGTGTACGGCACGGGGGTAGCTAGAGTTGTTCAAGACTCCTCGGCCGATGTTACACGGCAGGGAGGAAATGGGTGACCAGATGAGCTGCTGTTGGCGAACTTGATCGCTCTGGTTGCAGAGGGGGAGCCCCAAGCGGGGAGCCCTGGTCTGTGCTCGGCGTGCCTGCTATAGCAAGAGCCTATGCCGTCATTAATCGCGAGTTATCGGGGAGACCGTCATCGAAGAGCGATCAGTCAATAGTCTGGACGAGTTGGTGCGGATCGCACGCGGCATCGAGGACACCACGCCGCTCTTTCGCGGAGAGTCACGGGATACCTATGAGCTCAAGCCAAAGATTGGCCGAGTGGCGTACCACGCTTCCGAAGCGCAAGTCCTCAGTGATTTCACCAGATACGCAGCGGCGTTCGGCATTGATCAAAGCAGCCTGCTCGAACGCATGGCAATCGCACAACACTTTGGTCTCGCCACACGTCTGCTTGATTGGACACGCAACCTACTTGCTGCGGCATTCTTCGCTACTGAGGAGAAGCGGGTCGGCCCTGAAGCCGTGGAGCCCGACGGGTTGATTCATGTTGGCCTATTCGACACCATGCCTCGTCTTTCACCCCAGCCGGCGACCTTTGACGAGTTCCACGCGAAAGAGACTGAGATCTTCGTCAATCGCCAGGAAGCCCTTACCTTCTTTCCACACCATTCAGTTGACCGTATTCAAAGGCAGGCCGGTTGTTTCACCTTGTTTCGCAACCCGACGAAGCCGCTGGTTGATGGGAATGGAGTGCAGTTGGCTCGCATTCGCATTCCCGGTGATTGCAAGGAGCAGTTCCGCAGGGACCTGTTCTTGTGTGGTACAACACAAGCCGTTCTATTCCCCGACTTGCAAGGCTGTGTTGCGGCGATTCACTACGCATTTGCCAACAAGATGCAGGACCCGCTAGTTCAACGAGTGCACTGTGGCCAGCCTCCGAGAATTCTACCGGACCTATCTGCCGAGGACGGAGCTCGCGCGCAAGGGCTGCAATCCTGAGCAGAACGGTATTGTTTCTTGCTCTAGGTTGCTTGACGGCTCTCTCGTCACGGCGCCAACGTAAGCATTCGAGTAGCGCGTGTGCAAGCACGAGAGTGCTCAAGGCCTGCACCAGAAAGATCGCGGGATCGCCTTCGGGGAATGACTTGACCATCCTCGGGAGCCGCGCGAGGCAATCGACCTCGCGATGTCGAAGTAGCCTGTGCCTGGTCCCTGTGGATGTTGAACTGCTGATCTAGGTTGGGTACACTCGTCGCGTTGTTCTTCCCGCTCCCGGTTCGGCTTGGAGGTGCCATGAGTCTTCCGACACACGTCATTTCGCTGATGAATTCAGTGGTCGACGTCGCCAGCTTGATGCCCGAGGTCGAGGTGTGGTTGTTTGGGTCAGCGACTAACGGTGGCTCGAAGTACTCCGATGTTGATGTCGCCTTCGTGTTTCCTGCCGGCCGGTCCTTGGTGCAGGTCCGGAGTACCCTAATGCGGAGATTCGCAGGCTCGCGGGTGGACTACGCCGGAGAGTATGTGAAAGCGCCGAAGAGGCAACCGACGGACAAACCCCCTCACTTTGTGCTCGCCACACGATCTGACGAGCATCTCCCGATCTATGCGGCCATTCAGTCAGGTATCCGCTATTGGACCGGGCATGCCGCCTGAGTCCAACGATCAGCGGGAGTTTGTAGACAAGCTCCCCGAATGGCTTCGGCCCTACGAGAAGATTGCGCATGAGCTCGCCGACGCTTGTCTGGTCTGCACCAAGAGCGTCAACCCAACCGAGATCGTGCAGGCGTATGTCGGCAGTGCGAGCATCCTGAAGTTCCTTGGTGGGCCGTCCACAGCCGTGCTGCGACTCCATGGGGAGGACCCCTACAATAAGTGGCTGCTGCACGTTTGGGGGCGGCGCTGCTCTTACTACTTGAATGCCCTAGTAGTCGGACTCCGCGTTGGAAGCGGCGCGTGCCCACCTCGCCTGGCGCGGCAGGCGAAGAGTCTCGACAACCACTTTTCGCCAAAGCACAAGCCAGGGGCGCGGTTGCAACGTGGATCTGACATTGCGAACTTCCTAGTTACTTACCTAGACCCCGTTCTATTCTCCACGCTCTACTATCTCGTCGTCCATGGCGATGATACTGACCTAGAGATCGCTCTTGCTCTAGTCGTGGATGAGATGAAGAACGCCACCAAGGACGGCACAACGCTCGACATTCAGAGGGTCGTTGACGAGGGGACCA
Organism: Planctomycetota bacterium; assembly: GCA_039028735.1. GTDB lineage: Bacteria > Planctomycetota > UBA8108 > UBA1146 > JAJFFE01 > JBCCHQ01. The sequence continues at coordinate 14,102 of JBCCHQ010000110.1, read as the reverse complement.
TCTGGTGGGGCTTGAGAGTCCTGCTTGACCAGTTCGGTGGTGAGTTTCGATTGGGTAGGCACGTCGGCTACAAGGGCATCGCGGAAGTATGTTCCAACCTAATGAATGGGAATAGGCGCTCGGTGATCTGCCCCTCAGTCGAGGAAGCGACAACAGAAGCGACGCCTGAGATTCATGTCGAAGAGAAGACCCGGCTACGTGTCATTCAGAACTGTGCCGAGATAGCGCAGGCACTGGAGAGCGAAGGCGGCCAGGACCTCGTGGCCAAGAAGCTGTGGGCGTTCAGTGCGATACAACTGGACTGTCTTGCTGGGAGCGACGTACTGGAGGAGCATATGTACTTCGTTGGCCTCACGCTGGAGGTCTTGGGGCGACTCTGCCCCGACGAGACTCCCTCGCATGACCAACGAGGGAGACCCCACGCGCGACTCATTCTTTTTGTGCATGGCTTTTGGGGCAGTGCAGAGGGGACCTGGGGCAGTTTTCGGCAGCTTATCGGCGATGACGAGGCTCTCGCGGATTGTGATGTCGCGTTCCATGACTATCCCACCTCTCCCGGAAAGGGGGGATTGCCTATCTCGGTCCTTGCCGATGGGCTGCGAACCGAACTCAACAATCGCTACGCTGAATACAACGACGTTGTGCTCGTGTGTCACAGTCTGGGCGGTTTGGTGGCGAAGCACTACCTTATTGACGAAGTGACACGAGAGGCTCCATTGCGTGTAACTAGCCTCGTCAACTACGCTGTACCCCATCAGGGCGTCCACCTGGCTAGTCTTGCGAGTATGCTTCCTGGGATCGGGAAGCTAGTGGCGCAGTTAGCTCGCGACTCAGATGTTCTTCAACACCTTCAGCGGGGCTGGGCCACTGCGCCCAAGCTAGAGGACATAGTACTTCGAGACGTGGTCGCTTCGGATGATCGGGTCGTAGAGCGCGCGAGTTCGCAGGGGACTCCGGGCAAGGCCGACGTCGTCTTGGGTGCCGGGCACAAGTCGGTAGTGAAGCCATCGAGAAAAGAGGATATGGCCTTCCTTATTCTCAGGAGTGAGTTGCTTCGTTCGCAACACTCAGCTCCAGGTCGCTAGGCACACCTCGGGTTGGCCTCACAGTCTGCTGGTCAAGGGAGTGCGTCTTCCATCACGCGGGTGCGAACCCGCGCAGCTACTGCCCTCTGGGGTCGGGGGTTCGAGTCCCCTCACTCTCCCCATTCATAGCCCTGTCGAGAACTGACTTTGCGGCGTTGCTACAGAGTGTTCCCGAGAGGGCTTCTTCGATGGTGAGTCCGCAGGTGAGTCCGCTGAGTCGTCTCACTCACGAGCGTGGCTCAGTGGGTTCGGTGGAAACCAAGCCGCCGAAGTGCCTCGACTGGATCGGGTCTCGAGCCCGGTAGATAGTGGAGCAAGATGCTCTGTTGCCCAAACTCGGCCTTCTGATGGAAGGTTCCCCCAGCGGCCAAGACGGCTTGCCCAATGCTGTCGACCGCTGCTTGATCGACTGTCTGTTCATACAGGTGCATGTTGGCGGTGATCCAACGAGACTCTTCGACGATGCGGGTCACGACGACAGAGCCTCGATCGAGGCCGAGTTCGACCACGCTGCCGAACGGCACTGGGAGCCGCCCGGTCGTGTCACCGGCCACAACGCGGAACGACTTCTCGTCAAGCGCGACGAGCCTGGCTGCGTGAGGCTCATTGGATCCCGGCCAAGGGACCCTCAGTCCAAAGGGACTGGGGTTCACGTCGTGTTCCGTGACGATCTCGATGTCAGCCACTCTGAATCGTGAGCCGGCCAAGCTCGAGAACGGCGTCCAGGCATGGAGCCGAGCGCGCACCTCGCCGGGCTCTGCCGAGCTCACAAGTGTCAGGGTGTGGTCCCCCAGATCCACCGTCGCAGCCTGATCGGTCCGTTCGATTCGGTCGTCGGCAAGATTCCTCCACAGCCAGATGAGCATCTCCAGGTGCTCGGCGGGCACAGTCAGCTCCACCGCGGACACGCCGAACACTCCGAGAGCCGAGCTGTTCTCGCGTTCCGGCGTTGCCGTAGGGAAACCGAGGTCGTCCTTGACCCGAAAGTGTGGGCGGCAAGGGGTGGGGAAGTCGAGGTTCATGACCGGCAGCTTCTGAGTCTCGAATGACGACATCGACTCGCGCATCTGTTTGCGCATGCGATCGCGGATGTCCGGGGGGAGCAACTCCTCCGTGTCAGTTTCGAGGTCAGCAAGGATCTTGTCGATCTCGGGTTGGGACTGTGAGCGACCTCCCATGTCGCCCACCGTTAGCTGCCGCTGGTCTGTGCGAATTCCGGAGTTGTCGAGCCGGCTCTGTATCTCATCCATCTGGCCGTCGGCGTGCATCACCACCGAATCCAACCCGAAAGATGCCTCCTCGAGCTGGCGCGGCCTTAGCCACGGGAAGCGAACCCACTGTTCGCCAATGAAGAGTTGCGCGACGAATCCCGTCGGATCATCTTGCAGGAACACAGGGAGTCCGCGGGGGCGAGACTCGCGGTCGAGCTCGCGAAACACCGCGATGTCAGGCTCAACGTTGCAGTTGAAGTGCGCGAACCTCATGGCTGCCCCCTCGGCCCAGTCGTCGTGACAATACATCTACCAGGGTTACAGCCTAGCGTATTCGGGCCACTCTGTCGCGTCGCGTGAGGTCGGAAGGTCGGGTCGCTCCGAAGAAGCTGGCCGTCGTTCGAGAACGACTTGCCGAGTCGTGCACTAGGTCGTCACCGACTGTCTCTACGAAGGCCCTGGAGAAGTCTTGCCGCGATTCCCGTTCAGTGAGTCGATGGTGATTGGAAAGTCAGGCGCGCACCTCCTAGGAGTCGTTGGTAGACGAAGAGGTCTACGTGAGCGAACAAGAGCCCATCACTTCATCAGGTCCCCCGGTGTCAAGTATGTCTCGACCGAGGAGCCACGCGGACTCTGGGCAAGCCTGGTCGGGCGTCACGGGTTCGCTCATTCTCCCCATTTGCCGCCTTTGTCGACGAAGCGCTGTGAGGCCACGTCGACCCGTAGCGTTTGGAAGCGTCCGGGTGCCGAGATGTCGACTTCGATCTGGCCGGGCGCGCCGGAGTTGTAGCACTCGATCGTGAAGTACTCCTGCACGGTGCCGTAGTTGAACTTGTAGATCCGCGTGTTGCGGTCCCCCCAGCATCCGAGGGCATGTGGCCGTAGCCTGTCGTCGATCGCGTCGAGTGACTGCCCCGTGGCAATGCCTCTCAGCAGCCCCTACTGCATCGGCGTTGTTCCAGTCGATCGTCACTCCCCAGATTCGTTCGTAGGTCGCGGCCGCGCTCTGCAGCTTCGAACGTTGTGACAGCCACGAGAGCACGCCGTTGCCGGCGGCGAGGATCACGATCACGATCAGCACTCGACGCAGGATCATTGGCGCTTCAGAGTCAGGTGTTGGATGTAGGGACCACGGTACTCGGCACCGGGCATCGGCAGCGAAACCCGGACTGCGGCCCGCTGACCAATCCTAACCCGACCGCGTCCCCAAAGCTGTATCAGGATTCGCGCCCGCTGTACGTCAACTGGCGGTAGGAAGCGAAACCCGGAGTGTAGTGTCGTGATCAACCCTCGCTGCGACAGTTCTCGTAGCCGCTGCCCACTCTCATCTACGGGCAAGAGCCAAGCCTTGGCGTGCACGCCAGGCGAGAGGTCGACGGGGACGCACAGCGCATGCGGCTTGTTGGCCGCGAGGGGGCGAGCGAGTTCGGTGACCGGGCCGTAGACCGACACGTTGTTATCGTACGAACAGTCGACACGCAAGCGCGCGCCCACGTCCGTGGACTCTTCCAGAGTTGCCCCACGCTGTTGCACCAGCGCTTGTTCGATCGAATCTTTGGATGGAAGCAGCATGGCTGCGATCACCGGCTCGAGTTGACGCTGGAGTGGCTCCCCGTCTTGGAAGACACCCAGCCGAGGTGTAACCGCCGTTTGATCTTCGGATTGTCTGAATCTCAGGGAGTTGTTGCCGTCGTGCAGCGTCACCTCGCCCAGCACTTCGTGCTGCGCAAAGGTGTTGAAGGAACCACCCGTGCAACGCGCGAAAGCTCCGGTGATCTGCAGCTCACCGTTGACGTAGACATCCAGCGCCAAGGGCGTCGCTGCAGCATACACTGCGCTCAGTCGATAGATTCCCGCATTGCTCTGCAATTGGTAGGTGGCATCGAAAGAGACTTTGGACTCTTCTCCGCGCTCGAGGACTGTCCGTTCCGCGAACCCGACCACAGCGTGCGGGTGTGCGAGCGGGCCACTTGCAATGACGCGAGCGTTGCCAGAAACCAAGGCTTCGACGCCCACGACCAGCGGCGCGCGCCACGCCGCGAAGCCGCCGGCAAGGGAGCTGAGCAACAGCAGGGCCAGCGAGGTTCGCGGCGCCCGCGCCGGGAGAAACAAACACGCTTCCAAGGCCTTGAGAGCTCGGCGACTTCCAGCCAGGAATCCGGCCCATGGTTCTCGTATCAGCGCGCTGAAGCTCCGAGCTTCGTAGACGCTGTTTAGGTAGAGCGCGGCCAACAGCCCCATTACAGGGACGAAGGCGAGGCGGTGTCGGGCGTCGCCGAGAAACAGCACGAACGGGAGCAGCAGATAGCCATAGATCCATGCCACCCGCACTGCGTTTGCGGCACTCGCGGAACGGGCACCGCGACCGCTCAACAGCCCCAGCAAGCACAGCCCTAGTCCACCGTAGAAGATCGCGGCTTCCCATTTGAACGTGTCGGGGCGTGGCAAGTGTAGGTGATGTTTGTAGAGCCAGTGACCCAGGAGTCCCTGGTAGCGAAACTGAGCCTCGAAATTGTGGCCAACGTCGCGCAGCAACGACCCGGGGTGATGCAAGAGATAGCGCCAGGCGAAGTGTGATAGCTCCCGATGGTCGAACGCTTCGTCTTTGGCGGCATTGTAGGTGGCGACCAACTCAGCGCGAGCAGCGAAGCCGTCCCCGTAGCGCGCGTCGCCGTAGGGTTGGTTCGACACGAAAAGCGCGAGGTCACCGTAGGCGGCGGTCAACACGGGGCGGCCGAGTGTCGTTGAGAGCCACAAAGACCACGGCAGCACGACACAGATTGCGCCTGCGGTATAGGCGCCGACGCGCAAGAGACGGCGACGGATAGAGTCGGGCTGCCGATCGGCACTCCGACTGCCGACGAAGACAAACAGCGCGAACAGCGGCGCCGCCAGCAGGAACAGCGCCTTGATCAAGAAGCCCAGCCCAAGGCATGCCCCACCGACCAGGGCGGCGGAAAGGGTCTGCAAGCGCATGGCTCGTAGTAGGCCCCAAAGCGTCAATGCAACGCCCAGCAGTACAACGTGCTCGTTGGCCGTGAGTTGGGCCAAGAAGACGTGGCCCGGCCACAGAGCAAGAAGCAGTGGCGGGACGACCGCGAGTACTCGGGATCGCAACAGTTCCCGGGCAGCGAGGAACAGCGCCAAAGCCGTGCACGGAAACATCACCAGGCAGTTCCACAACAGCCATTGCCGATACTCGGTGCCCTGTTGCAGCCAGAATCCCAGTGCCAGCCATGGTGCGTAGGCGGGTCCCTTGCGCAGCATGTGTCGGGGCACTTCCCCGTTCAGGAGGCTGAGTGCAGCTTCCCGGTAGTGCTCGTACTCGTTGCCGTGTACGACGACCGGCTTGTCGAACGCCCCGTGCAGGCGGATGGACACCCCGAGTGCTATCGTCATCGCAAGTAGCAACAGGGATAGGTGGCGCCAAGCGCTAGGTTTGTCGCCTGTCACGATCTGTGGTGTCGCCCTTGAATCTTCTGTGCGGTCAGCACACCGCCGGCTTTCGGGCAAATCGCTGTATCGGTGATCGACACGCATTCGTCGGTCCCAGGGATCCCGGCCTTTGCTGTGCTTTCGACACGAATGTAGTACGAACCATGCTCGCACTGGTAGCCGTCGTTGACGAGCCTGACCAGGCCATCGCCGCGGATCAGTAGGGGCCTTTCCCTACAGTAGTAATCAGGGTCTATCTTTGCAAAGACCGCAGCGGCTTTGCGGATGAGATTTTCTGGCACCTCGACCTTGTAGGGTTTTCCCAGAGGCACCGAACGTATCGCCCCTGCGGCCACGACGAGTCGCCCGTCGCGCAGCAACGAAAGACCCGTACCTCCACAAGCCGTCCCTGTCAGATGCAGTCGATCGCCCGGTTGGATGGCAGCCAGCAGCCTGGGGTCGACGCCGAGTTCGAGCGTGGCGTCGCAGTCCGTAGCAGTAAGCTGAAAGGAGCTGGCGGCCACCGCGATCCGCGGCTGCCAGCCCACCAGGCGATCATCGATCAATGAATCGCCGCGAGGCTTGGGGCGTTTGCCAGGGAGCGCCTGCCACGGCTCAGCGGTACCGGCCTCGGGCACGACGAAGGTGTAGTCGAACGTGCCGCAGGGGGGGATGGCCAAAGTTGTGCTCCAACTCTCAGCCGCGATGGTCTCTCAGCAAACAGCCTACTCGACTGGCGACGGCGTGCGGCTGCCCGTTGTCGTCGATCGGGGGCGTGTCCCTGTCGAACTCTTGCGGAGGATCGAAGGTGGGAGCGGCCCCGAGGCGCCCATAGAGTGCTCGAAGAAGACCTTCACCGCGGACGGGTTGAAGGGGATGTCGAGCTGATCGCGAACTTCGCGCTCGGTCTTGTCTCGCAAGTGGACCAGGTCGTCTTGTGACAGGTCGTCAGTGAAGACAAACGACCGATAGCCACCGTTCGGGTCGCCTTTGTAGTAGTCGGCAGTCGTCGTGTAGTCCAATTCCTCGGCATAGAGCTTGTCGCCTGTCTTGGCGTAGGTGTAGACCCAGACGTTGTCGACAAAGGGCGCTGGTTCGGCACGATCGAAGTACGGCGTGCCCGGATAGGTCGTGATGATCGTTACGTCGAAGTCGTCGGGCTTGTTCTCCAGCAGCCAATCCCGCGTTTCGCGGATCGTCTCTTTGGTCTCGCCGGGGTGGCCGACAGACATCAACGCCTTGACCTTGAGGCCGTGCTTGTGCGCGATCGCCAGGCAACGCGAATTGTCTTCGCGCGTTGCCTTCTTGTTGATGTTCGTCAAGATCCGCGGCGACCCAGACTCAAAGCCGACCAGGATCCAGCGGAACCCGGCTGCGTACATCGCCTCGGCCTGTTCTTCGGTGAAGAGCTCGCTCTTGACGAAACCGCGCAGGCGAAAGTCGGTGTTGTGGCGCTTTTGCAGTGCGGCGATCTCGCGCATCAGCTCGACGATCTGCGGGTTTACGTTCAGCTCGTCGTCATAGAACATGAAGCCACGGAAGCCGTACTGGGTGTAGAGGTGCTCGAGTTCTCGAATCACGCCATCGCTGGCGCGGAGTCGCGGCCGGCGCAGCATCGCCGACTCACGACCGCCACAGAACCCGCAAGCAAATGGACAACCCAGCTGCGCGATCAAGCTGGTCGCACGGTAGCCATCGATTTCGTAGTTGTAGGAATCTACTTCGACGAGGTGCCGAGCGGGGAGCGGCAGTTCTTCGAGTTGTTGCTGCGTCAGGAAGTATTCCCCTTTGGGATCGTCGGCGTCGATGACCGCTGGGGCATCCGGCGACAGGGCGACAAAAATCGCTTCTTCGCCGTCGCCACAGACGATGATGTCTGCGAGGTTCGACAGGTGCTCGAACGACTTCGTGCCACGACCTGGCTTGTCCAGCTTTACTTCGCGGCGGCGCGCTGCATAGACGAGGGTCGGGTGCGGTCCGCCCAAGATCGTCTTGGCTTCGGGGCGAGTCTCACGAATGCGCTGCAAGATTGCCGTAGCTGCTGGCATCTGTGGAGTCGTCGACGTCAAGCCGTAGTGAGTTGCGCTACTGCTCTCGAGTTGCGCATCCAGGGCATCGAGGTAGTTCTCGACCCCCGATAGGTCGAGAACTTCGACCGGGTACCCAGCTTGTTCTACTACTGCGGCCACCTTCAAGAGACCCAGCGACATGAAGACACGTTCGTCGAGGAGGAACGCCGAAGGCGGCACGATCAAGCACACCGTAGGAAGTTCGCCGCCACGGTGAAACGCTTGGGCGGGCGACGTTTGTGCCACCTGTGGTGTCTCGTTCTGTTTGCCGGCTGTCACGATCGATATCCCCTTCTGGTCGCATCCTCAGCAAGTTGTCCGCTGCCGGCCGCATTGGATACAGCCCGCGACCCATCGATTTCCCCCTCGGTCTCCGCGCCCGGAGGATACACAACAGCGGCTTTCAGGACACTGTTTTTGACGTGAGGATGGCGTTCCTCTTGACCCCAATGCATGCCTCACGGACGATCTGACGTATCTCAGAGGAGTTCACACGGCACCACCCACGACAGGAAACCGGTTGCAGATCAAGCGCGAAGTACGGCGTGGCATGCGACGCTTGCTCGGGTTCGTCCGGTCCTATCCGGAGCAAACCACGTTCGCAGCCGAGCTAGCGCCGGCGGCCAGTGCAGGTCCGCCCTCGGAGGCTTCCGCGGCCGGTTCAGGGCGCTACACGCTGGTGCACCGTGGCGACAGCTTCCCGTGCCGAGCCTCGAAGTACTCGATCGACCCCGAGACGTTCGGTCGTGCTCACGAGGTACGGACTGAAGATGTATTCGTCGCGGGGATTCCCAACGGACGTCTGGTCAGTGACCAGTTCATCGTCACGAGCGCCGCTGGCAAGATCTTTGCGGACTCGGCGATCACGAAGCGACAACTCGCACACAGCGACGCACCTTTTCGGCGCCGTTGGCCGGCGGCCCGCTGCCTCGAGGGCGCCCACGTCGTGCTCGCTTCTCGCTACTGGGAGAACTACTACCATTGGCTCTTCGATATTGTGTCGCGGCTGAGTCTGATCGAACAGTTCGACGACTTGCGGGAGTTGCCGCTGCTGGTACCGAAGGGGCTGAAGGGCTTCCAGTTGGAGTCGCTCGACTTGTTCGGCGTTGACCGGAAGCGCTTGGTCGAGATCGATGGTTCGCCTGTTCAAGTCGAGTGGTTGGTCTACCCCAGCCTGCCGCGCCCGTTGGCCACACCCAATCCATGGGTCGTGTTCTGGCTGCGCGAGAAACTACTCGCGGCCGCCGGGCCGCCGTCGCGACCGCCGTACCGGCGCCTCTACATTACGCGCCGCGATTCAGCTCTGCGCAAGCTGCTCAACGAAGACGAGATCGAGGGGCGCTTGCACAAGCTAGGGTTCGAGACGGTCTGCTGCAGCGACTTTGGACTGTTGCAGCAAGTCGAGCTGTTTCGGGATGCGGAGATCGTCGTCGGGCCGCACGGCGCGGGCTTCTCGAACATGCTGTTTGCACCGACGACAGCGCCGATGCTCGAGATCAACTCACCAAGTTGGTTGCAGCCCGCGCTGCAGCAACTCTCCAGCATGCTGGGCCAACCCCATGGCTGGTTGCTAGGTGCGCCCGTAGGGGAGGGGATCCGTGCCGATGCCGATCAGTTCGAGCGGATGGTCTGCACGGCCCTCGACGACCTGACGCGAGACCATTCTTCTTCCTGAGAGCGCGCCGCTTGCTGCCGCGTAGCTGCCAATTGAAAGCGCCTGGCTCTGCTAGGATCAGCGCAGGGCCAGGCGAGGGTCTCCCGGGCAGTGGGAGGAGTCGGTAGGAGAATGGAACCCAGTAGGCGCGCGTGCCCGCCAGTCACCCACTGGGCTCCGGAGTTCAGGGATTGGTAACTCCACTACTATGGAGATGCGGCAGGAGGCCGCTACGGGACAACTATCTCGGGCGGATTCTGCAAGTCGGAGTGCAGTGGGGGCTTGTGCAGTAGCGATTTGGCAGCTGGGTGCTGAGCGATCAGGGCGAAACTGCTTCGACTTGAGGCAAGTTATCTGGGGGCTTTCCGAAAGCCCCCGCTGCGCTCCCCAAACGGGCTGCGCTTCGCTTGCTCTTTGGGATTGTCACGCCGCTTGCGCCTGCGGTGCAACCGAACGCGCCAATCTTGGTAAGGACGCGCTTTGCGCGGGGCTTTGTGAAGGGTCCCGCTGCGCTCCCCGAACGGGCCTCGCTTCGCCTGCGCTGGCTACGGTTTCGGCTCTTGCGGGCGTCAGCCTTGTTTGCGTTGCGAACGGGCGATCAAGCGATCTCGTACGCCGGCGGGGAGGCATGCGGCGACCCACTTTTTCCAGCGTGGGTAGCGGTTCTTCGGGCGGTCGACTTTGACCTTCTTGTAGCTCGCCTCGAATTCCGGGTCGAAGACGGCGCCGGTGAGATGCTTGAGCGCCGCCTTGTTCGGGAGACGCGCTGGGTCTTTCGTTAGCATGTACCAGGTCTGACGCGGGTGATACCACGGCAGTCGTGCCGACAGCAGTCCCGCGGCGCGGGCAAAGCCGTGGATCGTCTCTTCGCGAAACGTGACGATACCGGGGTAGACCCAACCCTCTTCTCCGTCGTAGTCAGCGCCTTCGACGAACGTCACGAGGGCCATGCCGCTCTCAGCGAGAGCCGCGTGAAAGTTGCGGAACGCGATCGCGACCAGATCGCGCGCGGTGTGCGAGAAGATCGATTGGGCCACCATGAAGTCGAACGAGCCGTCGAAAGGCACCGAAAAATCATCGGTGTTGGCAAATGTCGGCTTCTTGATCTTGATCAGGTCGGCGCCAATCTGACTCGAGATCGCCTCATCGATTAGCCATTTGGTTGGGCTCGACGCCGTGGTAGCGCCCTTCTTCGAGGTAGGTCATCAGCAAGCGTCCGGCGCGTAGTGAACCGCAGCCGAAGTCCAAGAGCCGATGGTGACCCCTCAGCCCGAGCGTGCAGAGCAGGCGAAACTGGGTGGCACCCATGAAGTCGTACTGCCCCGGCGCCCCGACGTAGGCGCGGTAGTGAGGATCTCCAGCTCGTAGATCTGAAACGTCGACCACGGGGCCTCTCTCGTAGCTGCTAGAGTGCTGCGGACTTCATCGACGATTGCTTGTTGAATCGAGCGCGACGGCGCGATGCTACCCCGGAGCGCAAGCGACGTCCACAGGCTGCGCGAGTGACTACAGCGCCCAGAACTCCGGTTCGAGTCCCAGTTCGCCAACCATCGAGCGAATCTCGTCGGTGTAGATCGGGTTCATCACCAAGATCACGTCGACCGGATTCTGGCGCAAGTGCTCAGGAGGCACGATCTCGTGCCCGGTCCCAGCGACGAACTGGCCGTGCTTGGCGGGGTTGAGATCCACCGCGAACTCGAGAGCGGAGGAATTGCCGAGAATGTTGAGGAAAGTGATCCCCTTGGACCCGGCGCCCCAGATCGCGGCACTCTTGCCGTCACTCTCGAGCTGTCTTAGCTGGCTGGAAAAGTGACCGACCTTCTCGGCGTAGGCAGCCTTGAACGCTGCGACGTAGTCGCTGAGTTCCGCACGGGCCGCCGCGCTGTCGCTAGTCGCTGGGTTCTTGGCGATGCGCGCACAGATCGACAGATACTGGCCGCCAAAGCGCTCGCGCACATCCAGTGCCTCGAAGCCGCACGATTCAAACAGCAGTCGTAGCGAAGTCGGCGTGTAGTAACCGCAATGTTCGTAGATGACATCCCAGACGGCCATGTCGCGCAGCGTCCAGAGGGCATTGGGGACCTCGAAGTAGAAGACGGTGTCCCGATTGCCGTGCACGGAATCGCGAATGCCTTCGAGGAATGGGCGTGGATCCTCGATGTGTTCGAGGGTGTGTTGGCAGCAGACAAAGTCGGTCTGCTTCGGAGCGGCATCTGGGTTGTAGTATCCGCGCACGTAGCGCACGCCATCTTCGGCGGCAGCGCGTTGCAGGTCAGCGTCGAGGTTCAGGCTGGGATCGTAGCCGACCCCTTCGTTGTTGCCGAGGCGGCAGAGTAGGCGCAGGAAGTCTCCTTTGCCGCATCCGACCTCGACCATCGTCTTGCCGTGCAGGTCGTAGACTTCGACGAGTTCACGGGCCAAGGCATCTGCGTACTCGCGAAAGCGCGCCGAGAAGTGTAGCGAGTTGTCGTACTCCAGCGAATAGTCGAGCAGACTGAGGTCGAAGGACTGATTGAAGATGTGCCCAGAGTCCTCGCAGAACGTCAGTTGGATGTCGCCGCGGGTCACGCCACGAGCATCTTCAGCAGTGCCATACAGCACGTTGATCAAGACGGGCACCTGCGGGAGCTCGAAGAATACTGACAGCCGTTCGGACTGCGACACGGGGCAGCGTACTGTGGATGTGTTGCCCATCGGGGGCCTACTTCCTGTTGCGAGAATCTCTGTTTAGCTCTGCCGGGAGAATGTGTGATCGACCATGACGAGCTCTGGGTCGAGCCCGAGCTTCTTCAGGTCTGCCGCGATCTCTTCGCGATACACAGGATTCATCACGACGACTTGCTGCGGCTCGTAGTCGGCCAAGAAAGCGGGACCCACGACCTGTTGGCCGGTCCCGACGATCCAGGTGCCCTCCTTGTGAGGGTTCACGTCGACGGCGTACTGAATCTCGTCGCGGATGCCAAGAGTCGTCAAGAACGCGACAGCTTTCGAACCACCACCCCAGAGCACGGTCTTCTTCCCTTGCGCATGAGAGTCTGTGATCCACTGACGCCACTCGCCCAGACGTTGCTCGACACGCTGTGTGAAGGTATCGACTTCGGCGGTGAGCTCTTCGATGCTCTCCTCTTGGGGGAGAGGGGCACGTTCCTCACCAGGCTTGGCCGGGCTGGCTGCGATCATCAGGTACTGGTCGTCGTAGTCGGTCCACAGGTCGTCGACATGGAAGCCCGCTGCGCGAAAGACCCGCGCCAGCGAGCCTTTCGTGAAGTACGAGCAGTGTTCGTAATAGATGTCCCAGAACGCCACGTCGGTCAGCACCCGACGCAGTTCGGGGATCTGAAAGAACACCGTGCAGTCGTGCCCGTCGGGGATCGACTGCCTGACCATGCTCACGAACGCGACGACGTCCGGGATGTGTTCCAGTGTCATCTTGCAGCAGATGAAGTCTGCAGCGTGTTTCGTGTGTTCCGCCGAGTAGAGTTCCGTGAAGAACTGTACTTGATCGTTCTTGTACGGATCGCGATCGGCGCGATAGGCCGGATCGAAGCCGATCCCGCTGTTGCCGCCGAACTCGCACAGCATGTTCAGGAAGTCGCCCTTGCCACAGCCAATTTCGATCAGCTTCTTGCCGTTGAGGTCGAAGCGATCGATGACTTGTCGCGCGAGCCCTTCGTGGAACTTCGTGAACGTCGGCGAGAAACCCTGGGTCTCTTCACACTCGTCGCAGTAGTGCTGCAGAGTGTGGTCGAACTCGAGGTTCACGACGAAGCCATTGTCTTCGCAGAAGCCGAGATCGATCGTACCCGTCGGGTATCTCAGCGCCTCTTCCTGCGTCCGTACGAGCATGACGCTGTGGACGGGCGCGGGCTGCATCTTGTAGATCGAGCGGATCGGGCGCCCTTGGAACTCAGGATACTTCGACGGCATTGGTCTCCCCTACGACGGCCGGTTCCGGGATCGGCACGATGAACTTCCCACCCTGCTTCCGGTACTCGTCCTGCTGCTCCATGATCTCTTTCGCGAAGTTCCAAGCCAAGATCATCACGTAGTCTGGAGCATCTTCGAGGAGCTTCTCAGTCGGATGAATCGGCAAGTGGTTGCCGCCCATCATGCGACCGTGCTTGTACGGGTTCTTGTCGACGACGTAGTCGAGCATCGTGTTGTCGATGCCGCAGTAGCTCAGCAGCGTCGTCGCCTTGGCGGCAGCGCCGTAGCCAGCGATCGACTTCCCTTGCTCCTTGAGCTCGCGAATGATCGCCATCGTGCCGTCTTTGATCATACGGACGCGTTCGGCGAAGTTCGCGAAGAAGTCGATCTTGTCGACTTTGCGCTCCTGCTCCATGCGCAGCAGGTCCTTGACCGACGCACCGACGTTTTCCTTCGGTTCGACGAACAGGCGCAACGATCCGCCGTGAATCGAGGTACGCTTCACCTCGTTGAGGTAGAGGTTGTGCTTGCGGAAGACGTAGTCGAGCGCCGTCACCGAGAAGTAGCACAGGTGCTGGTGATAGATCGTGTCGAATTCGCCGTGGTGGACCAGGTCGACCACCGATGGGGCCACCATAAAAACCAATCCAAAGTGGGGGTGAATAGTGCGAAAACCCACCCCGAAACCCGTCAGGTCCGGCACCGGCGCGAGCCCGGTGTT
>JBCCHQ010000109.1:0-21679 GCA_039028735.1 Planctomycetota bacterium | reverse complement strand
GATCAGATACAAATGACTCACAAGTAATAGCTAAAAAGTCCTCGCAAACCATATCCACAGCAACATCGATGGGGACAGTCTTGCTTGACGTTGACGACACACCTAGGAATTTCTTCTTTTTAGGTGATCTTCCTCCCTTGGATACCCACTCTACATTTGCACATGTTAAGCAATCTTGTCCAGGCTGTTCAGCGTGAGACATCCAAGTATGCACAACTAAACGTCACTGAGCTCACCAGATTCAGAGAGTGACATGGGGTCAGTACCCACATTACTCTCTAAATCTGAGCCTGCTACACTAGTGGTGGAAGAAGCACTGGCAGACACTGAGCCTTTAAATCTGCCTAGTTTGGTTTTGCACAACGCACAGAAGTGAGCAGGATGAATATCCTGACTATCCAGTCGTACATCCACACCGAAACAGCGGTTTATCTCAGTAGCATGTTCCCTGACTACATAAGCAGACGATGTTCGGCCAGAATATTGACGGTGAAGCTTCTCTCCACACAATCTGCACAGCTGCGACAAGCTCTTCACGTGTTTCTCCATCCTAGAACATGAAAAATACACAAAATCCAAGCTGCTGTTACAAAAATTCCCTCATTGGTGCGCCGTGAAACTTTTGGACGATCGTCAACAATACCTCACCTTCAACGGAAAACTTCCAGCGATGCTGACAAAACTTCAGAATCTCAGCTACAGGCCCGGATACCAACAGCAAAATGCCTGACGTGACAATTCCAAACGACCAGAGAAACGCCATGAAGCAACCGGAAAAAAGAGTTCGATCGGTGAAGAAGCTCGTCTTCGGCAAGGTCAAAACTCCAGCCGGCTAGTCAGATCGATTCACCACGCAACTCCCACGTTTTGAGTGGGTTTGAAGGGTTTTTCGAGCGAATACAAAGCAAATGACAGCATGCGCTAGCATCGTCATCTTCACCAAAATTCAAATTTTGCCACGAGCTGCGGAAAGTTGCGACCGGCAACACACTCTATGTCCTCGATGAGCCGACCACCGGGCTGCACTTCGACGATACACGACGACTCCTCGAATGCTTGCAGCGCCTGGTGGATGCGGGCAACACCGTCGTCGTGATCGAGCACAGCCTCGATGTCATCAAAGTAGTCGACCACCTCATCGAACTCGGGCCCGGCGGTGGAGCAGAAGGGGGACAGCTCATCGCCACGGGGACCCCCGAGGACGTCAGCGAGCTCGATACGCCGACCGGCGTGGCGCTGGCTGAGTTGTTCCGGGGGAAACCTCGTCCACTCGAACGGCAGGGAAAGAAGACAGGCGGCAGCGGCGGCGAGCCCGAGGATCGGTTCGTCATCACCGGAGCCCGCGAGAACAACCTCAAGAACGTCGACGTCGAGATCCCGCGCGGCAAGCTGACCGTCATTACGGGACCGTCAGGATCGGGCAAGAGCACCCTCGCGTTCGACATCTTGTTTGCAGAAGGGCAACGTCGCTACGTCGAGAGCCTCTCGACCTACGCGCGCCGCTTTTTGGGGCGCATGCAGCGCGCGCACGTCGATCGCGTCGAGGGGATCGCACCCGCGATTTCGATCGATCAGAAGAACACATCGACGAGCCCCCGCTCGACAGTTGCGACGACGACAGAAGTCTATGACTACCTCCGACTGCTGTTCGCGCGCGTGGGCGTCCCACACTGTCCGGAGTGCGATGCCGAGTTGGTTTCGGCCAGCCCGTCGGTCGCCGCTCGCCGCATCGAAGAGGAGCTCGCCGGTAAGCGCAGCTACATCCTGGCTCCCCTTTTGATCGAAGAAGGGGAGTCTCTGCAAGCAGCTGCTGAACGCCTGCTAAAGGATGGCTTCGTCCGTGCGTGGGTCGCCGGCACCGCCGACGAAGGTGAAGTGCGACTGGAAGAACTGATCGATCGGCTGGCAGAAGACGACGCCGCAGTGACAGCAGACGACACGCTCCTCGTGATCGATCGTTTGGTCCCCGGCAATGTCGATCGAAACCGACTGACCGAGAGTGTCGAGGAGGCCTACCGCCGCGGGGGCGATCGTGTGGTCGTGCGCGTGCGCGGCGCCAAGACGGCGCTGCACTTCCATCGCCTCCCGGCGTGTCCGGAAGGGCACTTCTCTCTGCAGGAAGAACTGACGCCGCGAGTGTTCTCGTTCAACCATCACTCCGGGGCCTGTCCCCGTTGCGATGGCCTCGGCATTCGTCGTCAGCTCGAACCGACCTTGTTGATCAACGAACCGCACCTCCCGCTGTTCAAGGGTGCAATGGATCACCGACTCGGTAACTGGATTTCCAATCCAAAGCACCGCGTGCACAAAGTGCTGCAGGCCGCCTGCAAGGCACACGAAGTCGACCTCAAGCGACCCTACGAGGAGCTAGACGAAGCGGCACTGCGCGTCATCTTCGACGGCACGGGAGATCAAGTCTACGCCGTACGCTTCCGCCGGTTCGGTGGCGGCAAACGTCGCGGTCAGGGGCGCAGCAGCGACTGGGAGGGGCTGCAAGCCACCGTTGCCCGCTGGCATCGCAGAGCCGAGTCCCCGAATTGGCGGCATGCATTAGAAGAGTTCATGACCGAGAACGCTTGCGCCTCTTGCCAGGGTGGGCGCTTGCGCAAGGACCTGCTACAAGTACGCGTCGCTGACCGGTCGATCGCAGACATCTGCCGGCTACCGGTTCATGCCGCGGCCCTCTTCTTCGATCAGCTGGAGCTTTCTCAGCGCGACGCCAAGATCGCCGAAGAAGTCATGCGCGAGATCGTGAATCGCCTCCGCTTTCTCGAGACCGTGGGACTCGGCTACCTGACGCTAGATCGGCGCACGGCGACTCTCTCAGGGGGCGAAGCGCAGCGGATCCGTCTGGCCACCCAGATCGGTAACCGCCTGGCTGGGGTGTTGTACGTTCTCGACGAACCGACTATCGGGCTGCATCAGCGCGACAACGAACGCTTGCTCGAGTCTCTGGTCGAGCTGCGCGACCTCGGCAACTCTGTCGTTATTGTCGAGCACGACTCGCAAACGATCGACCGCGCCGATCACGTCGTCGACTTGGGGCCTGGAGCAGGTGCCCAGGGTGGCATGATCGTCGCGACCGGCAATCCCCAACAGATCCGCAAGGACAAGAGATCGATCACTGGGCCCTATCTAACTGGCGCCCAAGGCCTGGCCGTGCCGGCAGAGCGACGCCCTGGCGACGGTGGCTCGATCGTCATCAAGGGCGCCCGTACGAACAACCTCAAGAGCATCGACGTTTCGATTCCTACGGGGACGTTCACAGTCGTCACTGGTGTGTCTGGATCCGGCAAGTCCTCGCTTGTGATGGAGATCCTGGCGCGGCACGTCGAGCGCGAGTACCACGGCAAACGAGTCGTGCCTGGCCCACACGCAAGCATCGACGGACTCGACGAGTTCGAAGGAGCGACAGTCATCGACCAGGCTCCAATCGGCCGTAGCCCGTCGAGCAACGCGGCGACCTACACAGGACTCTTCACGCCGGTCCGCGCGCTGTTTGCGAAGCTTCCTCTCGCCAAGACCCGCGGCTACGGCAAGGGCCGTTTCTCCTACAACGTCTCCGGTGGCCGCTGTGAGGCCTGTGAAGGCAAGGGAGCGCGCCTGATCGAGATGCACTTCCTTTCTGACATCTGGGTCCCTTGCGATGTCTGCGGCGGTCAAAGATACGACCGCGAGACACTGGCGATCCGCTTCAAGGGGCACACGATCGCAGACGTTTTGCAGATGTCGGTCTCGGAAGCTGCCGTCGTATTCGAGAATCATCCCGAAGTCGGCCGCATGCTGAAAGTGATGGAGGACGTCGGCTTGGGTTATCTGCCACTGGGGCAGTCGGCAACCACACTCTCGGGAGGCGAAGCGCAGCGGGTCAAACTCGCTGCGGCCCTCGGCAAACCGCGTCGTGGATCGATGCTCTACATTCTCGACGAACCGACGACCGGCCTGCACTTTGCCGACGTCGAGAAGTTGGTCACCGTACTGCAGCGGTTCGCCGATCGTGGCGACACGGTGCTCGTGATCGAACACAACCTCGATGTCATCAAGTGCGCCGACTACATCATCGACCTCGGCCCAGAGGGCGGCGACGGCGGGGGTACGGTAGTGACTTGCGGCGCACCCGAAGACGTCGCCAAGCATCGCAAGAGCCACACCGGTCGCTATGTGAAGCCGCTGTTGCCGAAGAAGACGCGGCGCAAGAAACGGACGCCAGCGTAGCCCGGCCAACACATAGCCGGGCACACGTTGTGCGGTGAGAGGAACGGTATGCTGCCGTCACTATGCAGTGCGCTCGTGCTGCTCACGCTGACCCAGCCGGGCCCAGCGGCGGCAGCCCCCACGTACCACGACGACATCGCCCCGTTGATCGCGCAGCACTGCCTATCGTGTCACGTCCCGGGCGGGGGTGCACCATTCCCGCTGCTCACGTACCGCGACGTTCGGCGTCGCGGGCGCCAGATCGTCGAGGTCACGGCCAGCGGCTTCATGCCGCCATGGCTCCCCAAGCGCGGCAACGAGCTGTGGCGCAACGCGCGCAAGTTGTCATCAACGGAGTTGCGCACTCTCCACGACTGGGTCGCGCAAGGGCGTAAGCGCGGCACTCCACGAGGCAACGAACCGACTGCCATCACTACGGACTGGCGGCTTGGCAAGCCGGACCTCGTCGTGACGACGGACGCACCGTTCACGGTCCCCAGCGAAGGGCTGGGGCTCCTTCGAACCGTGGTCTTGCCGGTACCCACAGTTTCCACCGAGTCGCGCCCGACGATCACCGGCATCCGTGCAGTGGAGTTGCTGGCCACGAATCCCGCAGCACTGCATGGCGCCTTGTTTCTTGCCGACGACACGGACCTCGCCCGGGCGCTCGACGCCGCGACGCCAGAGACCGGCTATCCGTCCATGGGAAGTATCGGCTTGAACGTCATCGGTTCACTGGGGGGGTGGAACATTGGCTCCCCAATGCAGCCCTGGCCCGCCGGGTACGCTTGGCCGCTCACCGCGGGCACGCTCAGCGCACAGCTCCATTTGAACCCAACCGGTAAGGAGGAGGAAGTTGGCATCTCGCTCGGTCTGCACTACGCAACCGATCCAGACTTGCTCCCGATCACCAGCGTCGTTCTCTCCTCGCTAACGCTCGACATCCCGGCCGGCGCCAACGCTTATGAAACCGGAGCCCACTACGAGACGCCCGTGGATCTGCATCTGCTCGGGATGACGCCGCTGGCACATCTGGTCTGCACGACGATGCAAGTCACCTTGCAACTTCCAGACGGCACGAGCCGATCGTTGCTCCAGATCGATGATTGGGACATGAACTGGCAACAGCCCTACCAGTACGAACAGCCGCAGCTGATACCCAAAGGCAGTCGAATCACGACAAAGTACCGCTACGACAACAGTGACGGCAACCCGCGCAACCCGTACTCGCCGCCGCGACCGGTGAAGCCAGGACAAGCACCGCGCGGGGAAGTCGCGATTCTAGTGCTGTACGTGGCCCCCACAGACGCCAGCCAACTACCGACGATCGAAGCGTCGAATCACGCGAACTTCCGCCGTGCCCTCGAGGAGCGCCAGCGCTAACTGCCTAGGCTGGCGTGAACGCTTCGGGCTGTGCTGCGAGGTTGCCATTCAAAATGTCTGAGTACATCTCGATCGTAGAGCCAACGGTGCGGCTCCACGGGTACTCGGCTGCACGAGCGATGCCGGCTTCGCGCAAGTCAGCTGCCAAGTTCCGGTCTGCGAGCACCCGCGCAGCCGCCTCGGCCCAACCCTCCGGATCCTCTGGATCGACCGTCAGGGCTGCGCTGCCAACGGTTTCAGGGATCGACGACGCGGCGCTCGCGATCACCGGTGTCCCGCAAGCCATCGCTTCCAGCGGCGGCGACGTCCACCCCTCATAGAAGGACGGAAAGAGGAACAAGCTCGCGCCCCGGTACAAAGTCGCCAAGCGCTGGTCCTCCGGCGGAAAGCACCCTGGTGTACGCACACGATCTGCGATCCCGAGCGACTGCAGTTTCGAGCGAAACATCTCTTCGGGGTAGTGGAGGTCTCCGGCAAGCACTAGATTACCGTTGAAAGCGCTCCCTTCGAGGAGGCGTTGGAACGTGTGCAGCACGACGGGGATGTTCTTGTTGTGCTGGATTCCTCCAACGTAGAGCACGTAGGGCTGGTCCCAGCCGAACGTCTCTTGCACTGCTTGTTGAGCTACCTCGGGTGCGACGTGCGAAAACTGCTCGCTGACTCCTAGCGGAATCGGGCGGACGAGTTCGCGCGCAACGGGAAAGCGCTCGAGAAACTCCTCGCGCGAGGTCGCGGAAACCGTTGTGAAGTAGCCACTATTGCGCACCGCTCGGTCGAACCACGCGCTCTTGCCGCGCACGAAACCCGGATCCAGAATATCTGGCCGCACCAGTGGGCAGCAGCCATGGATCGTCGTCAGTACCGGCGTGTCGAGGAAGCGTGGACTGTCGGTCGTCGTCTCGTGGTAGAGATCCATCCCCTTGGTCAACCAGCGGAGCTCGCGCCGCGTTTCTTCGTAGCGGTCGTAACAAATTCGGCGAGGGACCGGCACGACCCGCAAACGGTAGGACGTCTCGGCTGGTAGCTGCTTCAAGAAGCGGCGAATGCGATTGACGCGGTGCGTCAAGAACATCAAGTGCAGGTCCACGCCGCTGTCGGGGTGCCCGAGGCCAGCCGCCATTTCGAGAACGTAGCGCCGGATCGCCCGCAGACTTAGCGGCCCATCCGTGGCATTCATCAGTATCTTCAACGCTGGCTGCTCCTGGGTCTGTTCCTACGTTATCTATCGGGCCCGCCGAACACGGCCTGCACAACTATGGCGGAAAGCTCGTCAAACCCACCGAAAGTGGCTGCAGGATCGCGCGCAGCCTTCCGATAGAGGAACAGGAACAGGTTTAGGGAGAACGATGGCGACAGCACAGCATCTCGCGCGCGAGAAGGAACACTACGAAGCGCTCTACCGTGGGCGCGGCGACCACCACTTCATTGGCTCGGGCTACGAAGTCGTGCACGAAAATACAGTTGCACGCCTCGCCGCCGGCGACAGCATCGTCGACATCGGCTGCGGCAGTGGCCAACACTCGCGTTTGTTCGCAAGTCGCGGGCTAGAAGTGACAGGCGTGGAACTCTCCGACACGGCAGTCGGGCTGTGCCGCGAGAACTTCGCGAAAGCGGGGCTCGAGGGTACGTTCCATTGCGGAGACATCCGCACGCTACCGTTTGCCGATCGCACGTTCGATGCGTCGTTCCTGAGCCTGGTGCTGCACCATTTCCTCGATTTCGAGCAGGTGTTGCGGGAGGCGGCTCGCGTGTCGAAGCGATACGTCTTCGTATTCGAGCCCAACGCCGCTAACCCACAGTCCTACTTGCTGTTGAACGTGCTCAATCGCTTCATGCGCGTCAACTTCCTGACGCCGAATCAACGCGCCGTCAGTCCGCGCCGAGTCGCTGCGATCCTGGCGGCCTGTGGCTATCAGGCAACGAACGCACCGGTGTACACGAGCCTCAGCTCGACCGCCGAGCAGAGCCGCCTGAAGCAAGTGCTCCACGGGGTGCAGCGCCTGCTGCCGCCGCACTTGCGCCACACGAAGTTCATTCAAACCTTCGAGCGCCTCGAACTCTGATCTTCCCGGAGTTCGTTCCAGCCCATTGAGTTTGCAGCGATGCTCTGTGGGTTGTTGGGGGATTCACGGTGAGTCGCGGCAACTTGACTCGCGGCGATCACGACCGACAGGTCACGGTAGACGCTGCCTTCAATCTTGCACGACCATCCCGGCAACCGAGGCCACGCTAGACGCTCCACTCGGCGGTCGATTCGCTGCCGGGTGTCTGCGGTTGAAGCCTAACTGCGCCTGTTGCCTGTCGGGTTGCCTTCGAACCCAACGGCGGCGTGGGCTGCGGCTACCACTGACTCTGACACACGCCTGTCGACGGCCGACCCAGGACGGATACTCGGGTCTGCCTACGGCGCCAACCCCTCGAGGCGCTCCCACAGCGATTCTTCGAACGCTTTGTGCCGCTGCAAGCGCGTCTGCAGCGTTTGCAGCGTTTCCCGTACCGCGGGATAGATGTCGGGGTCTTCATCGATCCACGTCAGTAGCTGCGTCAGACGATCGATCGATCGGCGCAGTTCGACGGTGCCTTGGCTGTAGTGAGTGGCACTCTCATACAGCTCGAGCGCCTTCGCTTCATCTGCAGTGGGTGCATGCAGCGCTCGCCACGGCCGGTGCCGCAGGTCAGACGCCAGAGCCCGCAGATCGGTGGTACTTGCCGCGACGTCTTCCGTGATCGCGTCGAGGCGCGGGCGCGTGCCAACGATCCAGTCGGAAGCCTCGCTCGAGATGCGTTCCAGATGAGTCACTAGCGCCGGGAGCTCCGCCGATACCTCGTTGAGCTGCGCCAACAGCTCGCTGGCACCTCGCGTCGACTCTTCGACGTTGCCGCGGTTCTCCTTGATCACGTCATCGAACGAGCGTACGACTCGCTGCCCCTCCTGCGCCACATCACGCAGCGACGACAGTGTGGTTCCAATGAGATCGTCGTCGTAGCAACGCGCCACAACCTTGTCCACGGTCAACAACACCTGCGACACCAGTTGCGACGCGCGGTGGAGCTCGTCGGTGATCTCCTGAATCGATGCGCGCTCTGTGCCAGCGATGGTCGCTGCATGGGGGAGGGGATCCCCCTCGCCCTGCTCGAGGTTCACGACCGTGACTCCAGTCAACGTCTTGTCGATCGTCGCGCGAGCACCCGCCCGCAACAACGCATAGATCTCCTGAGGTAGCTCCAACGAAAGGACCACCCGGCAACCGGACACGGCCGCGTCCGAGTCGGCGAAGGCAACGCCGCTCTGTTGCAGCGCCTGCCCATCTTCGAACTCGACCGCTGCAACGCGCCCGCAAGGTACGCCGTGCACGTGGACCGGATCACTCTTGCGGATGCCCTGTACGTTGGCGAACACGACTCGCAGTTTTGCACTACCGCGCCACCACGTCGACGCAGAGTCGAGGCTAAACACTAGGCAAAACAGCAGAGCGACGAACACCGTCACCACCGTTCCTACCCGGACACGTGGATCCTGCTTCTTCATGAGAAGAGCTCGCTTCCTAGTAGCGCAGCTGCATAGTCATCTTCGTCTGTCTCATCGCCGATCGGACCGTCACAGCTTCCCGCTAGGAACTGCTGCAGATACGGGTCGGAGCTCTGCT
This sequence comes from Planctomycetota bacterium, assembly GCA_039028735.1. Taxonomy (GTDB): domain Bacteria; phylum Planctomycetota; class UBA8108; order UBA1146; family JAJFFE01; genus JBCCHQ01. The sequence goes on along the minus strand of JBCCHQ010000109.1, from coordinate 12,455 downwards.
CCAACTCCTCTGGCGTGCCTTCGACCAAGACCTGGCCGCCGTGGAGAAAGATCATCCGATGCGCAATCTTCAAGGCACTTTCCATACGGTGGGTCACTACGACCGACGCCATCCCCAGCGCCTTCCCGAAGGTGCCGATCATGCGGTCGACCCCAGCGAGCGTCACTGGATCCAAACCGGCTCCCGGCTCGTCGTAGAGCATGACCTGCGGGTCCAGCGCCAACGTTCGAGCCAACGCGACCCGCTTGCGCATACCGCCGCTGATCTCTGCGGGAAGGAGGTCTTTGGCATGACGCAAACCGACCATCTCCAGCTTCATTGTCACCATGATGTCGATCTCTTCGGCCGACAACGGATAGTGCTCACGCAGGACCACGGCGATGTTCTCGCCAACAGTCATCGACTGAAACAGCGCTCCTGACTGAAACAAAATTCCAACCTTCGTGCGATGCTCATCGAGCTGCGCTGGAGTCAGCTCTGCGAAGCTGCGACCCAAGACTTCCACCTTGCCGCGGGTCGGCAACACGGTACCCACAATCGTTCGTAGCAGCGTCGACTTGCCACAACCCGAGCCGCCCAGAATCACAACCGTCTCACCCGCGTGAACGTCGAGATTGACCCCCTGCAGGATCGGACGCCCTTGAAACGAGACATGGACGTCTTGCACCCGCAAGACCGGGTCCGTCGTCTTGTCGATCTCGTATGGCGCCATGGTTAGCCAATCTGAAAGAAGAGGACGGTCAACAGCAGATCCGCGCCAATAATGCCAACGATCGATTTCACGACTGCCGCCGTTGTCGAGCGCCCAACACCGAGCGCACCGCCACGCGTTCGCACACCGTCATGGCATGCCAGCACGACCACGATCAATGAGAAGACCAAGCCCTTCAGCAATCCCAATACGACGTCATCGATGTCAACGGCCGCTAGAGTGCGCTGCAGGTACTGCCCGGGCGCAATGTCCAAAAGTAGATAGCAAACCAGCAAGCTCCCCAGAATTCCGACAAAGATCGAGTACGTTGTGATCAACGGCCCCGCGATCGCCGCAGCAATCAGGCGTGGCGCAATCAGATAGCGACCAGGCTGCAGCGACAACGACTCCATCGCTGTCAGCTCCTCCGAGACCTTCATGCTTCCCAGCTCGGCCGCAATCGCAGCACCGGCAAAGCCCGAAAGCACGACTCCCATGAGGAGCGGCGCCATCTCGCGCACCATCGATACGCCTACGATGTCGGCTACGTACTCAGTGACTCCGAGAAGTTGCAGAATCGTGGCAAGTTGCAGCGCCAGGATCATCCCGACGAAGAACAGCACTACGGTCAGCAGTGGGATGATACGAACCGTGAATCGGTCGACCTGACGAATGACCTCGGGAATGGGGATGCCGCCGCGCCGGGCTCGCAGGCGTGTCGGCAGCAACCAGTAGGCAGCCGCCGACAGAAACACGAAGCCGTCACCGACGTTGTGCATGACCTGCCGCAATCGCGGTAGGAAAACACCATGCTTTCCAGGAATCGACAAGTCGCGAACTCACTCCCTGAGGCTACAAACATCCCACTCGGATGATCGGCCTCCAGGGAGCAGTTTCTTCATACGCTGCCATGATTTCGGCGCAAGTAACGCGCAGCAGCAGGGCTTATCGGGGCCGGTAAAACTTGGCCCGTTCCGGCTGCCCCCAACGCTGATAGAGGCGCTCGAGAGCAAACAGCGAACAGCGCGTGAGCACATGGTGCGGGCCCAGCTCCTCGACGCGGAGCCGCAGACAACGCTGGAGGTAGTACTCCGCGTCCGTGAAGAGACCCAGCTGCATCAAGCTGACGCCGAGGGAGTGGTCGACGTCGCCCCAGTGCTCCAACTCGCGACTCTCGTTCAGCGGCACGGCGCCGGTGAGAAGGTCCGCCTGCAGTGGCGTTTCGGCGGGGGTGTCGCCAGGAGTCGCAATCACAGCCGGCAGAATCTCGATCTGTGCGTCGCGCGCCGGCACATCGGTCGCCTCTGCTTCGAGGCGAACCAGCCACGCCTCGGCTGCGGCGACCTGCTCCTTGACCGCGTTCGGCAGTAGCTCGAGTGGCGGAGGCGTTGCAGCGGTACTGCCCTCAGCGGCCGGGCCCGGCAGCAGGAAGATCGCCGCGTCAGCGAACTCCGCGAGTTCAGCGGGGAGCGGCTCGAGCTTCTCGGTCTGGCGCAACGATGCCTGCTGTGCGTCGGCAAACGGCGCCGCCAGCAGGACCATAAGTACGAGAACGCGCATGGAGTGACCTTTCCAAGCAGCGGAGGGCGCGAGGGTTGCGCGCGCTGCAGACGAGTCAGGCGTCCAGTCTAGCGACGACGCGCATGCGTGGCCAGCACGGAATCGTGAGTGCACGGGCGCAGCGGCAAGCCCGCTTCAGGAGGATCAGCGCCGGCTCCCAGTAGGAGCTCTTGCGCCTACTTCTGATCCTCTTCGGCGATCGGCTCGAGGAAGCGTCCCGTACTGTCGTACCACTCTTCCCAAGCCACGACCGCGTGCTCGCGGTCACCAACCGGAGCGAAGTAGCAAAAACCGCGGGTGTCCTCGCTGCCGAGGATCTTGAGCAGTGCCTGCAGACTCATCATCCGGACCCAACTGTTGTCGGAACGGAGGTTGAAGATCAGGTGGGGGAGCGCGTCTAGGTCCCGTTCGTCGGCCGCACGCCGCGTCGCGCGCTGCACGACCAGCGCGTCGTCGCAACGCAAATCGAGGCGTGGATCACCCGTCATGGGCAGGGCCGTGCGAAAGCAACCCGTCGTGGCTACGAGCAACACTAGGCAGGCGGTTCCGGTAACAAAAACGCGACGCATTCCAACCTCCGATTCACTGCAGACTCTCCCTTCTTCGTCGCATTCCAACGTTGGTCTTGAGCTCACTGTGGAGCAACCAGTGGAGCTACCGCAAGCGAGTGTGGACTGGGCTGTAGCCGCCAAGGCAGCGGTGTGGTATCGAGAGGCCATGGAAGCGCTACAAGTCGATCATCTCGTCGTGGGCGGTGGCCTCCTGGGGCTGGCTCTCGCAGATCAAATCCTCCGTCGCGGCGGGGACAACGTGCTCGTCATCGAAGCTGAGTCCGCACCCAGTCGCCGCGGACTGGGTGGGGGAGGGGTCGTCTTGCGAACCGGTCTCGACGCCTACCGCGCAGTCGAGGACCGGGCGCTCCTGCTGCTGGAAGAGTGGCCCGACTATCTCGGTGTAGACCCCCTCTATCGGCGCGTGGAAACACAGAAGTACACCTACACCGAGGCAGACGGAAACATCGCCCAGGCGGCGTGCAGCGATGGGGGTCTGATCGATACAGTACGTCTGGTCTCTGCGCTCCACGAGCACGTGCGCGGTCGCCGCGGACGACTGCTCTTCGATGCGCAACTCGAGCAAATCGAGCGTACCGCCGACCGCGGCTTTCGCTTTCGCGCCGCCGGCCGTGAGGGCGTCGCGAACAATGTCTATCTGACGGGGTCGCCAACCGACGCCCGCTGGCAGCAAGTCTTGGCTACCACGCCGTCGGTCAGCCTCTCGGCTTGGCACGAATTCCACCTGGTCGACGTCGCGGAAGAAGCAACCATCCTCCTGGCCGAGCTCCCGCAGCGGACCGTGGAAACGATCGGGTTGGCGCTCGAGGAGGACGATGACGACGCGGACGGCGTCCCGACCGGAGCGTGTTGGGTGCAAGACGGCACCGGCGGCGCACGCCTGTTGCTCGAAGGAGCGCCAACGACAACCACCACCGAACCAACCGTCGATTGGGCGATCCTGGAGCATTGCCGCCGTGAGCTGGGGCCCAGCGTTGCAGCGCTCCTATCTGGGACCGTTCGCCGCGGCAGCGCGGAACTGTGCTGGGGCCTCGACCCGATGCTGCCACAAGCAGCGGCTACCAAGCTGTGGGTCGCGGGCAGTTTCGGGATGCACGGGGTGCTGTTGAGTCTCGGCCTTGCCGAACAAATCGCGATTTCGGCCACCACTCCCGGCACCTAGCCCTGGCACCAAGAAGCGCCGCCTCGCCCCGGCGCACCAGTCCTACGCAAGGTCCTATACAAGAACGAGTTCCCTCGATCGGCCCTGGTGCGTGAATTCGCCCGAATGCGGCGAGCGGGGTAGACTTCGGTAGAGCCCAACAGTGTCTTCGCAAACTCCAAACGGTGCGCGCCGGAAGGAACCCATGTCTACGCCCCCGACCGCTGAGATTCGCCTCGGCGATGCTGCATCTCAGGAACGCCTCAAGCGAGTCGTCTCCCGCATCTACGATCTGCCCAGCTTTCCGATCGTCATCAACAAGCTGACAGAGGTCGCCGAAGATCCCGACTCGAGCAGCAAGGATCTCGCAGATGTGATGACCAGCGACCAAGGGCTCTCAGCGAAGGTGCTCAAGCTCGTCAACTCCGCGTTCTACTCGTTCTCGACACCGGTGTCGTCGCTGCAACATGCAATCACGCTGCTTGGGTACAACACGGTGCGTAGCCTGGCACTGTCGGTGTCAGTCAAGAACATGTTCCGCGATTCGGCTGGGTCGTTTCCGCAGGAGCGTTTTTGGGAGCATTCTTTGGCCACGGCTCTTGGCGCCAAGGTGTTCGCCGAGCGTAACAAGTTTCTGCTGAAGGACGAGGTCTTCACCGCCGGGTTGCTGCACGATGTCGGAGTCCTCCTGGAAGCGCGCTACTTCCCGGAAGAGCTCGATCAAGCGATCGCGCTGCTTCACAAGGACGATAAACTGACCCTTCACGCTGCTGAAGAACAGGTCGTCGGTGTCCACCATGGTCTCCTCGGCGCCTGGTTGGCAGAGAAGTGGCGACTACCCGGCCCGCTGCGACAGTCGATTCTGCGCCATCATGAGATCGAGGATGGCTATTCGCCCATCTTCGAGAACCTCGAGCCTGAGGAGAAGCAGACGGCGGCGTTCGTGACGCTGGCGAACATCATCGTACGCGGAATGGGCTACACCCTCCTCGAGTGTCCCAGTGGCGAGCCACCGAAGATCAACATCCCGAAACACCTCCACGATTATCTCGGCGACGGCTCGCTCGACGCCGTGATCCCGGAGATCGAGGAACGCTTCCAGCAGTCCAAGGACTTTCTGACGATTTAGTCCGATCAAGCCGGCACCCACGGCATCGTGACGGCTGCTTTTTTGCCAGCTCTCCTAGATCTTTGTCGCAGCCAATGCTACAGACCCCTTCCCTAGGACACGAAGGAAGGTCGTCATGAAGCACCTCCGCGAAGAGCTCTGGTTCGAAATCCCGACCCGGCGCGACTACATCAACATTTCCAACCGCGTGCAAGAGCTCGTCACACGCAGTGGCGTGCAGAACGGCCTCTGCCTCGTCAACGCCATGCACATCACCGCGAGCGTCTACATCAACGACAACGAGTCGGGGCTGATCGCGGACTACGACGAGTGGCTAGAGGGCTTGGCGCCGCACGAGCCGATTGCGAAGTACCGCCACAACCGCACTGGTGAAGACAACGCCGACGCCCACCTGAAACGACAGATCATGGGGCGCGAAGTCGTCGTGGCCATCACCGATGGGCAACTCGACTTCGGCCCATGGGAACAGATCTTCTACGCAGAATTCGATGGTTGTCGTCGCAAGCGCGCGCTGGTCAAGATCATCGGCGAGTAGCGCTCCGGGCGAGCCTACGGACAGCTGACCGTGTCGACGCAACCCAATGGATCACTCGGCGTCGGGTCGCCGTCGGGACACAAGTGGGGCCCTGGAATCGGAATCGAAGGGCTGCCGAACAAGAAGTTCAACACGGCGATCGCATCGGCAATCGTCAATCCTCCATCGTCATTCGCGTCGCATGCGTCGTCGCAGTCCGGGCCAGGCACCGTGTTGGGCAACGGGAAGAGCTTCAGGAAGATGGCGATCGCGTCATTGATCGCGAGCGTCCCGCTGCCGTTACAGTCGCCGCGATAGAAGCCGCTGATTGCTGCGGGCGGCGGGTTGGGGTTCTGCAGCGCAGACAAACCCGGCACGGTTGCAGGACACGTGGACGCCCCACTGGGTTCTACGATCAGTAGCTCGACCGGTGGGCTCCCCATCGTCTCGCAATAAACCGGGTCGATCAGCTGTGAACCGGGCGCTTGCGCTTCGAACCACGCGATCTCGTAGCCGGTTCCGGCGGGCAGTGCAAACGCCGGCACGGTATTGATGACGACAGCACAGGTGCAGCCTCCAGGATACGGATTGAAGACCCAGAATGTCGGTGGATGGCCGCCATTGGCGGTCGCGACATCGATCCCGAACAAGCCGCTGTTCACCTGCACATTGGACGCCATGCAAACGCCGAATGAATAGCCAGCAACAAGGTCCGGCGCCCCGAGTGTGCCCGTCGAGATATCGAGAAGACACGACACAAATGTCGGATTCGCGGCGGGTTGATAACTGCCGAACGAGAGGGTGTAGCGATTGTCAGCAGCCCGCGACAAAGGCGCAAACCATAGTGACAACAACGCGGTAGCGAGCCAAAGCGTCGTACTGTTTCTGGTGACCATAACTGGCCTCCCTTTCATACCCGCCCCATGAATGAAGACGAACGCAGCGAAGGGAGTACTGCAAACTTCTGCGCCTAGGCCCAGGCGATTCGTACCGCAGCAGCTGCGAGCAACACGACTCTCTTCGCATGCAATTCGCTGGCCGTCTCTGCTTGGCACTGCAGTCGCCACGATACCGCGAATGGAGACAGAGTGACGCAACTCCGTAAGGATTCATTTACATCGGACGCGGTGTCATTGATGATCCGTTCCAGCGCAGGGCGACATGCAGCAAAACAGAGCAGCTCGCGCGGGCGAGCGACACGAAGAGGGGCATGGCTTGGCCGAGGCCGGAAACGAACGCAGGAATGTCTGGATCTGGTGCGATGGGGCGATTCGTCCGCGCGACGAGGCCAAAGTCGACGTTTTCGATCGCGGCCTGCTCTACGGCGATTCGATCTACGAAACTTTGCGCACGTACAACGGTCGCTTCTTCGAACTCGACGCGCACCTCGAGCGACTCGAGGGTTCCGCAGCTGCGATCGGCTTGCAGCTACCGTGGGGACGTAGCGGCATCTCTGCGGTCCTCGACGAGCTTGTAGCCGCTCGGCCAGCGGGGCACGAAGCGGGAGTGCGCCTGACGATCACGCGCGGCAGCGGCCCGTTGGGACTGGATCCGAGCCACTGCACGGAACCACGCCTGATCGGTTACGGTTGGCCGATCGAACCTGGACGCCATCCGTTGGCCGCCAGCGGCATCGACATCGTCGTCACTGCAGTGCGGCGTAATCCGCCCAACGCTCTCGACCCGAGCATCAAGAGCGGCAACTTCCTCAATAACATCTTGGCCTACCAGGAGGCGCGACAGCGGGGCGCTTTCGAGGGAGTGCTCCTTACCGTCGATGGTGCAGTCGCTGAATGCACGACGTCGAATCTCTTCTGGGTGCACGACGGAGAGCTGCACACAGCGCCGGATGAAGGAATCCTATTGGGGGTCACCCGCGCGAAGATCCTCGAGTTGGCAGCCGCTGCCGAGATCCCGCACGCTCTCGGCTCGTATCCACCGCAAGACCTGCTCGGGGCCAGCGAAGCTTTCCTGACCAGCACCTTGAAAGGGGTGCTGCCCGTGCGGCGAGTCGACGAGCGGCCGCTCAGTGCCTGCCCTGGACCGATCACGCAACGATTGCAGTCGCTCTACGACGAAGTGACTCTGAATTGACGCCCTGAGTTACTGGACGCCCTGAGTTACTGGACGCCCTGAGTTACTGGACGCCCTGTTACTGGACGCCTCGAGTACTTGACGCTTCAGCGCGCCGCGGTCTTGGCGTCTGCCTCGCGATAGATCACGGCACCATCGACGACTGTCATTACGCAGCGCGCTCCGAGGATATCTGCTTCTGGCACCGTCATGATGTCGCGACTGAACAGCGTGAGGTCGCAGGCCTTGCCGACAGCGATCGTACCGCGCCACTCTTCCTGAAACGCCGCATGTGCAGCCCAAGTCGTGAACATCTGCAGCGCTTCCTGGCGCGTCACCCGCTGTTCGCGGTGCCAACCCGGACCCGACACCGGGTCGGGGCCCACGCGAGGATCCTTGCGGACACATGCTGCGTAGAACTCGAGCAGCGGATCGCCCGCCTCGACGGGCGCGTCGGTACCACCCGCGATCTGGCAACCGCTGTCGATCAGCGCGCGCCAAGCGTAGGCCCCACGAAGGCGCCCACGCCCGAGACGCGCGGGGGCGAAGTGGAGATCCGTGATTGCGTGCGAGGGCTGCATCGACGGGATGACGCCGAGCTGGGCGAAGCGGGGGATGTCGTCGGGGTGCAGGATCTGCGCGTGCTCGACTCGCCAGCGCGGCTCGGCTACGCGACGCTCGGCAACGGGCACCCGCGCGAAAGCCTGCTCGAACAGATCGAGGATCCGTCGATTAGCGCGATCACCGATGGCGTGCACCTGCACCTGAATGCCACCGCGCAGCGCCAGCTCTAGCAGTCGCAGCAACGAAGCGTCGTCGTGCTGCAGAAGGCCGCTGGTGTCTGGCCGATCACTGTACGGTTCCAGCAACGCTGCACCGGTCGAGCCCAGCGCGCCGTCATAGCTGATCTTGATGGTCCGCGCCGCAAACATGGAACCACGCGCGACACCGATCGCACCGTTGTGAATCAAGCGCTCCGCTTCGGACCCGGGGCCGTAGATCGCGTCGCAGACACGCAGGCGCACCGTGCCGGCGGCGCACAACTCCTGCAGCAGCGACAACTGCTGCCAGCTGTGTCCCGCCACCTGGATTCCAGTCCAACCGCGGCGGCCGTACGTCTCCGCGCCTTGCGTCAGTTGCGCCCGCATCTCAGCCGCGGTCGCCGGCGGCATGTAGCGACGCACGAGCCCCATCGCGCCATCGAGGAGAAGCCCAGTCGGTACACCATCCTTGAGCAAGATCTCCCCACCAGGGGGCGCTACTGTCGAAGCGTCCACGCCAGCAAGCTGGAGGGCCTTCGTGTTGACAATCGCACAATGACCGTCGATGCGCCACAGAAAGACCGGGTGCTGCGGCGATACGGCGTCGAGATCGAAGCGGGTTGGAAATCGCGCGGGCTCCCAGAAGGTCTCGATCCACCCCCGGCCGATGATCCACTGACCCGGCGGGGTCTCAGCGACTCGCTGCTGCAGGCGCTGCAGTAGCTCACCAAGGCTTGCGGTTCCGCGCAGGTCCAAGAGTTGCTCACGCTTGCCGACCCCTTCGATGTGGACGTGGCTGTCGGTGAAGCCGGGAAACCCAGTCGCCCCGGCCACGTCGACGACCTGAGTCGTCGCACCAATGAAGTCACTGGCCCCGGCCTCGTCGCCGGCATAGACGATCCAACCATCTCTGGCGGCAATCGCCGACACTTCTGGGTTGCTGTCATCGCAAGTGTAGAAACGCCCTCCCAAGAACACGACATCGGCGCCGTCGGCGGGGTCGGGAAGGCCCGGAGGCTGCACGCAAGCGAAGGTCACGAGACAAACAACCGCTACCAACAGACCAGCGAGGCGGAAGCCAGACATGGACGCGCTCCTTGTGGGCATCTCAATCGAGTTCAGTTCGGGGCCTCAAGTCACGGTACGCGGATCGAACGCATCTCGCATGCAGTCACCGAGGTGGTTGAGACACGACAGCGTAACGGCCAAGAACAGGCTCGGCCAGAAAACCAGCCACCAGAGAACCTGCACGGGATTCAAGACGTCGAAGGCCTCCCGAATCAAGACGCCCCAAGAGACGTCCGGCGCCTCGACACCGAGACCCAAAAACGACAGGAAGGCTTCGAACAGCATGACCCTAGGTATCGTCAGCGTCAGGTAGACGATCACGATCGAGATCAGGTTGGGCCGAATGTGACGCCAAAGGATCTCGACCGTCGTCGCACCCAGCGACTGTGCCGCGGTCACGAACTCGTGCTCACGCAGTGACACGACTTGCCCGCGGACGACTCGTGCCATCGTAAGCCAGTAGATCAGAGCAACGACGACGAAGAACACGAAGGAGTTCAGGCCTGCTACATCTTCTGCGCCGGCCGCCCGCCCCTTCAGTACAGTAATCAGAAAGATCACGACGAAGATGAAGGGGATTCCGTAGAAGATATCCACCGCCCGCATCATTGCGTTGTCGACGCGTCCACCGACGTAGCCAGACACCGCACCGTAGGTCACGCCGATCAGAAGCGATACCGCGGCTGCAAAGAAACCAACGGCCAGCGACATACGCGCACCCCAAAGAAGACGCGACATCAGACAACGTCCCAAACCGTCGCGCCCCATGAGCGGCGGCAGCACATTGTCGCCAAAGATCGCTTGGCGCAGGTGGATCATGCCGCGGTCCCAAGGCCACAGCTTCTGCAGGGACACGTCATCGTCAGAGAGGCCCGCAACCCAGAATCCAGTCGGAATCGTCGGCGCCGAGTAGGCGAGATCGGTCTGCGTGCGGTCCGGGCGTTCCAGCGGCAACAGCGGCGTCAACAACGCAGCAACCGTCATCGTGCTGATGGCGACGAACGCAAGCAGTGCAGAGCGCCGACGCCGCAGATGACGCACCGCTAACTGCGTAAGACTCTTCCCACTCGCGGCTACCATGCCCGCACCCGCGGATCGAGCACCCGATAGCTGATGTCGACGAACAAGTTCATCAACGACACCAGCAGCGTGTAGAGCAGCACGACACCCATCGACAGCGTGTAGTCGCGGCTCAACGCGGCTTGGACGAAGTGACTGCCGATTCCTGGGATCGCAAAGATCCTCTCGATGACCAACGATCCTGTCAGGATGCCTGCCGTTGCGGGGCCCAGAAACGAAACCACGGGGAGCAGCGCCAGGCGCAACGCGTGGCGACTGACAACGACCCGTGGGTGCACGCCCTTGGCATGCGCAGTGCGAATGTAATCCTGAGACAACACCTCGAGCACCCCAGTGCGGGTGAGGCGGGCAATAGAGGCCGCGAACGGAGCGCCGAGACAAAACGCCGGCAGCAGCAACTCGCGCAAACCTCCCCAGCCGGCCGGAGGCAGCAGCTGCCAACGGAAACAGACAATCACGACAAGGACACCGGCAATCACAAAGTTGGGGAGCGAGATTCCGAGATTGGCACCGGACATCAAAAGCGTGTCGAGAAAGTGCCCGCGGCGCGCCGCAGCAACGGCGCCGGCAGTAACTCCGATCAAGACCGCGAAAGCCAACGCGACGACGCCGAGCAAGGCGGACTTCGGTAGCCCCTGGGCAATGATCTCAGCGACGCGAAAGTCGAGCAGACGATACGACGGTCCGAGATCGCCGGACAAGCAATCGCCCAATACCGACCAGTAGTTCTCGAACGAGATTTCGAGGCGATACTGCTCACGCAACTCTGCCTCCACCTCTGGCGGCAGATTCCTTTCATCTTGCCACGGAGTGCCCGGGACAGATCGCATCAGAACAAAGGAAATCGTGAAAACGATCCACAGCGTCAGCACGACCCAGACCAGACGGCGCGTCAGGAAAGCGATCATTTGCCGGCCCCCGCAGCATCCGAGCGACGCCAGAACTGTGGAAAGTGAATATCGAGACTGTTTCCGACGAAGCCCTCGATGGCTGGCGTTCGCATCCCGTCGGTCACGTAGTAGTAGAGGGGGATGACTGGCAGCTCTTCCAGCAGGATGCGCTCAGCCGTCTCGAGTAGGGCGCTGCGCTGCTCGACATCTACAGTCACCAGTGCTTCTTCCAGCGCTTCTTCGTACTGAGGATGCTGCCAACCGGTGCGGTTGTTTGGGTTCTCTGCCCGAAAGATCTCCAAGAACGCGTACGGATCGATGTAGTCGCCGATCCAAGCGGCGCGCGCCGTGTCGTAGCGCAGCCCGCGGGTCGCGTCCATGTAGCTACCCCACTCTTGATTCGCCAAACGCAGTTCGACTCCTAGCTCCCGCTGCAGTTGCGCCTGCAGCAGTTCTCCGACGCGCTCGTGCAGGTTGTTCGAGTTGTACAGATACTCGATCGACGGGAAGCTCTTGCCAGCGGTGAACCCCGTGCGTTGTCGCGACCCATCCGCGCGCACCGTGCAAGGCACGCGGTAGCCATGCTGCTGCAAGATTGCTCGCGCACGGTCGGGGTCGTACCCCAAGTGCTCCCAGGAGCGGGTCTCGGAAGCGCCGTAGACGAACGCGCGTGGATACCACGGCAACGGTACCTCGACGGCAATCGGACTGCCGGTGCGTTCCTCGAAGCGTTGCCGGTAGCGATCGACAGCGGCCTGCGGCCACGGCACCAGACTCCACGCGGGCTCCTCTCCCGCACAGGTGACACTGTCGACGATTTCACTGCGATCGATCGCCATCGAGATGGCGCGGCGGAGCTCGACGTTCGAGAGCGGTTCGCGTGTGACGTTGCAACGCATGAAATAAGTGCCGTAGTAGGGGGAAGGTTGGTAGAGATCCGCAAAACGCGGATCTGATCGCAGGATCGGCACCAACG
>JBCCHQ010000108.1:0-21871 GCA_039028735.1 Planctomycetota bacterium | reverse complement strand
CTTCGAAGCGCGTGACATCGAGCGAGAGTCGCAACGTTGCGTTGTCGAGCTCGATCGCATCGATGGGCAGGGAATCGAGCTGCGCCGGGGCGCCCAGGAGCCTCCAACACCAACGAACGAGTGCACGCCGGGCGCGGTGCCAGAGCCCCGTGTGCTGTTGGCCGCAGATCCAGCAGGCGCCGGTCGCATCGCGAGGACCGCTGCATGTGTTGCAACGTTCGCCGGCGCCCGGACCGTTGTCGACGGTCTGTCGATAGAACCAGTCATAGCAATGCGGGCAGCGTTCGGTCCTGCCGCCAGCCGCAGTGGGGCGAAACGATTCGCCGCAACCGGCGCACGCGACTTCGCCTTTCGCTAGGCGTTGGTTGGGGCTAGCCACGAGCGTCCCCCCGTCTGCGCGCGTAGCGATAGTCGCCGACCGGGCGTTGTCGCGCTCCGTTGAGCACAGTACCCAGCAGAGGTGCGCCAATCTCTGCCAGGGTCTGGCGAACACAGTGATAGTCGTGGTCGGTCGAGATCCCCGCGCGCAGCACCAAGACTGTTCCGTCTGCGCTGCCCGAAAGCAGCATCGAGTCGGCGATGACGCCGATCGGTGGTGAGTCGATCACGATGAGATCGTAGGCCGGGCGGATCTCGGCGAGAAACTCGGTCAGTTCGGGAGACTCAAACAGCGGTGCCGAGTCTTTCGTGCAGCTGCCGCATGGAATCACGTGCAGGTTTGGATCCCGCGTGAAGTGACCGACACCCGCACCCAGGGTAGGCTGCGGGGCAACGGCGATTCCATCCTTGCCGGGGAGCGGCAGTTCGTTCGGGCGCACGCGCAGTCCCGACGCCCCCGTGGCCATGAAGAGCGCCACCTCCAGCGCAAGTCGTCGGTTGTGGTGGGTGCCCTTGAGCCGCTCGAACAGACCCGGGTACTGCGGGATCCCCAGGTGCTGATGCACCTGCGGCTGATGCAGGTCTGCGTCGATCAACAGCGTGCGCTTGCCAAGAGCTGCGGAACACGCCGCCAGGTGTAGCGCGACGAAGGACTTGCCAGCGCCCGCGTCGGGGCCTGTGACCAGCAACACCTTGCGTCCGTCCAGTTGAGAGTGGATTCGTTTCAGAATCGGACTCATCACGTCGATCGTTTGCGTCACGCGGCTGGATGCGTTGCGACTCGCGCCGACCGTGAGGTCTGCACCCTTCGGATAGACTGGGATCTGGCCCAGGATCGGCAAGTTCGAGCTGCGCCGTAGCGTGTGTTCGTCGTGGATACGGTGATCCAGAAACTCGACGGCATAGACAGCGCCGATGCTCAGCAGCGTCGCTAGTGCTGCGATGAGCGGCAGCAGTTTCGCGAACTGCTTCTCGGCCCTCTGTTCGACAGTGGAAGGTTGGAAGATCCGCACAACCTGCGGTGCGAGCCCAGAGAACAGGTCGATCTGATGCAGCGCTTGCTCCAGCCGCGTCACGTGCTCGCGGGCCGCCAGCCGTTCGCTTTCGAGGTGGCGCAGCTCGGGTCCACTGGCGGCGAGCTTCTCGAGTACCGTGCGCTCCTGTTCGAGCAGCGCCTGCGTGCTGGCGAGGAGCTGTTCGTTGGCCAGGAGATCGGCGGCCGCACGGCTCTGGTCTTGGTCTTGCTGATTGACGAAAGTCGCCAGCGCTGTTTCGACGTGATCATAGATCGGCGACTCCGCATCGAAGAAGCCTTCGTAGATCTTCTCTTGCGCTTCGAGATCGCGTTTGGCGGCTTGGTACTCGGGATGTTTCGGGGTGTTTCTGTGTTGCTGCGCAGAAAAGTGCAGCTCGGCACGAACTAGGTTGACGCTCTCGTTCTGAATCACTGCGTGCAAGGGGGTGCCCTCGACACGGCGCAGCAGCTGCAGCCGTTCACCGCCCGGAACTTTGAACTGGTCGAGTTCGCGCTGAAGGGCGTTCACGCGCGCAAACGCATCGTCTCGCTTCCGGACCAGTGACGTGATGTTGTCGCGCGTCGACGCCTCGAACTCGGCGATGCCTTGGCCGTTGAGTGTCAGTTGCGCCGTTTTCAAGGCCGCAACGAAGCGCAGCTTCGCATCGGAAACGACGCCCTCTTCGTGGGCAATACGCCCGACGAGACGGTTGCGTCCCTCCGCGACGCTCGCCATGAACCACTGCTGCGAGCTGCGCCTTAGGGCTTCGATCGAGGCGTCCAACAGGGGTTGTGCCGTGCCCGCTTCCAGTGCCGCGTAGCGCACTTCGAGGCGGTCGCGTTCGCTGGTCGGAAACAGCATGAAGTTCTCGGAGCGCCACTGCCCGAGAAGCAGCCGCGAACCCTGCTCTTCCAGGACGCGAAACACCTCTTTGGGGAAGCTGGGTGCGCGTACCAACTGGCGTAGTGTCTCGACGGAGAAGGAACTGTAGAGTTCGACCGCCTGTAGATCGCCAGGATTCCACGCGGCACTATCGCGAGCGTTGACGTTCACGAGAGCACTGCTCTCGAAACGCACGGGACGCGCATGCGACACCAGAAAATGCCCCACGCCGGTTGCCAGGAGGACTGCGGCGATCAACCACTTCCTGCGTCGCAGCAAGCGAAACAGTTCGTACATTTCCATGCGGACCACATGGCGGGCTGCCAGGGTTGCATTGAGACCGGGGCGGGCTGGGCCGATCGGCCAGGGGCTTTGCTGTTAGATCGGTTAACAGTCCAACGGATCTATACCCTGTTCTCCAGAATAGCGGCGAGTGAGAGGCAGGCGCGGCGGCGTACACAGGCTCCCGAGCAGGGCACAGCGGGCAAGCTCACCGGCGACTAGCAGTTCGGATAGACACAGTCCGAAAAGAAATCGAGGATCGCGTCGGGCCCGCAGTCGACGGGGCCTGGAGCTGGCGGTGGGGTGCTGGCTGGCTGAAACAAGTAGGTCAACAAGAACACGGTGTCGGAGATATCGAGAATACCGTCATCGTTGAGGTCGCCGGCATCGAGGCAATCGATCGGCAACGCATTGGCGAACAGGAAGTTCAACAAGCGCACGGCGTCGCCGATACTGACCGAGCCGTCGCCGTTGGCGTCGCCACGCCGAAACGCAACGTTATCGGGCAGTGGCGGGGCGCAGACGACGGTAGGCTGCAGCGCGGAACCCGCCGTCAAGACCTGCTGCAACACCGAGGGGGTGCCGAGGCTGTTGCAAAAACAGATGCCGGGAGAACCCGGGGTTGTTAACTGATAGTCGGCGCGGTGAATCTCGATGAGGTCGCCGGCAGGGATCGAGTTGACAGACATCAGGTCGACGATGACCGAACCGATCCAACCATCGTTGAGAATGGTCATTGTGCTGAAGTCGGCGGCGACGCCGCCGTTGGCGAGGGCGAGTGCCGGGCCGTCGTTCACGTTGAGGATCGTGGCGCTGTTGCCATCGTGACAGATGCCGATCGTCCAACCTTGTACCGGGCCTGGGTTCGCGAGGTAGGCGTAGGACGTGCAGACGTCGCCGATGTTCCCCTCGACGCTCGTGGCCGTGAAGACATAGCCTTGCCCTTGCGCCGCTGCGCTCCCGTAGCTTGCAATCAGCAAGACGCAGCTTGCAATCAGCAAGGCGAGGGCGCCGATGACTGAATCGAGTCGCATGTTCTGCACTCCAGCTTTTCTTTCGCGCACCTCGGGACCGTTGGATCGCCGTTGGGTGCAAACCTCGCAAGAGAACGTGGGGGTTGCCCTCTTTGCTTTCAGACGCGCGAGAATGTACCCGCGAGCAAGAAACGCCACTAGTGAATCCCAGTAGTGCAACGGTTAGCAAATACGGGGGCCATGACACGGTTTCGCCCCTCCTTTTGGTCGCCTGACAACGATCGAGCTGTGGGCGGCTTGTGGACAAACGCGAAGCGTGCCGGAGGGGCCTGCTGTATCTATCGCTACGCATGCACTTTCTGACGCAGCCGTTGGCACCAGGCCGAGCCACTGCTGGCTCTCCGCGCGCCCCAAGATCGCTGCAGGCCAAGCCCCAGGCGGGCTAGCGGGCGGCCACCATCGCGGGAGCTGTGGCAATAGTGACGGAAAGTCCGACACCGTCGGCGCGCTTCATCGCCGCTGACTGAGGAGGTCCGGGGGGATCGCGGCCGAGCGTGCGCGGCGCTAGGCCACGCCGTCAGGACGCTGGTCGCTGCCGGGTTCGAACACATCGGCGGGGCGATGCAGCTTGCTGCGCAGTCGCTCGAGGCGCTGTTCCCGGAGCCGCGTCGCAACCTGCCGCAGGTCTGCATGACGATCGGACTCGTCCAGGATCTCTACTCCGAGAATCGTCTCCATCAAGTCTTCCAGCGTGACGAGTCCGCTGACGCCACCGTGTTCGTCCGTGACGATCGCCAGCTGTTCGCGTCGTTCGAGAAACTGCTGCAATGCATCGAACATCGAGGCGACTTCGGGAACGAACCAGACGTTGCGACCGAACTCTGCCAGCGGCCGATCGCGATGGGCGCCGCGTGCGAGCTCTACCAACACATCGCGCTGCAGCACATAGGCGACCACGTTGTCACGATCCTCGCGGTACAAAGGTATTCTGCTGAACGGCTGCACGTCGGCTTGCGAGATCAGTTCGTGACTGGGCGTGTCGTCAGGCAACATCACGGCGACTGTGCGCGGCGTCATGACGTCGGCGACGGAGATTTCGCGAAAGCGTAGTAAGTTGTCGAGTACGTCGTGCTCGCGTAGCGCAATCGTGCCGTCCTTTGCGGCCATGGCGATGAATGTCATGAGTTCGCGCCGCGACATCTGGGCTTGCTCGTCGGGTGTGAGCAGCCGGGTGAAGACGCGCGTCAGGGTGACGACTGGATACAACAAGCGCACCAAGTAGTGCAGCAGCCAGCCGACGGGCGTAGCGATCTGCGACGAATAGACAGCACCTAGCGTTTTGGGAGGAATCTCCGCAAGGAAGAGGACGCAGATCGTCAATACCGCTGTGAAGATCGAGACCCCCATCTCCACATGGTCGCTGTAGGCCCCTTGGAGTACTACGCGTGCTTGGTTGCCCGCCAGCGCAGCTCCAGCAGTGTTGGAGACGGTGTTGAGGGTCAAGATTGCTGCGAGCGCGTCGTCGATGCGTTGCGTCTTGATCTGCAACAGGCGGGCGGCACCACGACTGCCAGCGTCCCGTTTGTGCATCAAGACGACCGGCTTCACCGACAGGAGGGCAGCCTCCAGCAGTGAACACAGGAAGGAGATGCCGAGCGCGAACCCGACGTACACAAACAGCAGAGTCACGGAACTCCTAACGGATTGGCATGGCGTGGGTATAGCGCAAGCAGCCGAGGTGGGGAAGAGTTCGTGGTCGAAGTGGCGCAGAATCCCGTGTTAGGGAGTCTTTGGTAGGGAGTTCTTGCGGGGGCTTGAGCCAGCACGCGTTGAGAATCAGGTCGGAGGAGCCCGCTCGAGCCCGAACATGGGCTCACAAAGGGACGGGACGGTCCGGGGTTTTGTTTGAGGCCCCTCCGACCTTACGTGTGACTCGATTCTACGAGCAAGTGGGGGGCCAAAGGGTAAGCTGCGTTTCGTGAGCTCCTCAGCTGCCATTGACGTTGCTGGAGTTCGCTGGCATGAACGGACTTTGCAGTTCCGTCTGATCAAGACGTTCAGTTCGAACAACAGTAGCTGTAACCGCGGCTGCGGGCGGCAGGAGGAAGACGACCATGGCAGTGCTCTGCGCCTACGACCCCCGCGAGCAACAGCACGATCGTGCTGGGCACCCCGAAAACCGCGGCCGTCTCGAGAACACGCTACGGCTCCTGCAAGAAGATGGCATCTGGGATCGCCTCGAACACGTGGATGTCGTGGCTGCTGATCGCGACGTCCTGGAGTACGCTCACAGTCGTGCTCATGTGGACGCGGTCGAGGCGGCGGCGGCGCGCGGTGGGGACTTTCTTGATCCTGACACGTACTGTGGCCCGCACTCCGCCGAGGCGGCGCGCGTTGCGGCGGGCGCTGTTGCCGGTTTGCTGCCGGAGGTGCTGACTGGACGCAGAGGATTCGCGCTGGTCCGTCCGCCGGGGCACCATGCCACTAGCGTGACCCCCATGGGTTTCTGCCTGTTCAACAACGTGGCCGTCGCCGCGCAAGTTGCGCGTCTCGAGCACGGGGTCGAACGGGTCTTGATCATCGACTGGGACGTGCACCACGGCAACGGGACCGAGGAGATCTTCTACTCAGACGGCGCCGTTGGCTTCTTCTCAGTGCATCAGGCGCCGCCGTTCTATCCGGGCACCGGCAAGTGGGACGACCGCGGTAGTGATGCGGGGAAAGGAGCTACCGTCAACGTGCCGATTCCGGCCGGGGTAGGGGATGACGGCTACCGCGAAATTTTGGAGCGAGTGTTGGTGCCGTTTGCGCGCGGCTTCGCCCCCGAGTTGATCATCGTATCAGCGGGTTACGATGCGCACTGGCGCGATCCGTTGGCCGGCGAGTGCTTGAGCTTGCAAGGTTTCGGTGACTGGACCCGCGGTGTCATGGATCTCGCTGACGAGCTTTGTGCGGGGCGCGTCCTGTGTGCCCTCGAAGGGGGATATGACCAGGAGGTGTTGCCGCACGCTGTGCTGAATACCCTGCGGCTCCTCGAAGATCCTACTGCCGAGCTGTCCGACCCGTTCGGGTTGCCGGCTGCCGCCAGCGCAGCGCCGGCGGAGCTGTTGCAGCGGATCGAGGGCGCGCTGTAGCGATTAGTCCTGCGGTCGTTGTGAGCGTCGTGATTCAGCGACGAGTTTGGGGCTGCCGACGCCCCAGCCGTGGTTCTCGTGCGCCGACGCGTCCAAGAAGAGGCCTCCCACGGTCGTGTCGAAGTGTTGCAAGAGGACAGTGTGCTCATCGCTTGAATGAACGAGTCTGGGTGTGAAGTTGGCATCATAGCGTGCCGTCGTCGAGACCCGCACGTCGTCGATGGCGCCTTTGAAGAAACTCACGGCTTCGCCGCGCGAGTTCGGATCCGCGCCGATGTAGAACGCATGCTGGTTCGTGGTCATCCGTCCCTTCTTATGTTTGGCTGCAACCTGTTCGCCATTGACGAAGAGCCGCAACCACTCGCCGTCGTAGCAGCTTGCCAGGTGGTGCCACTGCTCCCATTCCCAGCTGCGCTCTGCACGCGCCGAGAGATAGCCGTGTCCGTCGAGGTGCACGTGGCCCGATGGGCTCGCGGGTTCATCGCCGGGCTCGGACCAGAAAATCCCGAACGCCGAACTCTCGGTCTTTGCCAGTAACCCGACCCGTCCTTTGGGTGCCTTGCCGCGGACCCAGCACTCTATCGTGAACTGACCGGCGTCTTGGACCGAGGCACTCAGCGGGATGCGGACCGCGCTCTTGCCGTCGAGCTGCAGTACTTTGTTTGCAGCTTGCGGAGTGGCATGGGGCGCGAGGCCGGTGATGCGCACCGGGATCTGGGCGGTGACAGAGATCTCTTGTCGCAGCCGGCTACGGAGCGGGTACTGCAGGGTCAACTTGACCTGAGGGGCTTTGATCTCCTGCCCCACAAAGCGTGGGCTGCGTAGGAGGAGCGGGAGGTCGAGTCGTTGCCCAGCGGCGAGCTCGCCGTGATCGGTCGTGATCTCAGCTGCTAGCTGCCAACCGTCGGGCAGCAACAGCTCTACTTTGTACGGCAGTCGCCGGTCGGTCGAGTTCTGGAGGGCGACGCCGATCTGCGACTGGCGTTCCTCTGTGCCGCTGACTACGGCCGAAGGAGTGACATGAACGGCCTCGCGCGCGAGGGCGCGCATTGCATCGAGTTCTTCGCCCAATACGAAGTCACCCGCGTGGAGGTCGCCAACCGGGAGTACCGACATCGTCCAGCGCTTGCGCCGTATGCGCAGATGGTTGATGTGATGAATGCTGGCCGTATCGCGAAACTGCTGACGGCCGCCCCCGGTCGTGGCGAGTGCGTAGTAGTGCACACCGTCGTGGATGCCGTCGTAGCGGTACGAGTGAATGTGACCTGCGACGACGGCTTGCACGCGGCCGTCTGCGGCGAGGATATCGTGCACCTCAGGCCAGTTGCACCCGGGGTAGGTCCAGCGCGGGTGGTGCAAGAACACAAACACTTGCTCAGCTTGTGTCTGCGCCAAGTCCTCGCGCAGCCACTGCATCTGCTGCGGACTCATGTTCTGGTTCTTGGCTGGATTGTGGAAGGCGAGCTGCTCGTCTGAGAACAACGCGATGAAGTGCGCCCACTTGTAATCGAAGGAGTAGTAGAGGGGGCCGAACTGTTCTTTGTAGAGTTCGGTGTGGCCGCCTGCCTTGCGCGGGCGCGCATAGACGTCGTGATTGCCCGCGACCGGGTACCAGGGCATCTGCAGCTCGTTCATCATCCCTTTGAACTCGGCAGCTTGAAGGCGCCACGTTGCCTCTCGGTTGTAGCCCTGGATCAAGTCGCCGACGGTCATCACGAACGTGACGTCCAGTAGATTTGCCATGCGGATTGCTTCGGCGAGCACGTGCAAGCCTTCGCGCGGGCCACCCGTACGATCACCGAAGATCGCGACGCTGAACTCGTCGCTTGCAGCAGGCGCGTGCAGTTTCTGGGTTGAGTCGGTGCCAGCGCGTACTTGTGGAGTTTGGTCTTCAGGCTGTTTCGACTGCTTTTTGGATGGCCCTTCAGTGGTGTCGTCGGCGGGCA
This sequence comes from Planctomycetota bacterium, assembly GCA_039028735.1. Classification (GTDB taxonomy): domain Bacteria; phylum Planctomycetota; class UBA8108; order UBA1146; family JAJFFE01; genus JBCCHQ01. The sequence continues at coordinate 13,259 of JBCCHQ010000108.1, read as the reverse complement.
CGTCTTGCGCCGCGCTCGCACCGGCGAGGAGTAGCAACAAAACAGCAGTCTGGAACAGTCGAAACATCGCGCAGCTCCTGTATCGACGCAGGCGGGCCCCCAGTAGTATGTGCCCTAGGACTCACTATCGAGATTTGGTCGTAGCATACGCCGCATCTCGAATACGAGCTAGCACCTGTATCTAGACACCAATGGAGCACCCATGCCTCGCAACATCGCTGTCGTTACGTCGTCTCGCGCAGATTTCAGTCACTTGTACTGGGTATTGCGGGAGCTGCAGGAGGAGGCGGCGGTCGACTTGTCGCTGTACGTCATGGGCGCGCACTTGTCGGCAGAGTTCGGTACTACCGTGAGCGAGATCGAAGATGCTGGTTTCGAAGTCGCTGAACGAGTCGAGTGCTTGTTGAGCTCCGACAGCGACGTTGGCATGGCCAAGACGATCGGTGTCGCAACGATGTCCTTTGCTGATCTCTTTGGCCGATCGCGGCCGGATCTCCTGCTTCTGATCGCAGATCGTTACGAGATGTTGGCGCCCGCGTCGGCAGCGTTGGCCCTGCGGATCCCGATGGCGCACATCGAAGGGGGTGAAGTCAGCGAAGGCGCGATCGATCACGCAGTCCGCAATGCCTTGACGATGATGTCACATGTCCACTTCGTTCCGACCCAGACGGCGCAGCAGCGCGTCCTCGCGATGGGGGAAGAAGCCTGGCGCGTTCATCAAGTAGGGGCTCCATCGCTTGATCACTTGTCGCGTAGCACGTTGCGCCAGCGATCAGACCTCGAAGAAGAACTTGGCATTGATCTGTCGCGCGACACGGCAGTCGTTGCCTACCACCCCGTAACGCTGTCTCGAGACACGACGACGGAAGCCGACGAGGTGTTTGCGGCACTCGAACGTCTGCAGCTGCAGGTCGTCTTCTGTTTTCCGAACTCTGACGCCGGCAGCCGTGATCTGATCGATCGCGCGGGCCGTTTTTGTGAAGAGCGCGGCGATGCGCACCTGTTCGTCAATCTGGACCCAATCACCTATTGGAGCCTCCTGCAGCACGCAAACGTCGTTCTGGGCAACTCCAGTAGCGGCATCATGGAGACGCCTTCTTTGGCGCTGCCGACTGTCAACATTGGCATCCGCCAGGATGGTCGCGAACGCGCTGCCAATGTCATTGATGTTGCGCCACATGCAGACGACATCGTTGCGGGCGTCGACAAAGCATCGAGTCGTGAGTTTCGAGATTCTCTGTCCGGGATGGTCAGCCCATACGGCGATGGCACTGCCGCACAACAGATCGCAGCGGTCCTGCGCGACGTCGAGTTGGAGAAGCTGCTGGTCAAGCGCGTCGCACCGCTTCCTTGATCACCGCTTGTCAGCGTTGCCTAGACCAACCCCAGCTTGCGCGCCCAACGATTGCGAGTCTTGCGCAACCGCTCCGGTAGCGTCTCTGGGCGCAGGTGTGTCCCAGGTGGTCGTTCTACGTGCGTGTAGCGACATTCGCGGTGGACTGCGCGCAGCTTGCCGGTGCGCCGCATGAAGGCATCGACGCGCGCTTCGAAGATCATTGCGATGTGACTCATCGGATAGCGCCACGAGGCGACGCAACGGTGGCCGTAGATAGGACGCGCTAGGTCGGCGCGCCGCGCCAGGAACAGCTGGTCGCTGAAGCCTGGCCCGATCTGGAACTCGCCCGACGGTTCCCGGCTCTCGGCTTGTAGCAGCTCTGGAGTCGTCCAATTGGGGCTAGCCGCAAGGAGTCGTGGATCGGCATCGAGGAGTGCGATGGCCGGTGTGATCCAGTCGCAGGGCTGGGCGATCGTGACGTCCGGGTCCCAATAGATCAGCCATGGACTGCCCGGGAGAGTTGCGGCGACGAGGGCGCAATCGGTGTAGTGGGGCACCCGCCCCAGCTCCTCGCGCGTGAGGCCCGTCGTTTCGAGGGCGTCGGTAAGGCGGTCTGCGACCAGCACGACTTCGTCGATGTCTCCCAGCTCTTGTAAGGTCTGGCCGAGCTCGAGGACTTCCCGCGGGTGGTCGACATTATTGATGAGAGCGACGCGGCGGGCGAAGTCGAAGTCGCACTGGCGGGCGACGTCTGGGAAGAAGCCGGGGCGGAGGACGTTCCGATAATTGCGCTCGAAGCAATTCACGACGAGGTCGACGGTGGTCACTCGTTGGCCTCCGCGACGCCAATACCCGTCTCTGCTTCAGCAAGAGCGGGGATGCGTCGATAGATGAGGACGAACTCCCCGGCCCTCAGCCGCTGGGAGCGGAAGAGGTACGCTGCTGCTGGCGTGCCGCACTCTGGTTGGTTCATTCGTGGAGTCACTCCGAGCCGTGAACGTGTCCTTGACGACCTTGCTGGAGCAGTACCCTAACCTCGAGCAGCTACTCGATGTAGAGCTCCCGATCATCGCGATCCTCGCGGAGAAGGAGATGCCGCTCAAGAAGGTGCTCGATCTCGATGTCGGCAGCGTCATCGTCTTCGCCAAGCACAACGCAGATCCGATCTCGCTGCTGGTGAACAACGTCGAGGTGGGGGCGGGCAAGACGATCAAGGTCGGAGACCATTTCGGCCTCCATCTTCGCTCGTACTCGCAGAAGGCCGTCATCGACGCGATCGGCGCCTAGCCCGCGAGCCTTCGTCCAGTAGCTGGACGGTTTCCCTGCCGTTCACACTCCATACACCCATAAGTGTAGCTCAGGGAATGCTTTAGCCGTCTGGCGTTCAGCTCAGCGTTTAATATTTTACAATATGTAAAATACAAGTTATAAGAGTGTACGCGAACGCATGAAGTCGACGCATCGCGACGCGAATGGAGGGCCGTGCACAGCCCTCGAACCGAGTGCTTGGTACGAGCCGGCATCGCCGTGTCCGTGCTGGGAGAGGATGGTCTGGTGTCTGACGCTCAGACGGGGATTCCCCCGATGGCTGCGATGGCGAATGCCGAAGAGCTTCCACTGCTCTTCGAAGAGTTCTCGCGTGCCACAGCCGATCTCGTTGCGGCTCACGATTCCCTGCTCGAAGAAGTCGATTCACTCAAGCAAGAGCTAGCCGTCAAGAACCGCCGTCTCGAGCGCAAGAAACGACTCGAAGAGATCGGCCGCGTTGCGGCCGGGGTTGCTCACGAGTTTCGTAATCCGCTCGGTGGCGTGCGCTTGCGCGCGGATCGCTTGATGCAGGATGCGACTGACGATGCAACTCGCGGTCGCATCACTGAGATCCAGGGCGCAGTGCAGCACCTCGACCGCATCGTCGAGGACCTGCTGACCTACACTCGTAACGAGCAGCTATCGCTGCTGCCACAGCCGTTGCGGCCGCTCGTCGATCATGCGTTGCAACTCGCTTTTCCCGATCCCGAAGACTGTCCGTCGCGTTTGGTCTGCGACGGTCCAGGACATCTCGAGGCGGCAGTCGACGCCGTCACGTTCACGCAAGTGCTCGTCAACCTCGTCGTCAACGCTGCGCAAGCTGCGTTGGGTCACAACGACGCCGAGGCAGCAGAGTTGGGGATCTGGTGGGGCGCAGACGACGCCACGGTGTGGATCGAGGTGGCCGACAACGGCCCCGGGATCCCCGCCGGTGAAGAAGAACGAATCTTTCATCCATTCCACACGCTACGCGTAGGCGGTACGGGGCTGGGCCTGGCAATCGTGCACAGCCGCGTCGAAGCGCACGAAGGCGAAGTCGCCGTCGTCCAAGACGCCCGTGGTGGTGGCGCAGAATGGGGCGGTGCGCGCTTTCGCATCACGCTGCCCGCGTTGCGAGAGGAAGACAAATGCCAAGAATCTTGATCGTCGATGACGACCGTTACATGCGTGGCTCTCTTGTCGACGCGATCGAAGGGCATGGTCACGACGTGGTCGCCGCCGATTGCGGCGAGGTCGGCGTCGAGGCCTTGAAGGAACACTCTTTCGACGCCGCGATCACCGATTTGAAGATGCCGGGGATGTCTGGGCTCGAGTTCCTCGAGCAAGCAAACGTTGCCGATGCGAAGCTGCCCGTGATCGTCATTACGGCGCACGGGACGGTCGAGACCGCCGTCGACGCGATGAAACGTGGCGCGTTCGACTACATCCTGAAGCCGTTCGGCAGCGACGAACTGCTGCTCCTGCTTGACCGCGCGCTGAAGCACCGGCGCCTGCTTGGGGAAAACCAAGCACTCAAGGGAGAGTTGCGCAGTTTGGGCGACGACCGCCCCCTGATCGGCAAGGGAGCTGCGATCCAGCAGGTCTGGGAGCAGATCGATGCGGTCGCCAACAGCGATGCCACGGTACTCGTGCGGGGCGAAACCGGCACGGGCAAAGAATTGGTCTCGCGAGCAGTGCACTACGCGAGCGATCGCGCCGAACGCCCCTATCTATGTGTGAACTGCGCCGCGCTCTCTGCGGGGCTCCTCGAAAGTGAGCTCTTTGGACACGAGAAAGGCGCATTCACCGGTGCCGAACGCGATCGTGTCGGGCGCTTCGAGTTGGCGGATGGCGGCACACTGCTACTCGATGAGGTCTCCGAGATCGAACCGAATCTGCAGGCGAAGCTGCTGCGGGTCCTGCAAGAGAAAGAGATCGAACGCGTTGGCTGTTCGAAGACGCGGCGTGTTGACGTCCGCGTGGTTGCGACCACGAACCGCGACCTCGAACATGAGGTCAAGGAGGGACGCTTCCGGCAAGACCTCTACTTCCGCTTGAACATCGTGCCGATTCAGGTGCCCCCGCTGCGCGAACGCAAGGAAGACATCCTGTTGCTCGCCGAGCACTTCCAATCGCGATTCGAGCGCCGCGCCGGACGTCCCCATCGACGTTTGTCCGACGAGTCGCGCAAGGCGCTGCTGGCCTACCATTGGCCCGGCAACGTGCGCGAGCTCGAGAACCTGATCGAACGCGCCGTCCTCTTGTCGAACGGCGATGAACTGCAGGTCGCTGGCCTCGACGGAGCGGAGGCCGTAGCGACGGTTTCGGCCACGGACGCAGTCCCGTTTCGTGGGCTGTCTCTGGAGGAAGTCGAGCGCCTTATCATCGAAGACGCTTATGACGCCAACGATTGCAATCAGAAGCGGACCGCAGAGAGCCTCGGGATCGGCGTGCGTACGCTTCGCGACAAGATGAAGAAGTGGAAGCTCGAGGCGGCCAAGCGAGAGGCGGTGTCGACGTGATCCAGACACGGAAACTGCCGCCGGCGGCAGATCCTGCCGCCGTTCCCAGCACGATGTGGCGCCCGGGAGTGGGTCGCGCAGGATTTCTTAACGCCTATTCCAGGAAGGTCTTAGGGCCTCCCATGGGGCGTGATCTGCAGCTCCTCGAGAACGTGGCACCGGCGATGCTTTGGCAGTCACCGGGGAAGGGTCCCCAGGAGCAGTTTGTACCGGTAAAGAAAGGCCTCGAGGCATGACGGCGTTGTTGGGCTGGATGTTCGAGAAGGGATCGGCGCCCATTTTGGAGCAGTCGATGAACTTCACCGAAGCCCGCCATCGACTCATCTTGTCGAACGTCGCCAATGCGGACACCCCGCACTACCGACGACTCGACCTCGACAAAAAGGGCTTCAATCGCGCCCTCGAGAGTGCGATCGAGCGGCGCCGGGAACATCACCCGGGGCGCTTCTCGATGACGCTCGATCTGCGCGTGCCGACCGATGATCGCGGTCACTACCTACCGGGGCGCTGGCTCCCGACGGCGGACCATGAGGGACCGCTCCGACACGACAACAACAACGTTTCGCTCGAGCGCGAGATGGCGGTGCTGGCTCAGAACGCCGGCTCGTATCGACGCGCTGCTGGGCTGTTGCGAAAGCAGTACGGCCAGATCCGTGCTGCGATCGCCGAGCGGGCGTAAGGGAGGACTGACCAATGCTGGGATCACTTGAAATCAGTGCGAGTGGGCTGGAGGCGCGCCGCCTCTGGATGAACACGATCGCTGAGAACATTGCCAACGCCGAAACGACCCGTGACGCCAACGGTCAGCCCAACCCGTACACGCGTCGCGAGCCGTTGTTTTCGACGATGAAAGTTGGCAATGCCGTCGGCGTACAGGTCCTCGAAGTACAGAAGGACCCGTCGCCGCCGCGCGAGGTGTATCGACCAGGACACCCGGATGCCGGTCCGAACGGCGTCGTCAAGTTGCCCAACATTCGCGTCGTCCAGGAGATGGTCGACATGATGATGGCGACTCGATCGTACGAAGCCAACGTGACGGCGATGCAAGCGACCAAGGAAATGGGATCTGCCGCAATGCGGATCCTCGCCTAGAGAGGGGCGCCTGAAAGATGAGTGAATCACTTCCGATTCAGCCGATTCAGCCCCCGAGTGGCTCAGAAGGCATCGGTAAGAAGAGTGCGAGCAAGCCGGACGGACCGTCGTTCGGTGATGTGCTCAAGAACTCGATTCTCGAGGTCAACCAACTGCAGAAGGACGCGGACTTCGCGATCGAGCAGCTGCAGACCGGCAAGACCGAGAAGGTGAGCGAAGTGCTAACCGCTGTCGAGAAGGCAGACTTGGCGTTTCGTGCGCTGATGCAGATCAGAAACAAACTCGTTGACGCGTATGAAGAAGTGAACCGCCTCCGCGTGTAGCGGGCGGCTAGTTGGTGGTGCGCTCGTGCACCACCGCGCAGTAGAGACGCAGCCACGGAAGGGCTTGCAGATGACAGTCGCGACCAGGAAGAAGAGCGACGAACCGAGTCGCTGGGCAGAGATGTCTGAAAAGATCACGGTGAGCCATTGGGTCGCCGTTGCTTTGCTTCTTGCGGTGCTCGTATGCGGTGCTGTCGTAGTGATGCCGCGCGACGAGTTGGCGCTCGCCCGCGAAGCGGACGCTGCAACTCAAGAGTGGCTCGCAGACCAAGGTCTCCCAACGAACTTCGACCCAAGTTGGTGGCTGTTGCCCGGTGGCAGCTTGCTGCTGGAAGCGCAGGAGGCGCCGACCGTGCAGTCGCAGCGAGAGCTGCTCGACCGCGCGGGACGCCATGCGTTTGGAAAGCAGTCCGTTGGCAACTGAGCCGTTGGGAACTGAGAAAGTTGAGTGCCGACGAATGGAACTGTCGGCCAACGATTCGAGGGATCGATGAACCTGAAGCAGTGGCGTGAACGGCTGTTGGAGCCTCTCAAGGAGCTCCTGTCGAAGCTGAGCCCATCGCAGCGACTGAGCCTGGGAATCCTGGCGGTTGTGATCTCGGTGGGAATCAGCTTACTCGTGTTCACGTCGCCGAGTGACGGCGCGATGGTCCGTGTCGCCGACGCGGAGCAGAACCCAGAGATCATGAACTTGATTCAGCAGCTCGAGATTCCGTATGAGCTGTCTGATGACGGACGCACTATATCGGTGCCGCAGAAGCGCCAGGCCGAGCTACGCGTCGTTGGCGCCCGCGAGATGCTCGAGAACCCAGGTGACCGGGGCTTGTACAAGTTCCTGTTCGACGCCCCGAACTGGGGACAGTCTTCGGCGCAACGCCGCGACCAACTGATGGTCGTCCGCAAGGCCGAGCTCGAGCAGATCCTCGCCGGCACGCCTCACATCGAGCGCGCGCAGGTTGTCTTCAACAAGCCGCCCAGCGACGACTGGACCTACCGCAAGAACCGCCGCAACGCGACTGCCGCCGTCATGATCACGCCGGCGGATCCGGGAGTCGGCATCAAGCAGAGCCAAGCACGCATCGTCGGCGACATGGTGTCGCGTGGTCTTGGAGTGCCGCTGGTGAATGTGACCGTCAGCGACGGCATTCACCGCTTCGACATGGCTGACTCTTCGATGATGTATGAAGGCGACCGGATCGGTCGCGAGAAGGCGATCGAAGAGAAGCTGCGCGCGCACTACAACCACTACAGCCCTTGGGAAGTGCGCTTGACGGTCAACCTGCAGGTCACACGCGACCAAGAGCGCACTGAGATCGTTACCTACGATCAAGAGAACAGCTTCTCGCAGCAGACACACCGCATGGAGGAGAGCCGCGAGACAACGACGCCGATCTCACAGGATCCGGGTGTCGGGATCAACGTCCGCGACGACGATCTGAACCGAGGTACCGGCGACGTCACGGGCGCGTCCTACGGCGAGAAGTACAAGCGCGAAGAAGAGAAGCTCACCCCGGCGATCAGCAGCACGACGCGCGAGATCATCAAGCCCGCCAACCAAGAGAAGTCGGCCAACGTCTGGGTTTCGATCTCCAGCGCGGCGATCGCTGAGTCTCTGCGCGAAGAGCGTCGCCAGTATCAGGGGGAGCCCGCCGAGGGAGAGCCCGAGTACCGCCCGACCAAGGAAGACGTGCAGCAGTACCTCAAAGAACAAGAGCAGAGCATCGAAGCGCTGATCGCGATGAGCGGTACCGAAGGCAAGGCCACCGTGACGTCGTTCATCTATAAGCCAGACGAGCTGTTCACCGGTCCGGAAGAGACTGGGTTTGGCGCGTTCCTGGCCAATCACTTTCGCGAGCTGATCCTCGCCGCGCTAGCGCTGATCGGGTGCTTCCTGATCTATCGCATCGCTGTATCGGCGATTCCGGAACTCGAAGAACTGCCCGATCCAGTCGCCGACTTGTCGCGCTTCCTCGAAGAGCGAGAAGCAATCCAGGCGCAGATGAACGTTGCGGAAGAAGCGACGGCTGCGACAACGGAGGACGAGTGGGCGCTGTCCGAAGCGGATCAGGCCCACATCGAGATGATGGAAACCGTCGCTGAGTACACCAAGGACAACCCCGATGTAACGGCCGCCGTCGTGAAGATGTGGATGAAGGACTCCAAGAGTCCGACGCAGCTAGCCGTGACGGAGGAAGAATGAACACCGCAACCGAGATCGGCACGCAAGCAGAACGAGACGCGATCACGCGTCTTGCCGCTCGCCAAGACCTGCTGAGCGAAGTCAGTGGTCTGCGCAAAGCGTCGATCCTGCTGGTCGCGCTGGATACAGAAGTCGCGACGGACGTCTTCGCACAGCTTGGAGAGACCGAGATGGAGGCGGCCTCGCACGAGATCGCACGCCTCGGGGTCGTTGACAAGTCGGAGATGATCGCGGTGCTCGAGGAGTTTCGCGATCTGGTCATGGTGCAGAGCCTCGTCAAAGAGGGTGGCTATGACCGGGCGATCATGATGATCCAAAACTCCGTTCCGAAGGCGCAGGCAAACAAACTAGTACGTTTGCTCGAAGCGCAGCGCCAAGCGGCACCATTCAATTTCTTGCAGCACACAGAAGCGGACGTGCTCGTCACCTTCCTGCAGGAAGAACACCCGCAAACGATCGCGCTCGTCTTGTCCTACGTCGAGCCTTCGAAAGCGGCGGAGGTGTTGACGGGCCTCTCTCCCGAGCGCCAGATCGACATCGTCAAGAGGATCGCAACGCTCGGGCATACGAGTCCCGAGGCGATCAAACGTGTCGAGTCGGGACTCAAGAAGCACATGGCTTCATTGGCGTTCGAGGAGTACCAGGAAGTCGGCGGCGTGAAGACGGTGTCGGAGGTCCTGAACGTTCTCGACCGTGCGACCGAGCGCTTGATCCTCGAGACGATCGAGGAAGAGAACGCAGAGCTCGCCGAAGAGATCAAGAAGCTGATGTTCGTCTTCGAGGACTTGATGCTCGTCGACGACAAGGGGATCCAGAACGTCCTCAAGGAGGTCGAGAACGCCGAACTGTCGCTGGCGCTCAAGACGGCTTCCGATCAGCTCAAAGAGAAGATCTTCACGAACATGTCGAAGCGCGCCGCCGAGATGGTTCAGGAAGAGATGTCTTTCATGGGCCCGGTGCGCATCAGCGACGTCGAGCAGGCGCAGCAGTCGATCGTCGAGATCGTGCGCCGTCTCGAAGAGTCGGGCGATGTCGTCGTCCTAGGACGTGGAGGGGAGAGCAGTGTCGTCGTCTAAGAGACACTCGCAACCAGCGCTGTCCCCGAGTGATAGCAGCTCTCGCATTATCCGCCCGCCCGAGATGGGTGACGGTGTGCTGCTCAACGACCGTCACTTCCGTTTGCAGGACGTCGATGAGTTGGTCGAAGAGCTTACGAAGCAATCAGAAGGGCGCCTCGAGGAGCTGCGCGAAGCGGCGCAGCAAGTCGAAGAACGGATCCGTCTGCAGGCCGATGAGTCACGTGCCAAGATCGAGCAAGCGATGAAGCTGGCCCGCGACTCCATCGATCAGCAGATCGAAGACACGACCCGCAAGTCGCAAGAGGTCTACGACCGACGGCATCGAGAAGGCTTCGATACCGGCAACAAAGAGGGCTATGAAGCCGGCTATGCGGCCGGTCTGCAAGAAGGCCTCGAGACGGGTTTGCGCGAAGGACGTGAACGCGGACGCGAAGAAGGCGAAAGCAGCGCCCGCGAAGAAGTGATGACAACGTTGCGCGGTGAGACCGAAAGCGTCGCGAAGATGCTGCGCGGCGCACAGGTGGAGTTCGAACAAGACTGGCAGCAGCTCTTTCAAGGTGCGCGTGTCGAACTGATGCAGTTGGTGACCGAAGTCGCCGCACGCGTCTTGCGCAAAGAGATTCGTGAGTTGCCAGAGGCGGTCACCGAAACGTTGGCTGCCGCGATCGAACGCATCTCCGGGCAGACCAAGCTCACCGTCGAAGTGAACCCGGCCGATCGTTCGGCTGCTGATCGCTACGTCGCGTCGATCATGGAAGACCTCGCCTCGGGTGAGGCGATCGAAGTCAAAGATGTCGATTCGGTGGAGCGTGGCGGTTGTCGCGTGCGCGGTCCCGAAGCGGTTGTCGACCTGACGGTGAAGACGCAGCTCGAGATCCTCGAGAAGCGCCTGCTAGAGTCGACGGGAGTGTCTGCGTGACGGCCTTTGCGAGCGAACTCCAATCCCTGATGAGCTGTGATCCCGTGCGCATCACGGGGCGCATCTGCCGTGTGGCAGGGCTTGTCGTCGAAGCGGAGGGCGTACCGCTCCCCGTCGGGAGTTCGTGCATGATCCAGTGCCGTATGGATCGCAAGCGCCAGATCGAAGCAGAAGTCGTTGGCTTTCACGATGGACGTACGTTGCTCGTGCCCAGCGGTGAGACCACCGGAATCTCACCGGGCGACCGTGTGATCTATGAGGGCGAACAGCCTGGCGTCCGCGTGGCGCCGGATCTCCTCGGACGCATCGTCGATGGCTATGGCAACCCGATAGACGACAAGGGCCCGATTCATTGGTGCGCACGGATGCCACTGGAAGGGCGCCGCGTTGCGCCACTGTCGCGACAGCGTGTTGACCAACCCTTCTCGACAGGCGTTCGGGTCATCGACGGACCTTTGACCTGCGGGCGTGGGCAGCGCATGGGAATCTTCGCCGGGAGCGGCGTTGGAAAATCAGTTCTGATGGGAATGCTCGCGCGGCAGTCCCAAGCACCCGTCACAGTGATCGGGCTCATTGGCGAGCGTGGACGTGAAGTTCGCGAGTTCGTCGAGCGTGATCTGGGGGAAGAGGGATTGGCGAAGTCGGTGGTCGTCGTAGCAACATCCGACGACCCCCCGGTGCTACGACTGCGTGCTGCGCGAGTTGCCACCGCGATCGCGGAGTTCTTCCGCGATCGCGGTGAAGACGTTTTGTTGTTGATGGACTCGGTGACACGGGTGGCCTACGCCCAGCGTGAGCTTGGCCTGTCTGCCTACGAGCCGCCAACGACGAAAGCGTTTCCGCCGTCGGTGTTCACGCTTCTTGCGCGTTTGTTGGAGCGCACGGGGCCCGCTGAGAACGGCAGCATTACGAGCTTCTACACCGTGCTCGTCGAAGCCGACGATATCAACGACCCGATCGGTGACGCGGTGCGCGGCTACCTCGATGGTCACATCTGGCTGTCGCGCAAGCTGGCAAGCCGTGGTCACTTTCCAGCCGTCGACGTGCTGGAGAGTGTGAGCCGCGTCATGAAGGACGTCGTCACCGACGCGCACAAGACCTGCGCACAGCAGCTGGTTGCCGATCTCTCTCGCTACCGCGATGTCGAGGATCTGCTGCAGTTGGGTGCGTACGCACGTGGCGCCGATCCACAGACGGACGAATCGATCGCCCGAATGCCGGCGATTCAGCAGTTTCTGACGCAAGCGTCGGAAGAGAATGCCGACTTCGCGAGTGCCGCAGCCGGTCTTGCTGCGCTGTATCGCAAGGCTCGTGCAAAGCAGCCAGCCCGCAACGCAGCGCTTCCCGAAGTCATCGACGTCGCGCAGCCGGGCGAGGCGCAGGTAGCGGCTGAGGCCGCAGCCGGTGAATCGACCGCAGACAACACAGTGAACGCGGCAGCCTCCGGGGAGGTGACGCCATGAAGCGCTTCCACTTCCAGCTCGAAGGACTGCTCCGCATGCGGACGGTCGAAGCCGATCGACAGCGCGGCCAACTGCAGAAGTGCATGGCTGCGATCGTGGCCGTCCACGATGAGATCGCAGCCATCGAGCAAAAGCGCGCAGAGCAGTTCGAGATGCGCAGTCAGGGTGGCACCGGGCCACTGTCGATGGAAGACGTCAAGAATCAGCAGCGCTACCTGAACGTGCTGCATCGTGAAGAAGCGACGCTGAGCGCCAAGCTCCCGCAACTACAGCAAGAGCTCGCACTCGCGCAGCAACGCCACGGCCATGCTCTCAAGGAGCAGCGTGCCGTGGAGCGATTGCGCGAACAGCGCTACGAAGAGTACGTCATCGAAGCGCAGCGTCATGACATGGGGCAACTTGACGAAACCTCGCAGCAGCTCCGGCAACTGCGTTCTGAGGAGGTGACGTCGTGAAGATCCTCGGCTTGATCGGCAAAGGCTATTGCGTCGCTGCCGGGCTGTTGGTGGCCCCGATTGCGATCGGCATCTTGATCGCCCACTTCTCCGGCATGTTGCCCGAGCAACCGCTGCAACGAATCGTGCAAGCGTTGGAGAAAGAAGACACAGGTGAAAACGGCGAGGAAGCTCCGGTCGACGAGCCGGTGGACGAGGTGCAGGATCGCACCGCGTCCGATGAGCGTTCCTGGTCACGTCGGCTCGAGCAAGTTGGGGACGGCATCCTCGCCAACCTCAAAGACGTCGAGGCGGCGCGAGCGAAAGTTGCGCGGCAAGAGCAAGAGCTGCAGGAACTCGTGCAGTCACTCACCGGCGTACTTTCGACGTTGTTCGAAGAACCAGTCACAGAAGAACAGCTCTTTGCATCCGCGGATCAGTTGGTCGACCGACTGCGATCCATGGGCAAGAGCGAGAATCGAATGCCTTGGATGCTCGACACTCTGAAGTCGATGAAACCCAGGGCGGTCGCCGGGCTGCGTGGCACCGCGGGGTGTGAAGAATAGTGCGGGCTCAATGATTAAGAGGCCGGAAAGAAACATTG
>JBCCHQ010000107.1:0-21878 GCA_039028735.1 Planctomycetota bacterium | reverse complement strand
TTCAGCAAGACGATTGGATCGCCAATGTTCGTCGCACCGTCGTCGTCGTTGTCACAAGCTCGCTCGCAAGTGGGCGCGTCGCCGGCGTTGAAGAGGGCGCTGAGGTGGAAGATTGCGTCACTGAGGTCAGTCGACCCATCGTTATTGCAATCGCCACGCACGAACTCTGCTCCTTCGCAGCTGTCCAAGACCCCATTCCCATCGACGTCGCTGGCGCCTGCGGTGATATCACATTCATCCGGGATTCCGTTGCCGTCGCAGTCACTACTCGTACCCGCGAGGATGTCGCTGTCGTCCCCGACGCCATTGCCGTTGCAGTCGTCATCACACTCGAAGTCGAACAACAAGAAGTCGTCGATCGCCGCCTCGATCAATCCACCGGGGGCGACGTCTTCGGCAATGAAGCGCACTTGAACGGTACCGGTCAGCGCGACGATATCGGCAACGCGGAACTCGTTGAAGAACCACCCACCGTTGACTTCGGGGCCCGCGGGGCCGACAACTTCTACCGGCAGCCACGCCAGTCCGTTCGTCGAGATCTGCACCCGGAACGTATCGGAGTTCGGGGCTTGCCCGGCGCCGTTTGAATACCAGCGCCAGTAGCTGATCGTCGGATCGATCATCATGGACGTGTCGAACACAGGTGAGAGGAGCGTGGTACGACCGCCGTCGACGTCGTTGGCGCCCGCACTACCGCCGGCCGCCGCCCCCGTCACCCAGCATTGGGTGCCTGGGTCTGGCGAGTGGTCGTCCTCAGGCTGTGCCGTGGTGCCTTCGGGGTCACCGCGATCCCAGATGCCGGTCGTTGCGTTGTCTCCGGGGAAGCCAACCGTCCAACCGTTGTCCGTCTCCATGTCGTAGAAGTCGTCTGTCAGGTTCGTAGCCGACGTCAGTACGAAGAAGGTGCTCGGAGCGCCCTCCGGATCTGTGACTGTTACACCGGTGGTCAGGTCGTCCGCCTCGAGGTAGAGGTGCACTTCGGTGCCGCACGCGATCGGCGGGAAAGTGGCGAAATACTCGTTGCCGACTGGGTTCAGCGCCAATTGGGTGAAGCCGCTGCCGTCGTCGTAGAACAAGCGTGGGGCGCCGGAGAGAGCGCCACCGCTCTGCTCGACGATCTGTACGGCCAACGTGTCGCCGAATGGATTCAGCAGCTCGCCGAAACCGTTGGGATACTCGAACGCCAGCGGCGGCAAGATCTCCGCGTCGCACGGGATGCCGCCGGACGGGACACCCGCGGCGACGGCATTGATACGGTACTGATAGACACCGGTGCCGGCGGCGACGTCGGTGTAGGTCGTATCGGTGCCCGCGAGCGTGGCCAGCGTCACACCGTCACGGGTGACCTCGATGCTGTCGTAGGCTTCACCATTGGTCCAAGCGAGGACGACGTCTTGGTCGGTCGGCGTGCAGGTCAAGCCAGTGACGGGCAGCGTGAAGTCAGCCGATGGCACCAACACGGTGGCCGTGAAATCGGCGGGCGTGCCAGCTTGGAAGTAACCCAGCGTGGCGCTGCCCGGAACCGGCATCGAGTTGGCGTCGAAGCGGAAGTTGTACATCGAAGACCAGCGAATCGCGTTGCCGTTCGGGTTCGCGCTGTGGGGTTGAGCGGTCTCCCATTGCAGCGTTCCGAGGGTGTTTTGAGCCGCCCAATCGGTGCCGTCGATCACCTCACCGGAATGGTAGTCACAATCGTGAAAGCCCTCGTTCTGGACCGTGATACCGGTAGGTAGTGGTAGCGCGAACGATCCGATTGCGCGCGTGCTGTTGAGGTTCATGACGGCGTACTCGTAGTGGAAAGTGCCATCGAGGTTGTCGGTGACGCTGTAGCCAACGAAGACTCGGCCCCCGTCTGACGTGTTGAAACCCAACACCGTCGCGTTCGGGTCGTTGTCGGCCCACGCGAAAATCGCAGGGCGCGTGCGTTGGGTCGCACCGGAGAAGCTCATCGGGAAGTTGCCGCCGCTGCCGATCGAAACCTGGCGGTGCGACGCGTTGTTGTGTGCGTTGCCAGCGGCCGCATCGTCGGGAGTGACGTAGTGCCCTTCGACGAAGTAGAGGGCGCCAGCGTTCTGGGCCGGATCGACGTCGCTGACAGCAACCCGCAGTCGGCGCCACGTCAGGTCCTGGTTGGGCGGATCGAGCACTTGCGGATAGAGGAAGAGCCCTTGGGCGGGATTGGTCACCTCGGAGCGCGCCCCCAGGTCACCCTGGTTGCCGTTGAGGCTGGCGACGTACGGATCGGAACACCCGAGGCCCAGCATCGTGCCGGTGCCGGACGGGGCGCAGCCGCAACCACAGGCGTTTTGTTGCAACGCCGTGAAGCCGTGCTTGAGCCAGCTCATACCAATGTGCTCGAAGCGGCCATCCTTGAGCCGGTACAGGTTCTGTCCGATGACGGGGTGGTTCGTGTTTCCTGCGATCCACTGCAGCTGCTGCGTACCGATGTTGCACGAAGTCGTGCCGACGGCATAGCCGGCATAGCCGTTGGCGGTGCCGTAGCTGTTGATGTCGGGAAACTCGCCGACGATGACGTCGGGTCCGGTGCCGCCCGGGGTTCCGATCCCGGGGTCGCACGGCTGTTGCGCACCGGCAAACCCGGTACAAAGGCACAACACGCCTACCCAAAGCCACGCAGTTGTCGTTTGCTGCCTCAAATTCCTACTCCCGTCTGTGTGCTTTCTCCCCAGCGAGGGCCCTCGCTGTTCGCCGCGATCAGAGCGGCCACTGGGCCTGATACGCGATGCCGGGCGAGATGATGGCGAGGAAGGGTAAGCTCTATCAAGACAGTGGCTTATGGGGTTCGGTGGGAAGCGTCGTGAGGGCCGACGCTACGGGCAGCTGCCGTAGACACAATCGGGCAGTGAGTCGCTGGTCGGATCGTCGCCGCAGGTCAAAGGACCGGGTGCCGGGGGTGACGCCGCGTTGCCGAACAGGTAGGCGAGGCTCGAGACGGCGTCAGCGATGCCAATTGCGCCATCGTCGTTGGTGTCGGCGGCGTCGGGACAGGTCGCGGGGTTGCCGTTGTTGAACAGGTACACCAGCGTCGCGACCGGGTCATTGATCAAGATCGCGCCACTGTTGTCAAAGTCACCGCGGCGGAAAGGATCGCCGGCCTGCGGCGTCAGCGTGCCGAGCAAGGCGCTGCGATAGATCGCAGCGATCGCCTGTTGGTCACCGCCGTGTCCACCGAATTCGAACGACTGGCACCACACGGGCGCGATGTTGCTCGCGTAGTAGACGGCTACCGTGTACGCGCCGGTGATCAACGGCGAGTTCCAGGCTGGGACCGCGATCGTGCCGCCGTTCTCCGGGGCTGCCGGGGAGGCGGCTACCAGACGGTCGGTCGATTCGTTCCCCAGCTGGTCTTGGGAGTAGGTGCCACCGTGCGGCGTGAGATCGAAGCCCAGCGATGAGCTGACACCGACGACTTCGCTGAGGGAGTTGTCGCCGTCTTGGGCGGCGACGACCCCATCGTACGACGACAGGATCGTAGGCGCATCGAAACCCCACACGTCAGCGCCCTCGATGTAGATCGGCAGCGGCGAATTCTCTATGGAACCGTCGACGCCGATGTCACCCGTGTGGAGTTCGGTGAGCAGGAAGCCTTCCGCGGCGGTCAGTGAGTGGTTGTCAGGGAATGTTCCCAGCTGCAGCCACAAGGCTTGGACGTTGCTGTTCGGAACCGCCAAGTTGCTCGCGGTCAGTTGATCAATGACCAACGGCACGTGCCCTTGCGCGGTCAGCGCGTTCTGGAGTGCGTCGACGCTGTCGATGAGTCCGCTGCCTTCGCCGCGGAAGATGACGTCGGTTACGCCGAAGACGGCCTCGCACACCAAAGAGGGTGACGAGCAGCCCTGTGCTACGTTGTGCGCGACGACCTGATACTCGTGACGTCCCGGTATGGGGGAGTCGACGATCGTTGTGCTGGTGCCCGGGAGGGTCGCAAAGGTCACTCCATCTCGCAAGACGTCGATGGTGTCGTAGGCGCCCGCGTTGCTCCACGCCAGAGTCACATCTCCAGCTGCTACAGTGCACGTCAGGTTGGCTGGCGGCGAGACCCCGCAAGACTGCGGAATCAACACGCACCAACGCTCGACGACGCCGTCCTCGGTGTCGAAGCCGTCGACGACGCTCAAGGTCCAGTCGCCTTGGGACGGTTCCGCGACGAAGTCCTGCAAGGAGCCGACGCCATCGATACCGGCGGGACGCATCGGGCAGCCGCAGTCATACGGCACGGTGCCACTCGTTGCGCCGCTGTTGGCGTAGAGGAGCACGAGGTCGTCTGCGGCGGCTCCACCTTGATCGTGCAGCCGTAGCTCCGTACCCGAGGGCGATGTCACCGACACGGTCAGGTCACCAATGAACGTATGCGAGATACTGACCGATACGGCGACGTCGAGGATCAGCTCGTTGTCGGGGATCGTGATGACGCTGTGCACTGGAGACCCGTGTTGGATCGGCGCTACCGGAGAAACGCAAGCACCGATGTTCGTCGGGGGAACAATCAGGGCATGCACGCAAGCCGTCGGCGCCGCCCCGAACGTCGACGACGGTGTCACGCAGATCTCATGGTTGGTCAAAGTTGTCAGAGGTGTGGTCGTGTACGTGACAGCACTGCCGGGCAGCGTCGCGACGCTGACCCCGTTGATCGTCACGTCGATCGCGTCGTAGGCCGCGGCGTTGGACCAATCGAGCACCACTGCACCGGCCGCTGCCGCGGGGCTGTCCCACTGCAGGGAAGACACTGCGGGCAGCTCGACGCCTGTCGTACAGCAGCGGGCAGGACCTGCGGCGCCACCGACGATGGGCTGTACGCAGACCTCGACGGGGCCGGCGCTCGCTACCGCCACCGTGGAGTAGTTACCGGTGTTGCCGGCGGAGAACGGGCCAAACAGCGTTGCCTCCAACACTCCGTTGACGTGGATTTCGACGGAGTCCGCATCGCTGGGGAAGGTCCAGGTCGTTGCCACGGTACCTACCGCGATGCCTGGAGCGCACTGGAGATCGTTGACCGGCAGCAGCGGGGCGTTCGTGAACGCGCGTAGGCACCACGAGTTCAACACTCCGGAGTTGCCGATGACTTGATCCTGAGCGGTGACGCGCCACACTCCGTCGGTCGTTTCCCCAGAGAAGTCGGCCAGGGCCCCGGGACCGCTCGGCTGCAGTAGGCAATCGCACGAATAGGGGAAACCGCCGTTGGCGAGGCCGAAGTCCCAGTAGATCAGATCGAAGTCAGGCCCTTCACCGGCGCCCCCGTTGTGCAAGCGCACGTTCGTGCCGAGCGGGGAGGCAATGTCGATCAATAGATCGCTGGCCATTGGATGAGTGATATCGAGCTCTACTTGGAGGTCGCCGATCAAGATGCTCTGCGCGATCGACATGAAGTCGATCTCTGGCAGAACCTCGGAGATCGCTGCCCCTGGATTGCGACAACTCTCGAGGTCGACCTGCCCAAGGATGCCGACGAGACAAGAGCGTCGGGCCGACTTGGCGCCGGCGACGTAGCCGGTCACCGACATTTCTGCAACCGACGGAATCGGTAGGGCGCCACTGAGAAACGTGAATGCGGTGCCAGGAAGCGTCGCTACCAGGTTTCCATCGATATGCACCTGTATCTCGTCGAACGCGATGGGGTTGGTCCAAGCGACTTGAGCGACGCCGGTTCCAGGGAGTGAATTGCAGACCAAGCTTGTCACGGGTGGTGGTGGCGGCGGCGGTACGACGTCGAAGATCTGCAAACACCAACGTCGCAGCACGCCATGATTCACGACGCCGTTGCCATCGGTGATTGTCAGTTCCCAGGCGCCAACGCCATTGCCAGTGCCGGAAGCAAAGTTGGACAACAGTCCCAACGGTTCAACGTGACAGCCGCACGCGAAGCTTTCGCTGCCGTAGGGACGTCCCGCATCATCGAAAATCAGCTGGATCGCATCTTGTCCCGGGTAGAACGGCTGCGCGGCACCCGAGTGCAGAAGCACCGTCGTGCCGGCGTGCGACAAGGAGATGTTCAGGTCACCAATGAACGAGTGGACGATATCAATGCTCACCTGCACGTAGGCGATGGTCTGTGGCACGGTGACCTGGATCGCATCGACAACAGTTGTGTTGTTGCTGTCGATCGTTGCATTGGGAGTAGAGCACTCGTAGAGCGTGGGCGTGGGAAACGGAGTCTGCGCAGTTGCGGGATGGGCGCAAACGAGCCAGCACGTGCTGACCGCGGCGAGAAGTAGCCATCGATGTGTGCCCACGAACCAGATCCCTTCTCCCCATCCAAGTGCACGACCACGCCCCACCTGCACGTGTAGAAACACGCGCAGCGGGCGCTTGGCGTGGCACCTGCCTCCCCCGAGAAGTGCTTTTTGAAGAACAAAATCAGCCCACGCCAACTGTAGCGCAGAACCCCGTTTTGTCTAGCCATCTACGCCCATGGAGCGGGCTCAAGTCCTTGTGTGGTAAGGGGAAGAGGGCGGTGTGATGGCAAAAAGGCGATTGCATCGCAAACGATTCTACGTTGAAGTGCGCCGCCGAAAAGGAGTAGCAAGAGCGTGAACGATCGTCCCGGCCGAAACGACCCATGTTGGTGCGGTAGCGGCAAGAAATACAAAAAGTGCCATGCTGGCGCTGACGGCAAGAAAACGCAGTTGAAGCCGAAGAAGAAGCTGTTTCGCAACCCGCTACTTCTCGACGAGGCAGAGCGTGAATGCATGCGGCGCGCGTGCAAGGTCAACGCCAGCCTCCTCGATCACTTGCGGCCGCACGTCGTCGCGGGCGTCACGACCAACGAACTCGATCGAATTGCGGCCGAATACACGCGCGAGCACGGCCACACGGGCGCGTGCCTCGGCTATCGCGGCTACCCGAAGACGATCTGTACGAGCATCAATGAAGTGATCTGCCATGGCATCCCTGAAGATCGCGCGTTGGTCGACGGCGATATCGTCAATGTCGACTGCACGACGATCGTCGACGGTTGGCACGGCGATCAGTCCGAGACTTTCTTGATCGGCGACGTCTCCGACGAGGCCCGGCAGCTGGTGCAGGTCACTTTCGATAGCCTCTACCTCGCCATCGACGCGCTGACGCCGGGATGCAGCATCAATGACATTGGCCGCACGATCACACGCTACGCCGAAGACCGCGGCTACTCGGTCGTGCGCGACTATCAGGGTCATGGCATCGGTAGGAAGTTCCACCAGAAGCCAGACGTCTTGCACTACCCAGAGCGCAGCCAGGAGAGCGTGGCGCTGCCCCCGGGGATCTGCTTCACGGTCGAGCCGATGCTCAACGTCGGCACCTACAAGACGGAGCTCGATAGCAAGGATGGTTGGACGGTCCGCACGCTCGATCGCAGCTTGTCGGCTCAGTTCGAGCACACGGTTCTCATGACCGAGACGGGGCCAGAGATCATGACGTGGACCGAGAACGGGCCGCGTCCTGGGCACACGTTCTAGCAGCCGTCGTCATCGGTGTCGACTTTGGGTCTTGGTTCGTTCCACGCGCCGGTCACGGCCACTGAGACTCTGCCGCCGGCACTCTCGGTGATGAAGACACTCCGCGCCCCGAAACCCCGGACCACGGCTGCACCTTGCGCGGTCCAGCGGTACAGCCAGCGGCCGCTACTTTGGTCTCTCATTAGAGGCCGTCGCATCAGCTTGGCTCGGCCATCAACGCTTTCGTAGAGCAAAGTCCAAGATCCGTTCTTCGGCGAAGTTGGTCTCGCTTGCGCGACCGCCTCGAAGCAGCCGTCCCCGTCCTGGTCGGTGCTCCCGTCGGTGAGGGACAACGCCTTCCCGTGTGGCCACGGATAGGCCAAGAGGCGTTCGTCGAACGAGAAGGCGTGGTAGCGCCGTTCGGGAAGACGGTGCAGCGCGATGCCTTTGCCGTCGGAGGCGGTGACGAACTGGAGGTCGAGACCGGGGGACAGCAGGCCCAAGACAGGACCGACCGTCGTCGTGAGGAAGCCGTCTTTGTCGAAGCGGTAGATCATGATGCCTGTCCCTGGCGTCCACTCACGGGGCCAAGTGAGCAGTTCGGCGACACCGTCGCCGTCGAGGTCGATCAGTTGCGTTTGCAACACGGCGGGCGCGACACGTCGCAGGCGGTGGCCGCGCTGCACCCACCTACCGTTTGAATCCACGTCATAGATCGTGACGTCGGACGCGGCGTTCCTGCCCCCGCCGTAGAGGGAGTGCAGGGCGCCACGGTCGAGGTCGGTGAGCTGGGTGTGTTCTGCATTGAACGCCCCGTTCATCACGCCGTCGGCTTCGGTCGAATGCCCCAGACCGAGGACATGGCCGACCTCGTGCAACAAAGTGGAGAGCAGCGGATCGCCCGGCGCCGCGCCGTCAGGACGTGGGCGGGGGCGCCACCCGATGTCACGGTTGAGGTGGATGAATGTCCCCGGCGCGACAGGGCCTGCATGCGCGCGTTGCCCTTCCCACCGCAGCAGCCGCGAGCAGCTGGCATGGGTTTCCGACTCCCAAGAGATCGAGAAGTCCGCTTCTGTCGCCGTTGCGACCTTCGTGAAGGTGACGACACCGGTGTTCGTCCACTGCGCGAGTGCACCTTCGAGTGCCGCGTCGTAGCTCTCTGGCGTGACCCCGCTACGAGTCGGTTCCGGCAGCTGCTCGGGGCTGACGAAGTAGCGCAGCGCGATCGGAGTCGGCCGTTGCCAACGCCCGCGGATCTCGACGACGGGTGGGAGTGGAGCGGGGCGCGTGTTCGCAGTTGCCGGGCGCGTCGATGGACGTGTGGCAGGCCGCGTAGCAGGAGCTTCCTGGCCAAACGCGCACCCCAACGCAGCGACGCTGAGCAAGCAGAGCAGTAGGGGGTGATTGCGTTTGCTGGTCATATTCGCTCTGGAATCGACACGGCGGCGGGAAGCGAGGGAACGCTGAGTGGCCGACCGCAGGCCCCAACGGCGAGGTTGCCGTCGGGGCTTGCAGCCAGTGGTGCTTCTACAGATCGTTGAGGAAGGCGAGCAGTGCCGCCTTGTCGTTAGCGCTCATACTTTGGTATGCCGCGCGCGAAGTGACGGCTTCGCCAAAGTGCGCAAGAATCGCCTCTTCGAGAGTCTCGGCGCTGCCGTCGTGCATGTAGGGCGGCGTCAGGCGAATACCCCACAGCGGCGGCGTGCGGTAGAAGCCAACGTCGGCTCCGGGCTCAGCCATACCGCGAAACGTCGGGCCGTGCACGTTGTGCAGCAGCAGGTTGGAGTACAGCGGCACTGGGCCATTGGCGCCTGGCAATTCAGGGATGTGACAGGTGGCACATTGTGCGGTCGCAAACAGCGTTTCGCCGAGTGCGACTGCCGCTGAAGTCGACCCCGCGCGCTCGGGCGGCGCGAGGTTACGAATGTAGAACAACGCATCGTCGAAGTCGTTGGCGGTGATCTCTGGATCGGCGACGGAGTCGGCGTCTGAGAACAATCCGAAGCCGCGACCGTTGTCGGTGGTCGAGATGCCGACTTCTTCACCCATGGCGTCGCGAAGGAAGTCTTCGAGGTTCGGCACTTGGGCCTTCCAGCCAAAGCGACCGACTTCCTGAATCATCGTTGCACCGATCGTGACCATGCGGGCGACGCCGCGAATACCGTTGGTGTCGGTGTCGTTGGGGTCCTCGTTTGCGAGGATCGTCGCTTCGGAGATCGACTCGATCAGACCGAGGCCGAGGATCGACGGCGACTGCCGGGCTTCGAAGACGTCGGCGTTCACGTGGTGTTCTTCGCGGCCATTGACGCGCGGGTTGCGCAAGCGGCTGGAGATCTGTCCACCTGGGAGATCCTGGAACGGGCCCATCCCGGCGTTGTCGAACGCGAAACGCATGACGTTCAAGTCGAGACCACCGCCGCCACCAATGACTGGCTGCTGGTGGCAGGCACGGCAGCTATCGGCGTTCATGTCGGGGCGGCCGAGGCCGAGTTCTGGCTTCCAGTCGCGATCGAAGACTCGGCGACCGCGCGTCCAGGTGTCGATCTCTGACGTCGACAGTCCCGGCGTCGGGCAACCAGGTTCGCCTTGCGCGGGAATCGGCGTCGTGTCGGTGATGGTCTCAGCCAGCACACCGTTGGCACCCACGATCAAAGCGGTGACAACAACCAACAGCGCGGAGCGCGGCATCCAACGGCGGAGTGTTTTGTTCTTCTGCATTAGATGGCCTCCAGAAACGCGATCATGTCGTCTTTTTCCTGCTGCGTCAGCTGGTCATAGGCGTCGCGAATCGCTTGTGCTTCGCCTCCGTGCAGCAGGATAGCTTCGTCCAGTGTGCCAGCCCGGCCGTCGTGCATGAACGGTGCGTGCATCGACACACCCCACAGCGGCTGCGTGCGGAACTCGTTCTCTGTCGTGAACGGGTGGGTCGCGTCGGGCTGCGGGCGCCCCATCGAGATGCCGTCGGCCAGCGTCGGACCCATATCATGGATCAGCAGATCGGTGTAGGCCGTGATCGAGCCACCGTTGAGTGTGTTGTCCAACGGCAGGGTCGGTACATGGCACTTGGCGCAGCCAATGCTGGTGAATAGGGCTTCGCCGGCGAGCTCGGCTGCGCCGAACGGCTTCGGCTTCGGCGGCGCGATGAAACGGCTGAACGCAATAATGTCGGCAAAGTCCGCGTCGCTGATCTCGGGATCGGGGACTGCGTCGAGGTCGGTGAGGTTTTGCGTGATCGAGCTACCCACCTGGGCCGCCGCAGCCAGCTGCACGATTCCGGCATTGCCTTCGATCGGGTTCGTGGTCAGCCCCATCTGGTTGTTGGCTGCGCCACGAATGAACGGCTCGATGAAGTTCGCTTGGCATTTGTAGCCAAAGCGACCCACGTTGCCTTGCGGGCCCTGCCCTTGGACCGATGGATCGAGGGCGAAGTCGTGATTCATGCGCCCACTGATGCCGTCAGGCGTGATCGCGTCGTTCGGGTCTGCGTTCGCTGCGATATCGACGTTGCGTACGAACTCGAACAATCCCGTACCAAACATCGGTGGGGCGTTGCGCTGTGCCGAGACGACGGGCAATCCAGAAACTGCTGGACTACCGCTCGCTGGGATCAGCACGCGTCGGGCGCCGACCGTGTAGAAGCTCGGCACCACCATACTGGGAATGTCGGGTGGGTTCTGAATGTGGAACTGAGCACCCGGGAAGCCCACCGCGGCGAGGTAGAAGTTACGGTAGTTCGGAGCAGAACCGCCGGTGACCGGAGTCAGGTGGCAAGCCTTGCAAGACGTGGAGTTGAAGTGGGGGCCGATTCCCTCGGAGCGCTTGAAGTCTTTCTCAAACAGCGCTTTGCCACGGAAGAAGGCCATGTACTGCGCGGTACCCAAACCCATGACAGGGCCGCCCAGGCCGCAAGCGGGGGCGCTGTCGCAGGTCAGAGAGCTCGGGGCCGGGTCGACCCCGCAGTCTGGAAACGGCGCGGGTGGCGCCGTGGTCGACGCGAACAGATAGCCCAAGAGGTAGACCGGATCTGCGAGGTCGACGCCGCCGTTTGCGTTGCAGTCGGCGGCCGCCTCACACGTCAAGGGGCCTGAGTTGAACAAGTAGTTCAAAGTCGCGATCGCGTCGGACAGGTTCACCGAAACGTCGTTGTTGACGTCGCCGCGGATGAACTCAGCCGTTTGCGAGCGCACGGAACTGGTGAGCAAGCTAGCCGTCGCAAAGACAGCAAGTGCTAGCACCAGGCGGTTTCTCCGTGGCATGGTACCTTCCTTTGATGCAAGTCATGCGAGGGGGCACTCGACCCCGCAGACAACCATTGGCCGGACGAATAGAATTGCAGACGCGTCACCGGCCGTCCGAGCCGAAAACGGTCGATTCAAGAGGGCCGGCAATACGAATGAACCGCTCAGGAACTCTCGATGTGTAGGACCCAAGCCGAGATGATACCGGCGTCTGCGGGGTTTGTGGAGGGCTCCGTCCTAAACTTGTGGCCTCGAACCGGCGTTGGCGATCGCGGTGCCACGTGCCGCCCCTAGGCGAATCGGTGCCGCCCGGCTGCAAAACGGAAAGGCCATGCGACTGTGACAAATCTCGTACTGGCTTCGACTTCCCGCTATCGCAGAGCGTTGCTGGAGCGCCTCGGCGTGCCGTTTCAGGCAGTTGCTCCGCCCTATCAGGAAGTGGCGCTCGAATCTCTGCCAGCCTCCAAATGGGCGCTGACGCACGCCGAGGGGAAGGCCTCGAGTCTGGCTGCTTCGCACCCAGAGGCGCTGCTGATCGGTTCGGATCAGGTGGCGCTCCACGATGGCGAAGTCTTGGGCAAGCCCGGCGACGCGCAGCGCGCGGCCGCCCAGCTGCGGCGGCTGCAGGGGCAAGAGCACCGCCTCCTGACTGCAGTCGTCGTCCATGAGCCCGCTTCCGGACGCATGGAACGCGATGTCGTCGAGACCCGAATCCGCATGCGCGCCCTGACCGACGACGAGATTGCTCGCTATCTGCAATTCGACGAACCGTACGACTGCGCTGGGTCCTACAAGATGGAGTCGCTTGGCATTTCCCTGTTCGAATCGCAGCGCGGCGACGATCCGACAGCGGTCATCGGCTTGCCGCTCATGAAGCTGTGCCGCCAGTTACGCGCTTTCGGTGTCCGGCTCCCCTGACTGTGACCGCCCTGACTCCGACCGCCCTGACCCCAACTCCCCAGACTCCGACACCTCTGGCCCCGGCGGCGATCCGGCGGTGAACACGGACACGGTCGCGCCGACGATGATCGTCGCCGTAGTGCTGATCGTGTTGAAGTAGAGGAAACCAAGCTCGCTTTCGTTGTACCAAGTCCAGCCGTGGGCAAGCGCGATTGCCAGCACGCCGCTGAACAAGCCGGCGACTGCCCCAGTGCCGTTGGCCCGTGGCATGGCGACGGCCAAGACGAAGACACCGAGCAGCGAACCGTAGAAGTACGACCCCACCAGGTTCACGGCATCGATCACCGAATCACGGCCGCCGAGAAACAGCGCGATCGCAGTCGCCGCGATGCCGACTACTGCCGTCGTGCGGCGCGCGACTTGCAAGGTTCTCGCATCGTCGTTGTAGCGCTTGGGCACTTGCAGGACATCCAACACGAGGACCGTCGATACCGCATTCAGCTCGGAGTCGATGCTCGATAGAGCGGCCGCGAAGATCGCTGCCAGCAGGATCCCGGCCAACCCCATAGGGAAGTACGTGAGGATGAAGTACGGAAACGCATGATCGCTGTTCTTTGGCCAGTCGCGCAGCTCCTTGGCAGTGCTACGAATCTCTTCGGCCTCGGCGAGGCTCGTGCGAAACTCCTCCGCCCGTGTGGCTCGTGTGACCTCTGGCGCGGCCAGGTAGTCGCGCGCGAGCGAACGAGCTGTCGACGTTGCGTGTTCGTGGGCAGTGACGAGGCGTTGGAATTCTTGTTCGGTCGCGGCCGGCGGCGCCGTCTTCGCGTTGGGTACGAAAGAGACCGGCATTGGTGCGAAGAGATAGAAGCCAAACAAGAGGACGCCGCACGAGAGCACTAGGAACTGGAACGGAACCTTGGCCACCGCATTGAGAAGCAATGCGCGACGTGCGGAAGAGACCGAGCGACTCGCCAGGAGTCGTTGCGCCTGACTTTGATCGCACCCGAAGTACGCGAGGAACAGAAGCGTACCTCCAAGCAGGCTGCTCCAGAGCGTATACCGACGGCTGGGGTCCCAGCTGAGATCGATCCACTCGAGCCGCCCCGCGGCACCGGCGAGTTCCCAGGCCCCAGCGAGTCCGACGTCGTCGGGGAGTCGGAGTGCGATCGTCACGAAGGCCACGACGAGGCCGATGCACATGACCGTCATCTGTTTGACGTCGGTGGCGATCACGGCGCGCAGGCCGCCGAGCGTTGTGTAAACCAACGCAATCCCACCCATCGCAATGATCGTCCACTGGGGATCTGTGCCGATCAGGTGCGTCAGCAGCACGGAAGGCGCGTAGATCACGATGGCTAGCGACAAGCTGCGTAGCGCGACGAACACAGCCGCCGAAGCGATACGCGTTTTGGCATCGAAACGCACCCCGAGGTATTCGTATGCCGTCGATACGCGCAGGCGGTGGTAGAGAGGTACCAGCGTGAATGCCAGAATGAACATGGCGATCGGCAGCGCGAAGTAGAACTGGACGAAGCCGAGTCCGTCGCTCCAGCCCTTGCCCGTCGTGCCGATCATCGTGATGGCGCTGGCCTGCGTGGCCATGATCGACAAACCGATCGCCCACCACGGCATCGAGCGACCCGCGAGGAAGTAGTCATCGGCGCCGTGGTTCTTCTTTGCTTGACGCGTGCCGTCCCAGACGACATAGGCCAAGAAGCCGGCGAAGAGGAGCCAGTCCACCGTGGTCATGGCGCGGATCGTAGCAGTCGCGGCCTCGAGGCACGAGTGGATTGGTGGGCCGCGGTCTCAGCCTGCGGCGGAACCGCTGGCAGCAGCGTCACAGCTGACTACAATTCGCCGCATGATCCTACGAACCACACGCCCCGCGTTGCTGTCACCGGTCTTGCTGTTGGCTATCTTCCTGTTTGCCGTGTTCGCATGCCTTTGGTCAGGCGCTGCTGACGCGCAGCGTGTCCTGGCCCCACCGACCGACCGCGCGCGGGAGCTGGCGCTGCTGCTCCGGACACTCGATGAGACGGGGCGCGTGCTGTATGTGACCGCACACCCCGATGACGAAGACGCTCGCCTTCTCGCGCGATTGCGCCACAAACAGGGCATCGAGACCGCATTGTTGACGCTAACGCGCGGCGAAGGGGGACAGAACGAAATCGGTCCCGAACTCTTCGACGCGCTCGGTGTGCTACGGTCCCGTGAGCTCGAGGCGGCGGGGCAATACACCGGCGTGCAGCAGTACTTCTCCACTGCGCGTGATTTCGGTTACTCGTTTTCGACCGAGGAAACCTATGAGAAGTGGCATCGCCAGAGCGTGTTGCGCGAGATTGTTCGCCACATTCGCGCGTTTCGACCCGATGTCTTGCTGACAATGTTGACGGACCCCGAAGGTGGCGGGCAACACCACCAAGCTTCGGCGGCGTTGGCGATCGAAGCGTTCGAGATTGCGGCCACTCAGCAGTTCCCGAGTCTGGGCGAGCCGCATCGCGCGTCGCGGTTGTTTCGGCAGGTCTGGGACGACCGCGAGCTCCCGAACATCTGCGAAGTACCGCTCAATGAGTACGATGCCGTGCTCGGCTGCACGTATCTCGAGCTCGGGCGCGAATCGCGGGCTCAACACAAATGCCAGGGAATGGCGCGGCTCGGAGCTCCACGGGGACTGCACTCGCGTTGGCAGTGGCTCCGTGGCGGCAAGGAAGCCCCCGCAGACGACTTGTTAGCCGGTCTTGGCGATCTACTGCGAGACGAACGCCAGCCGGGCAGCATTCGGTCGAGTGCCTTGCAGTTGGCGGCGGCGCCACGGGCGACCTACCGGCTGGAAGACCCCGGGGCGAGTCTGCCGGCGCTACTGCAGCTGTGGTCCCACATTGCAGCTGTGCACCCCGAACCTGGGTACCCCGATGCTGGGCACCCCGACGCTGGCCACCCCGATTGGGACCGGACGCGCCGCGCACGGTTGAGTACGCTGCGAAATCGCTGCGCGCGTGCAATTCAGCTGGCGGCGGGGCTGCACGTCGAAGCCGAAAGCGCCCAGCGCTGGCTGGCGCCCGATGCACCTTGGACGATCCAGCTGCGTGGCTGGACGACGGAAACGCCTTGCTCATTGCAGTGTCAGGTGCTCGTGCGCACTCCCGACGGCAAGCTGTCGCCGCTGGGCGACCGGGTGGCTTTGGATGTGAAGCGCGACGCGGTGGCTACCGACACGATCACCGTCACGACGCCGAGCTTTTCGACGTTGACTCGTGCGACGCCAGCGCGAGTCAACGATCTCGACGAACAGCTACGCTGGCAGCGCTACGCCACACCACAATGGCAATCGTTCTGGATCTCCGTCACAGCGGATATCGCCGGTGTCGTGCAGCTGCCGTTGATCCCCGTCGAGTGTCGCGAGGTGACCGCCGAGTTGCCGACGATTTTTCGTTCCGATCCACAGGTCGTGCCAGACCCAGCGCTGACGGTGCATCGCAGCGTGCTCCCCGTGCGTGTCGATGCCACTGCGGGCACTCCGATCGAAGTGCAGGTGTCGTCGATCGCTGGCGGCAAGGTCGAAGTAGAGGCTGGCATCGTCACGTCGGCTGGTCGTAGCGTTGCGCCGGGTTGGCGTGTGGAACCACAGCGACAGGTTGTTACCACTGTCGCTGGAGGGTTGCCAACGGTCGCGCGTTTTCGCGTCTTCCCGCAACTCTATGAAGAGCCCGTTGCGCCTGGCACAGCGCAGGGGCCGGCGACGCGGACGCGTACGCGGGACCCGTTGCCGTCTCGGCTCTCCTTCGTTGCGCGGCGCGTCGGTACGGTGGACTGGAGTTCTTCCGGCTATCGGGCAGTCGAGTATCCGCATATCAGGCCAGGGGCGCTGTTGACCGAACCCCGTGTTGAGTTGCGTGCGCTGCGCTGTGTTGTGCCGCAGCGTCGCGTTGGTTTCGTCGTCGGGGCGGGTGGTGACGAGATGCCATGGGCTTTGGCGGTGCTCGGTATCACGCCGACAATGTTGTCGCGGCAAGATCTCGAAGAAGGCGACCTCTCGCGCTTCGACGTGATCGTGACGGGCGTGCGCGCGTACAAGGTGCGCCCGGGACTGCGCTCGGGACATGCTCGCTTGCAGAAGTGGATGCAGCAGGGCGGGACGTTGGTCGTCCAGTACAACAAGTTTGAATGGAACGGCGGCAAGGAGCTGAGCCCGTACGGCCCGTTCCCGGGAGCCGCTGTTTCACGCCGGCGCGTGACTGTCGAAGAAGCGGCAGTCGACGTGCTGCTGCCGCAGCATCCATTCCTGACGACGCCGAACCGAATCTTGCCCGACGATTGGTCCGGCTGGGTGCAAGAGCGAGGGCTCTACTTCCTCGACGCGCCGTCACCGCCGTACCAAGACTTGCTGGCGATCGCCGACCCCTGGCCGAACAACCCGGGGCGCCACCTCGGCAGCCTCGTCGTCGCCGACGTCGCGGCTGGGCGCTGGGTCTACGTCGGCGTGGCTCTCTTTCGGCAGTTGGCCGCCGGGGTTCCCGGAGGCTACCGGCTGCTCGCCAACTTGCTCGCGCCGAACTCTTGATTCGACGCCCTTGATTCGCGCCCTTGACACGGCGCGGGTTGCGTTTACGCAGATTCTGGCCCGAGGCGCGGTCTCGGAAGCGGCCCGCGGCTCTGGAAATTGTCCGGAACGCCGAGTTCTCCTTCGCGAACCATGTGGTAACCTCGCTGCTGATTGGGTAATGAAACTCCTCGTCTCAACCTGGGCCGCGGCGGAAGCGACGATCGTCGGTTCCGACGCTGCGCGGATTTGGAGCGAGTCTGGCTCTGGTCAACCGGGATGGGAGACCAACAGAGTCGGTTGTTCGTGATATTGCTTGGGCAAATTCTGTTGGGGGTGCTGTCTTCGACCCGCCGGTGTGTGCGCGGCGTCGACGCGAGAAAGGGTTAGGATTCATGAAGTTCTCTTGGTGTGCGAACGCGATGGCTGTACTGCTGTTGTCGACTGCTGTTTCGGCGCAGGACTACACGATCACAGCGTCTAGCGGCTCGGGTTTGACCGGCACGATGGTGACTGTCGATGTGACCATCGACAACATCCAGCCGATCCGGGGCTTCTCGTTCGGGCTGGCGCACGACAGTGCTGTCGCCACGTTGGGTGGGATCAGCGAGGGGAGCGCATCGACCGCTCTCAATGCCGGCCTCGGTGCCGACTTCGAGCACATTGACCTGTCGCCCGTGGGCGGTCCCGGCGGGATCTACGGCGTCGTCGTTTCGACCGATGCCCCGATCGAAGAGATCGCAGCAGGCACCGGCCAGCAGATCGCTCAGCTGAGCTACACCTTGATCGGTGGCCCGGGCACGAGCACTGCCCTCGACTTCACGGGTGGGCTTGGTAACCCGCCGGTCGCGACCGTTCTCAGTGTCGCGGGTGTGTCTTTCTTGCCGGTAGAGACTTCGGGAACGCTGACCGTAGAAGTGCCGCCAGTGACGGGGGTCGCGGGCGTGCTCGACCCGTGCACGTGTGATCTGACGGTTTCGTGGGTCGATGGAACCACATACGATTCGCTCACAATCACGGTCGACGGTGTCGTCGCAGCCAACCCGACGAGCTCACCGGCAATCGTGACGCTCGCGATGGGAGCTACGTCGCAAGTTTGCGTGTTCGGTACCGTCAACGGGCAAGACTCGCCTGACGCATGTATCTCCGAGACGTGTCCGACGCTGCCGGTGGTGCTGCCGCCGACGACGCCCGTCTGCATGGTCGACAACGTGACCTGCGTGGCGACGATCACTTGGACCAATCAAGACACCTACACCGCACTGCAGCTTACTGTCGATGGTGTGCCGCAGGCGTTGAACCCGAGCGATCAGATGGCAACCGTCAACCTGGTTGCGAACGATCCAGCCGTCACGATCTGTGTTGAGGCCACCGACGGCTGCGGCAACGCGCTGACGCCGGCCTGTTGCACAGCGGAGTGTGTCCAGGGGCCTGTCCTGACGGACTTCATTCGCGGTGACTGCAACTTCGACGGCGCCTACAACATCGCCGACGCAGTCTTCGATCTGAACTTCTTGTTCTCGATGGGGACCACGCCGACGTGTCTCGACGCCTGTGACTGTAACGACGACGCGGCTGTCAACATTGCCGATGCCGTCTGCATGCTGAACGGTCTCTTTGGTCAGATGACGGTGCCCCCCGCGGCGCCGCACCCAGGTTGCGGTACGGATCCGACAGAGCCAGATGGCCTGACCTGCGTTTCGTACGCTCCCTGCCCATAAGTAAGGGAGAGTCGTCGCTTCAGCGGTGCCAACGAGATTTGCCCGGGCGGTGCTAGGGACTCCTAGCTCCGCCCGGTTTCATAGCTTGCGGGAGAGGGTTCTCGACTTGCGAGCACGCGGTAAAATTGTCGCTTCGTCGTAGGGGTGAGTTTTCGACATCGAGCACCCCCTTCTCAGCGAGACGAGCTGACGGAGAGGCGACGAAATCTGGGTCTGAACGAACCACGACTACAAAGTTTAGCTGCGAAGAGAAGCGAGGAGGCCTAGCCGTCCGATTCCAGGGCAGGTTGGGAGCGACTCGACGAAAGCGAGTGAGGAATGCATCGAAGCGTCTGTCGTCTACACGGATCGTCCCGCGCCCTCGGCGGTGGCCGACTGTGGTTGTTCCTCGTGGGACTGCTGCTGGCGAGCCCGGCCATGGCCCAGGACTACACGATCACGGCTGAGAACGAGTCCGGTTTCAACGGCGACATCGTAGCGGTCTCGATTTTGATGAACAACTTGCAGCCGATCCGCGGTTTCAGCCTCGGGCTGACGCATGACGCGTCGGTCGTGACGCTGTCGACGATCGCCGAAGGAGCTTTGTCGGCAGCTGCGCACAGCGGTGCCGGCGCCGACTTCGTCCACTCAGACACCAGCGCTGCGGGTGGTCCTGGTGGCGTCCTCGGTGTGTTGGTCTCGACGAACACTCCGATCGAGGAGCTGCCTGCGGGCGTCAACCAAGAGATCGGTTTGTTCACGTATACGATCGTCGGCGCTCCGGGCGATACGACCGCGCTGACGTTCAGCGGCTCGTTGGGAAGCCCCGCGGTGCCGTTGGTCTACAGTGTCGCTGGCGTTTCCAATACACCGGTTGCTACTGCTGGTTCGATCGACGTGCTGACGCCTGCCGTCGAGAACCTGGCGTGTACATTGATCGACCCGTGCACGTGCGAGACGTCGGTTACCTGGACCAACCCCATCGTATACAGCGTCGTGTCCGTTTTCGTGAACGGCTCGCTAGCGACGACGACGACCGGCACCAGCGCCACCTTGACGCTGCCGTCTGCGATGATTTCAGACATCTGCGTGGTTGGAACCAGCGGCGGTGAAGACTCCGCACAAGTGTGCTGCATGGTCGATTGCCCAGCGATCGCCCCGACGCTTCCCGTTACGAACTTGATGTGCGACGTCGACGAGAGCTGCCTCGCGACGCTCTCGTGGACGAACGCAGGCACCTATACTGGTATCGATATCCTCGTCGACGGGGTGTTGGATCACTCTCTAGCCGGTGGTGTTGCGGCGACGACGCTGACGCTGCCGAGCTTTGCGACGTTCAACGTGTGTGTCGTGCCGATAGGCGATTGCAATATGGCGGCGACGGCAGCTTGCTGCATGCTCGAATGCGTCGAGCCGCCGATGTTCTCCCGTGGTGATGCCAATGGTGACGGCGCGATCGACATCTCCGATGCGGTGATCACGCTGGCGTACTTGTTCCTCGGTGAGATCAATACCTGCATCAAGGCGCTCGACGTGAATGACGACGGCATGGCCAATCTGTTGGACCCGGTGTTTAGTCTCGACTACCAGTTCAACCAGGGCACGGTGCCGTCCGCACCGTTCATGGTGTGTGGCGTTGACCCAACGACTGACACACTGACGTGCGATAGCTTTCCGCTCTGCCCCTAGGGTTCGCTCTTCTGGATTACAGTTGCCAGCCGCGTCGAGTTTCGTTGAACTCGACGCGGCTGTTTTCTTGTTCGGGGGAAGGACCTCAGCGCGATGTCAGAGTCTACGGAGCGGTTCCTGCTCCATCATGACAGCTACACCGCAGGCCCAGACAAGCCTGAGCGGTGGCTGCTGCTGCTGCACGGGATCCTGGGGAGTGGCAGCAACTGGCGCACGTTTGCGCGCCGTCTGTGTGCAGCGCGTCCGCAGTGGGGGGTGGTTACTGCCGACTTGCGTTTGCACGGTGCATCGCTCGCGGCGCCGGGCCCACACTCCGTAGCGCGTTGCGTCGACGATCTAGAAGCGTTGAGTAGCCATCTGGGGATCTCCTTCACGGCCATTGGCGGTCACTCGTTTGGTTCGAAGGTGGCGTTGTTGTTTGCCGAGCGCCTCGTCGCACGGCACACCGACCTCGACGCGTTGTGGATCCTCGACGCGGAGGTTGCAGCCCGCAGCGATCGACTCACCTCAGGAGATGACACCGTGCAGCGCATCTTGGGCTACCTCGAAGCGATGCCGCCGTACTTCGACAAGCGCACTGAATTCACTGACCGGCTGCTTGCAGAAGGGCTGACGCAAGGAGTCGCCGACTGGCTGGCGATGAATCTCGGGCGCGACGGCGAGCGCTTGCGATTGAGTACCGACGTTGCAGCGATCCGGGGACTTCTCAGCGACTACCTGGCGCTTGACGGCACGGTCGCCCTGGAGCAGGTGCTCGCACGAGCCGATGTGCACGTTGTACTGGGCGGGCGCTCTGACACGGTGTCAGCCAGTGGGCGCAGCTACTACGAGGGGCTGGCCGCCAGCGACCAGATCGATTTGAAAGTACTCCCAGACGCCGGGCATTGGGTCCACGTGGACGCGTTTCGGGAGTTGTTGGACCACTTCGCCGACGCCCTCTCCTAGCCCGGCGATCGGCTGGTACCTCGTCGACATTCCGGGTAGGTTGTCGCCCAGTTCGCCCCAGCTCAGGTCGGGCGAGTTGGTCCGCGACGGTTCGCGTCGGTCCGCCGGCTCAGGACCGAATCTTTCGGAAGAAACTTACGTTCGCGCTTACCGCAGGAGTTCGATTGGTCATGGCAAGCAGCAAGAGTCCGGTCACAGTCATCGGTGTACCGCTCGACCACGGTGCGGGTCGGCGTGGCGTCAGCATGGGGCCGAGCGCTCTGCGTATCGCACGCCTCCATGAAGCGCTGGAACGCGTTGGGCGTGTTGTTCACGACCGCGGCGATATCGACGTCGCCATCCCGGAGACGTTGACCGAGGGAGACCCGCAGGCGAAGTATCTACCGCTTGTGTCTGGCGTTTGTGAGCGCTCGCGACTTCGTCACAAAGCTGC
>JBCCHQ010000106.1:0-21975 GCA_039028735.1 Planctomycetota bacterium | reverse complement strand
GTTGTGGCAGAAGCGGCACCGAAAAGCGAGAGCACAAGAGAGGGTACGGTCACGAATGGCTGCGGGAGCGTCGGGACAATCTTTCCTCATTGAAGTCTTCGAGGAGGGGGAGCGTTTCACCCTCGACTACAGCGGCAGTCAGATGCTGACGATCGGCCGCGCCGCTGACTGCGATATCGTCCTGGCGACGAAGAAGGCGTCACGAGTCCATTGCGAGATCTTCGGCGAAGGGGGGCGTTACACCCTCGTGGACGCTGGCTCGTCGAACGGCACGTACGTGAACGGCGAGCGCGTCGATCGCCAACCCCTCGCCATCGGCGATGAGATCCGCATTGGCCCCGCCGTGATCCAGTTCGGCGAGAAGCCAGCTCCGGTGCGCAAGGCGCCGGCCGCAGCCAAAGGCAACGGCGCCTCCTCTCGAGCTGGAGCCGGGTCGAAGGGCGCAGCCGCGACCGGTGGTCGCGGTGCGACGTCTCGCGACCGCCCAGCCACCGAACGTGGTGGCAGCGAACGTCCGGCAGAAGCCCCGCCACGAACTGCGCCGCGGGGCGCGCCGGGGCTCAAGGTGCTCAATGCGATCATCCCAGTCGTTCTGTTGGGCTTGCTGGCGTACGGCATTTGGATGTTTCTGTACGGGACCACCGAGCCACCCGTCACTCCATCGCAAGAGCAGGCGCGCACGACACCGCGCCCGGACTTGAACTCCAGCGCGGAGGGGATCAGCGACGAAGAGCGTATCGCTCTGATCGACCGCGACCTGCTGACCGATCCTCTCGATGCGATGACGGCATTCGACGATGTACGTCGAGAGCTGGCTTCCGGGCGAATGGGATGGGATGCCATCGAACGCCTCGAAGAGCTGATCGCTAGTTTCCCCGGTACGCGCTCAGCTGAGCGCGCGCGGCGCTGGATCGAAGCGCTGCAAGGAATTCGCACCGGTGTCACGCAAGGTGACCAGAAGGCATCGCTGAATGTGTTGCAGGGTTTGCTGCAAGAACAGCGCTACGGTGCAGCCTTGGCAGTGAGCGAGTTCCTCGCGGCATCGGCGACCGACGCAGACGCGAAACTGCAGTGGCGCGGTTGGACGGCCGACGTTCGTGCGAACGCGCGTAGCAAGTTTCGACGGCTCGAACGAGACTTGGCGGATCTCTTGGCAGCAGGCAACGGCGCGGACGCGTTACGCGCGCTCGTTACGGCGCAGGATCAGTTCGCTGGTCTGGACTTCTTCGCTGAAGAGTTGCCACGCTACGTGGACGCGTCGCTGGTCAAGCCCAAGGAAGTGGTCGTCGTAGCGCCTCCGATCATCGGTGAGCTGCGCGAGCGTGTAGCGCGTTCGTTCGACGCCTGTCGCTTCCGCGACATGCCCGCGCTGTACTACCAAATGCTCAGCTATCAACTGCCTCCCGCAGAGCGTGCGCGGGCGCTGGAAGGATTGGTCGAGGCCTTCTATCTGGAGCGGATGTTCGGGTCGTTCCTCGAGGGGGCGACCGGGCGCGAGTTCGAAGTGTCGCTGTCAGACGTTTATCAGGGCAAGATCATTCGAGTCACCGATGAAGAAGTCGAGC
The DNA here is from genome assembly GCA_039028735.1 of Planctomycetota bacterium. GTDB lineage: Bacteria > Planctomycetota > UBA8108 > UBA1146 > JAJFFE01 > JBCCHQ01. Next base: position 20,410 of record JBCCHQ010000106.1, on the reverse strand, counting down.
AGGAACTCGATGTCGGCGGCCACGCCTACCGGCAGACGATGACGTGGCCACGGCTGGGTCCGGTCAAGAAGTACGCCCTGTTTCGGTCAGTGCCATTGGGCGCCGACGGACTGTTGGGCCTCGCCTATTACAGCTATCGGATCGGTCACGAAGAGGGCGCACACAACGCGTTGATTCGCCTGCACAAGCGCAAGGACTCCAAGCATCTCGCCGAAGCGATTCTGTCGCAGAAGCGCGGTATGGCGATCCCAGAGGGTGGATTCGTCGAGCATCGAGATCGGCTCGTGACGCCTGCCGAACGAGATGCCGAGATTGCCCTGCGCAAGCAACGTCGCGAGGACGAGCGCGCCGCGTTGGCTGAGCTCAAGCGCATGAAGAAGTCGAAGAAACTCGAGGAGCACATCGCGACTGCGCTGACGCTGCGGGAGACCGGCAACTTCGAACTAGCGCACCGTGTGCTGGTTGAGATCGCAGGGCGTTGGCCCGACACCGATGCCGCGAAGCAAGCGCAGGCAATCATCGACAATCCGGTGCTCGCGAAGATACCGCTGGTCGAGAATGGGCCTCGTGCCAACCGCCTAGACATTGTGTTCCTGGGAGACGGTTGGCCGATCGAGAACGACTACCAGGAAGCCTACACCTATCGAGTGTCCACTTGCCGTCATTTGCTCATGAACGAGGAGCCGTATCGTGAGTACCAGTCGTACATCAATCTCGACATGGTGCACCTCGGCTCTCCCGACCGCGGTCTCGACCGGACTCCTGGTGATGTGCTCAAGGACACGCCGCTCGACGGTAAGGTCGAATGGACGGTGATCACCGTGAACCAAGCCAAGGTGCAGGCCATTCTGCGGCAGGTCTACGGTGAGGAAACCGATGGCCAGGCGATCTGTATCTGTAACGATTATGCCGATGTCGCCACGGGAGGCGGAGGAGTTGTCAGTTTGTCGAAGGCGGGTCTGACGCCGGTCGGTCACGAAGTGGGGCACGCCCTCGGGGCACTCCTGGATGAGTACGATTACGACCCGGGGACGAATCCGGACCGCCTGACGCCAAAAGGGCGCAAGGGCAACGTGCCGACGGAGGCGATGCCGCCGAACGTGATGCGAGGGTCGAACCGGGATGACGTGCTCCGCAAGGCCATCTGGCGCAACTGGATCGATGTCGGTGAAGAGCGTTGGTGGAATCGGTCCAAGGTGGGAGTTTTCGAGGGCGCCAACCGCGTGCCGTTCGAGCATTGGCGGCCGCAGATGGACTGCAAGATGCGCAACGCCGGCTCGCGCTTCTGCGTGGTCTGCATGGAGGTGATGGTCAAGTCGATCTATCGCCACGTGCGTCCGATCGACGGCTTCGCTCCGGAAGCCGCCGAAGTCGACTTGCCGAAGAAGGACGAGTTGACGCTGAAGGTCTATCCGATGAAGCCGGAGACGCACTTCCTCGAAGCGACTTGGTACATCGACTTTCTGGGTTACCTGCCGCCGCGCAAGAAGGCCGGAGGCGACGATGAATCGAGCGGCCGCACCGGCGTTCGCCCCGACATTCCAGAAGCCCCCGAAGGAGACAAGCCGCCGGGAGAACTGTACCGGCGCGTGTACCGCACCGTCGAACCCGAGGGGCGGTTGGTTGAGTGCTGCGAGCTCCGCGGCAAGGATCTCGATCCTGGTGGCTACCGGGTCACTGTCGTGTTGCGTGATACGACCGAGTGGGTCCTCGAGGATCCAGAGAGGCTGCTGCAGCAGCGACACGAATGGATCATCCGCGTCGGTGACGAGTAGGTGGAGGTCTGGCGTCTTAAGGGAGTGCGGGCTCTTCGCGGCGAGCCGAGTGCGGGTCTGGAGCGCGGCTGAGCTTCTGGCTTGTCACTAGGTTGCAGCTTTGCTCAGGCTAGTTGCAGCTCTGCTCGGGCTAGTTCCAGCTCTGCTCGGGCTAGTTCCAGGGAGTCAGGCGGGCTTTGCCTTTGCGGCGGCGGCCATTGATCATGCGGCGGCCGGCAGCGGTCTTCATGCGGGCACGGAAGCCTTGCTTGCGCTGCTTGACGTTGGACTTGCGAATTTTGAGCTTCATCGTGCTGTCGTTTCCCGTTTCCGGGTTCCCGTTCTTCCGGTCCCCGATTTTCCTTGGGCTTGCGCCTACTCCAGCTTCGGCTTCACGAAGCGGGAGCCGCCGCGATCGTAGGGGGCGGAGAATAGCGATCTGGGGACCCGCTCGCAAGGGGGAATCGCTCTGGATCCAGGTGGGATTGTCGCGGCACGGCCTACAGGATGAACTTGCCGCGTCCCAGGATGTCGTGGATGTGGAGCAGGCCGACCGGAGCGCCGTGCGGGTTGAGCGTCGGTAGGACAATAACTCCTTTTGATTCCATTACTTGTAGCGCTTCTGCGGCTTGCACGTCGGCCTCGATCGTCAACGGGGACTCCGTCATGTGCTGGTGGACCGGCTGCTCCAAGAGGGCGGCCAGATCGCCAGGCTGCTGCAGCATCCGTCGGACGTCGCCGTCCGTCACGACACCACAAAGCGCCCCTGTATCATCGACGATCAGCGCGACCCCGTAGCCGCGGGCCGTGGATTCGGCCAGCGCTTCGCGCACTGTGGCGTTGGCGGGCACGATCGGCAGTTCGTCGGTGCGGGCCAGGTCGGCGACCCGAAGAGCGAGCCGACGCCCCAGGTTGCCTCCCGGGTGGAACATCCGAAACTGTTCGGCCGTGAAGTTCTTCGCGTCCATCAAGACCATGGCCAACGCGTCGCCGAGGGCGAGCGTGACGGTAGTCGAAGTCGTCGGTGCGAGTCCCAGCGGGCCGGCCTCGCCGTCGACGACGATCGGCAGCAGATAACGGCACTCCCGCGCCAGACTCGACTCGGGATTGCGCGTCATGGCGACGGCTGGTGTCCCGATGCGCTGTGCCGCGACGACCATGTTGACGACTTCGCTGACTTCACCGCTGTTGGAGATCGCAACCAGCAGATCCGTCGCGCTCAGCAGACCTAGATCCCCATGTACCGCTTCGACGGAATGGAGATACAGAGCGGGTGTCCCGGTAGATGACAGCGTGGCGGCGATCTTCTGGGCGATCAGCCCCGACTTGCCGACGCCAGTGAGTACGATCTTGCCGCGACACTCGAGGACGGCGTCGACGACTTGCGTGAAGTGCTGGTCGAGAGTGTCGGCCGCACGTTCGAGGGCAGTGCCTTCGACGCGAAGGATCTCTCTGGCTCGCTGTAGTCTGGGGTCCACGGGTATCTTTCCGACTCCTTCGTTCCGGGCGCCAACTGTACCAAAGGACGTGGCGCGTGGCGGGGCAAACTCGTTTGTGCTTCGCTTTGCAGTCTAGCAACGTAGTCGCAAGTTGCCCTGGAGAAGGCCCTTGGGGAAGCTCACAGCAGCCAGCCTCGCAACAACGAAGCCAGGCGTTCGAGGACTTTCTGCAGGAACGGACGGCGGCGCCACTGCGATAGCTCGACCGCGTCGGCGAAGCGCAAGTCGCGCTCGAAGCGCGCTGAGAGGGCGCGACCGCTCTCTTGATCCAGAACCACGGCGTTGGCTTCGAGGTTGCGTTGGAACGACCAGTGGTCGAGGTTCGAAGACCCGACGGTCCACCAATCGTCGTCGATGACGGCGAACTTGGCGTGGAGCACCGTTGGACGCCACAAGTAGATCTCGATGCCGTCGCGCAGCAAGCGTGAGAAGAACGATTGACTCGCCAGCTGAGCGACCCGGACGTCGCTGCGCAGCGGCAGCAGCAGCTGCACCCGCAAACCGCGGCGTCTGGCGTGGGTCAGTGCCTTGCGGAACTTGCGGTCGGGGACGAAGTACGAGTTCGCAATCACGACACGGCGGCGGGCCTGCCCGAGCGCGATCAAGTAGAGGCGCCGGATCCGCCGCCCAGGCCCGCCGAGGCCACCGACAATGTAGACTTGCCGTGCGTCGGCTGCTTTGTCGCCTTGCGGTTCTCGCGGCAGCGGGCTCCGCGACAACTCTTCCCCGGTCTCTCTGTACCACGTATCCACGAAGAGCATTTCCAGGTCTCCCGCGGCGGGGCCGTCGACACGGAGATGCGTATCGCGCCAGTTGCCACCGCCGCGTCGCCTCCCCATCCAAGGATCGCCAATGTTGACCCCCCCGACGTATCCAATCGTGCCGTCGACTGTCAGCACTTTGCGATGGTTGCGGCGAAATAGCGTGAAGTGTCGCCGCCACGGCGCCACCGGATGGTAGACGACTGTCTGCACGCCGGCTTCGTGCAGCAGCCGCAGCAACGAGGCAGACAGCCCGAACGAACCCACTGCGTCATAGACGATGCGCACCTCGACTCCGGCCTGCGCGCGCTCTGCGAGGGCATAAGCGAAGCGCCACCCGGTGCGGTCTGCGAGGAACGTGTACATCTCCATGTACACGCGGCGCTCCGCGTTACGGATCGCATCGAGCATCGAACGAAACAGCTGGTCGCCATCATGGAACAGTTCGAGGCCGTTGCCGCGTGTCGGTAGGCAGTGAGCGACCCGGCGCAGGGAGCGCAGCAGGCGTGGCCGTCGCCAACCGCGCATCCTCAAGGCCCGGGGGAGGCGTGGTCGTCGGGGTTTCGGACCCGAGGTTTCGTCACTGGGGGCGGCGCCTGTAGCGGGCTGCTCCGTCATCGCCTCCCGTCGGCCTTCACGTCGTAGTTGCGGGTTGCGACGACCCGCGCTTCCTGGGCTCCCGCCTCGCGGCTGCCGTACTTGAGGATCAGGCGCCGGCGTGTCTTGCGCGCTTCCTGGAGACACTCCAGGCCGTTCGGATCCTGATCGCGCATCGCCCGCAGCTCGAGATCGTCGAAGACACTCCACATGTTGGCGATGGCGGCTTCGTGGCAGCGCTCCAGGAAATCGTCTTGTAGCTCTCGGCGTGGCTTGCGCGTGCGCATCTGTTCCATCACGTCGCGCCATGCTCGTTTCGATCGCGCCAGCAGAACGTTGTTGAAGATCCACTTGTTCGACGTCAGGGAGAGCGCCTTTCGGCGAACTGCCTGATTGATGATCTCGTCGTTGGCGTGCAGCTCTCTCGCATTACGCAGCGTGTCGATCTGGTCCCAAACCTCTTCGGCGATCGGATCATCAGCGCGCGCTTCCCAATAGGTGTGTCCGAGGAGCCGTGGTGGAAGGTCGTACAGGATATGGTATGGCACGAAGTGATTGTGGGCGACGACGTCGGCCGCGAGATGGCACAGGTACCCGTACAGGAACGCGTATTCATGCTCGGCATCGATCAATGCCTCGAAGCGCTCCTTGACGTTCCAGTTGTGGCAATGATTGCGGAGGCCCCCGTAGCGCTTGAAGTTGATGATGTCGGCGGCAATGTTGCCGTAGAGGAAGGCATCGCGGTGTTCGTCGAGGAGTTTGCACTGTTGCGGCTGCAGTCGCCCGTGCATGCGATCGAGTAGGCGTAGCGCGAAGTGAATGTGCGTACCCGGGCCCCAAGAACTGGATCCCACGATCCGCGCGAAAACGGTTAGTATCAGGCAGAGGACGAGGGTGTTGATGGACACGGCTCCGTATCGATGGCGACCGCTGACGACGCGGTCGTGTTCTCTGTCGCCCGGACCTGTCGCTAGCGGCCGACCTAGCGGCTTGTATCCGGCACAAGCACGGATGGTAGAGAGGGGACGGCGATGAGGGAAGGTCTCTTGCTTGGGCTGGATCTTGGTGGGACGCACGTCAAAGCGGCCGTGGGGCCAGCCAGCGCGAACGCTTCCGAGGGCGAGCGGGTGCTTTGGGACGCCAAGTTTCCGACGAACGCCGCGAGCGGCCGCGCCGCCGTCTTGGAAGCGATTCGCGGGGCCGCGACCGCTGCCCGGGCCGAGATCGAGCGCCGTGGTGAGACTCTGCTTGCGATCGGTCTCGGGTCACCCGGCGTTATCGACCCGACCACAGGGATCGCGCTTTATGACACGGCGAATCTACCCGAGTGGCAGGGCGTCAATCTCAAGTCTCTGTTGGAGGAGCCGTTCGAGGTGCCCGTCCGCATCGGCAACGATGCCAGCGTTGCGGCGTTGGCTGAGGCGCGCTGGGGCGCCGCGCGCGGGTGCCAGCAGATGGTGATGGCAACGGTCGGTACCGGCATAGGCGGGGGCGCGGTTGCCAACGGCACGCTGGTGACCGGAGCGTGGGGCGCAGGTATGGAGTTGGGCCATGTACCGTACGAAGAGGGAGGTCGCCCGTGTGGTTGCGGCCAGCGCGGCTGTGTCGAAGCCTACGCCGGGGGGCGCGGGCTGCGCGCCGCCTGGATCGAGGCACTCGATGAGCAGGGAGGCGCCACCGCAGCTCAGCTCGCAGAGCTCGAGCTACCGGAGATGCTGCGCCGCGCCGAGCAGGGAGACACCTTGGCTCTGGAGCTGTTGCGAGTCGGGGCGCACGCGCTCGGTAGCGGCCTCCTGGCTGCACTCTACCTGTTGAATCCCGAAGTCGTCGTGATGGGGGGTGGGGTAGTCGATGGTTTCGAGCGCTACGTCGAGTGGGTCGAGAACGCGCTACGCGAGAGGGCGTTGCCGAAGGTAACGGAGCGTTTGCGCGTCGTCCGCGCGGAGTTCGGCAATCAAGCCGGTGTTTTAGGGGCAATGGCGTTGGCGGCCTCGGCTGTCGAGAACCTTGGCACCGACAACGTCAGTGCCGAGAACGCCGGCGCCTAGCGACGCAAAGGGGAAGTGTCTCGTGTCCGAACGTAAGGTCCAAGTCCTGCGCAATGCGTCGATCGTGTTGCCTGACCGCACACTGGCCGGCGATCTCTTGCTGCGAGGAGGGTGGATCCAGGCCCTCACTGCTGCAGGACAGGGGGTTGGTGAGGAGATCTGGGATCTTGCGGGGCGTCGCGTCGCGCCTGGTCTCATCGACATGCATACGCACGGCGGCTGGGGTGTCGACTTTGCGCAAGATTCCGTCGAGCAGATGCTCAGTGTCGTTCCGTACTACGCACAACATGGCGTGACGCGGCTACTGCTGACGCTGTGCCCCGCGCCGCTCCCGGAGATGTTGGACTCGCTGAAACGAGCCGCCGCGGCGTGCGAACGTTCGTCGGCGTTCGTCGGCATCCACTTGGAGGGACCCTTCCTCGCAGTCAACCGGCGTGGAGCCCTCCCGGCGGCCGGCATCCAGCCGTATGACCCTGACGTCTTCGACAAAATCCTGCGCGCGGCCGGCAGCCACCTGCGCGTCATGACGTTCGCGCCGGAAGCGATTCCGGCTGGCGAGTTGCGTAAGATACAGAGCACCGGCATCACGCTCTCGATCGGGCACACCGACGGCGTGGCGGACGACGTGACCCGCGCAGTGCGTGCTGGGGTGCGGCGTGCGACGCATCTTTGCAACGCGATGCCGCCGATACACCATCGCCGACCCGGGCCGGTGATCGCTTGCCTGACCGAACCTGCGGTGCGAGTCGAAGTGATCGTTGACGGCTGCCACCTCGACGACCGGTTCGTCGATTTGGTGTTGACGGCCAAGGGCATCGACAACGTGCTTGCGGTATCCGATTCGATGCCTCTGGCTGGCTTGGGGACCGCCAGTGGCACGTTTGCCAGTCACGAGGTCGTCAGCGACGGCACCCGCGCTTGCCTCCCGGATGGCACCCTGGCTGGAAGCGTCACGCCGCTGCTGGTAGCGCTGCAGCGGTTGGGGCGCCGCCTCGACCTGCCCGCCCATCGCTTGAGCCGCCTAGGGTCCACGGTACCGGCGCAAGATCTCCCCGTGGCCAACTTGGGCCGGATTGCGACCGGGACGCCGGCCGACTTGATTGTCTTCGATCAAGACGAAGAGGCGGTACTGTCGACGCTGCGGGGCGGCGTGCGCGTCGACGCAGTAGCCGAAGAAGAGCTGGCCGAAGAAGCGCTGGCCGAAGAAGATGTGTCGCTGTTCCCTGACACGATCGAGCGCGTGCAGTAGCGTCGCTACAGCGATGTCAGGCAGCTGATCGTATCTCCAGTGGGATCGGGTCCGCTCCCGGGAAAGGGCGGCGGCGGCGGTGCGCCCATTGAGAACAAGTAGGTCAGGTCGTAGACCGCGTCGGCGACGTTTACAGTCCCGTCATCGTTGACGTCTGCTGCGTCGAGGCACTGCGGTTCCGTGCCAGCGCTAAACAGGTAGCTCAGAATCGCGACCGGGTCGCCGATGTCGACGTTACTGTCCGCGTTGACATCTCCGCGGATGAAGACCGGCCCGGTCACTGTCACCATGCAGCTCCCAGCAGCAGCTTCGGTGCCATTCTTGACGGCCACGATGTCGTACTGGTAGGTACCCAGTGGTACGCCGATATCGTCGTACTGCGTGATCGAGCCCCCAAGAAGGGCGACTTCGTTGCCGTCTCGGAGCACGCGCACCTGATCGTAGTCGAGAAGTCCCAGCTGCCAAGTCGCCGTCACGTCGAACACCACCGAAGAGCAGGCGACGTTCGTAACTGCAGGGACTGGTACCGTGGCCGAGCAGCTGGTCTCGACACTTGCCGTGCCTTGCAGGACGCCAACGACGTCGTAGTCGTGCGGTCCCTCGTCCGCCGTCGCATCGACGAACGTCAGTGGATCACCGGCCAACTCGATCACCAGTGTCGCGTCGCGAAAGATACGCACGAAACCGTAGGGCTGTGAGCTGCTCCACCCCAGAGTCACCATGCCGAAGTCGCCATCGCACGTCAGCGCCGTCGGCGGCAACACTTCGAAACTCAAGTTGCAGACCAGGCGGGTCGATTCGAACGCACCGCTGACCGCATACACTTCGTAGCTGTGGCTGCCCACCGCAGGGAGCACGTCGGCATAGGACTCGCTCATGCCAGGCAGTGTCGTCAGAGCAAAGCCGTCGCGCTCGACGACGATGTTGTCGTACGCAGTCGTGTTGCTCCAGGACAGGACAAGACTGTCATCTTGTTGCTGGCACGTGAGTCCCGTCGGCGCCGCAAGCGTGACGGTTACGAAGCAGAATTCGGCGGGGCCAGCTTCGCCGTTGAGTACCGGCGTCACTGAATAGTTGATGAGACCGATTGGCGCGTTCACGTCGGCGAAGGCGCCGAGGCCCGCCGGCAGAGTTACCAGTGGCGCGCCTTCGCGAGTGATCAAGATATCGTCGTACGATTGATCCTCGTCCCAGCTGATCGTGATCGGCACTCCGTCTTGAACGCAGTTGAGGTTCGAAATCGGCGAAGTCGTGTACGTGAATGCGCCGGGGGCGATGACCGAACCAGCGTTGGCACTGACGACGACGTCGGCCGTACCGAGGTTCGTGGACGCGGGGATCGTGCCGGTCGCGGTGCTGCCATCCAAGATGACCAGGTCCGCGACGGGATTGCCGCCGATCAGGACGCTGAGGTTGCCAGAATCGAGCGCGCAGCCACTGATCGTGATCGCAGTGCCGCCTACCATGAACCCTGTGTTGGGTGTGATCCCCTCGAAGTACAGCGTCGTCGTCGGCACGACGTCGGCGTGGAACGGTTCGCCACCCTGTTGGATCTCTGCGCCGCTGCAGACGCCGTCACCATCGTGATCGTCGGAAGGGTGGTGGAAGAAGACTGGGATGACGCCAATGAAGTCACCGGGGACGACGCCACCGGTGCCGGTCGCGAAGCTGTCCACTGGGACGCCGTTGACGGCGAAGCGTCGGACGTCGCCGGAGCCAGCATGGAGGACCCAGATCACATCTCCACCGTCGATCGCGATCGCCCGGGGTGCTGTGGCTGTCGCATAGGTCGCGGCAACGGCCCCTGTTGTCGGGTCGACGCGAGCGACCTCCGCGCTCCCTTCCAAAGTGACCCAGATGCTGTCGTTGCCGGCAACAGCAACGCCTGCCGGCTGTGAGCCTACGGCGATGCTGTTGAGTACGCCGCTGTCACTGTCCACCTCGTGCAGCATGCCGTCTCCTTGGGTTGCCACCCAAGCGCGCCCGAGGCGGTCCACGGCAATCCCGAACGGCTGGGCACCGACAGCGAAGTTCGTGACGAGGCTACCATTGCGCACGCGACTGACGGTGCCACTGTCGCGATTTCCGACCCAGACTTCGCCGTTGCCGGCAACGGCAATCGTCACTGGGCGTGTGCCCACAGTGAGGCTGGCCGCCGGAACGGGATTGCCTGGTACCAGCTGGTGGATTTGATTGCCGGGGGTGCCCACTGTTCCAGAGTCCACCACCCAAGCACTGCCGTCGACAGCGATGGCGATACCGCCGAGGGTTGTCCCAGCGAGGTTCCAGGTATCGGTCACGACGCCATCGGCCGTGCGGCGCTCGACGCCGCCTCCCGCAGCCGCGACGAACCAAGCCGCGCCCAACGCGTCGACGGCGATACCGGCAGCTACGAAGCTGGGGCTGACCGTCGTCGTTGCGCCGCGTGTCCCGTCGCTCGCGATCGGTACGCGGAACCAATCAGCGCCACCATTCGCGGGAAGCCATGCCTGTCCAGGATTCGCTGTGTAGAGGAAGCTCGCGGGGAGGATGTCCTGGTTGACGCCGGCATCGGCCAAACGCGTTTCGAGCGCCGTCGCTGTTACCGAACCCGGTGGCACTGGTCCGGTGATCAGAAAGTCGTCGACCACGGTGATGGGTGTGACATTGTTCGTGCCGAGGAAGAGTTGCGGTGTCGTCACCTGTAGGAAGCCACACCCTTCCACGGACAGAGTGCTACCCCCTTCGATTGAGCCTTGGGTTGGCGTCACGCGGCCGATCTCCGGGAGCGTGGAATCGAAGGGATTGCACAAAACGGCGAGTTCGGCGCTGTTGCTAATGGTGTCTGCATCGACATCGCCGTTCGGGTCCACGATGCGAGCCCGTGCAAGTCCCGAACTATCGCCGGCGATCGCGACTTGCGAGAAGCCCGGATACGACGTGCTCGAGCCCGTGCGCGGATCGATGCGGTGCACGGTGTTGTCTCCCTGACATGCCACCCAGGCGCGTCCGCGCCCATCGACGGCCACGCCGCGCGGATTGGCACCCACCGAAAAGATCGTTGGAGTGCTGTTCGCTTGGGGAATCAGGTAGACGGTGCTGCTGCCGGTCGCAGCGACCCACAAGCGATCTTGTTCGTCGAGCGCCAAACCCTGAGGAGAAAGCCCTACGGCTACCGTGTCGGTGACGGCGCCAGCTGCAGATAGTAGCTGCACGGAGTTGCCGATGAGGTTCGATACCCAGACTTCGCCGGTTGCTCGTACCGCGACGTCGAACGGGGTGCCTCCAGTCGGAAAAGTGAACACGAGCCCCGACGTGACCCGCGATACCGAACCGGCTAGCGAGTTGGCGACCCAGACTGCTCCACTGGCGCTGATCGAAACACCGCGCGGTCCATTGCCGACACCAAAGGTGTTGATGAAGCTGCCGGCCGGGTTGTGCACGCGCAGCTGATCCAAGTCGATCAACGAGACCCAGATGTTGCCAGTCGCGTCGATCGCGATTCCTGACGGGGTGCCCGGCAGCGGCACATCGATCGAGACGGCGCCAGCTGCGGATACGTTGACAAGGCGTGTCGGCAAGTCGGTCCCGACCCACAGCGATCCGTCGGCAGCTCGAGCTCCAACGAGCGGCACGCCGGCGAGCGTTGCAAAGCCGCTGACGGCGCCGTTGCCATCCAGGAAGTCCACGCGCGTCAGTCCCGTCTGCAACACAGCGACGGTGTTTGTCCCCTGCCCAGACAGGGGCAGCGAGCAGAGTAGGCACGACACGAGCGCGCAGAGCGCGACGCGACGGTCGACGTTGGGTGTCATATCTGTCCTCAGTTTGGCTCGAGACCCGGCAAATAGCAGAGAAGCCCGATTATAGGGGGGAACGCCAGCGGATAAAGGGTGGAAGGGGAGTAACGGACAGCGAGCCCGGGGCCGGGAGCGCAGATTCCTCGCGGAGGCCGTTCTCGTGCTCTTACCTTGCCTGGACGCTAGCCGTAGGCGCCCAAGACGTTGTCGAGAAAGCTTGCCGGCGGCCGAAGCTCGTCGTCGGGGCGATCAGCGATCGCTTGGTCACCAAGGCCGAGGGTCTGTGCGAGTGTTGGAGTCCCCGGGGCGAAGTGGATCAGTCCGGTCAAGATCTCGTTCTTGGCGCGTGTCGTCTCCAACGTCGCCAACGCTTTCTGTCGATCGGTTGGATCGAACGCGTTTTCGAGCTTCGTCAAGAGCAGGCGCGAACCATCGTGGAGCGTGACTTCGGTAGTCGTGCCCTCTTCGTACTCGACGTCGATGTGTTCGAAGTGAGGGACGAAGCTGGGGTCGTGGAAATGCACTTCGTGCTCTTTGTGATACGTGTACGACTTTGTCGACGAATCATGGTTGTTGAAAGTTACGCACGGGCTGATCACGTCAATGAACGACATGCCCTCGTGCGCCAGTGCTGCCTGCAGGATCGGGATCAGCTGCTTCTTGTCCCCCGAGAACGACCGAGCAACGAAGGAGCAACCCAGCTGGACCGCCAACGCGCACAGATCGATCGGTTGTTCGGTGGGATGGAGACCGCGCTTGTTGGGGCTGTCCTTGTCAGCGGTTGCTGAGAACTGTCCCTTCGTCAGGCCGTAGACACCGTTGTTCTCGACGACGTACGTGAAGTTCGGATTGCGTCGGATCATGTGCACGAACTGACCCATGCCGATCGACGCCGTGTCGCCGTCGCCCGACACACCGATCGGGAGCATGACGTGGTTGGCCATGTGTGCGCCGGTGGCGAAGCTGGGCATTCGGCCGTGCGTGCCGTTGAAACCGAACGCGGAGCCAAGGAAATAGGCTGGCGTCTTCGACGAACAGCCGATGCCGCTCATCTTGATGACCTCTTTCGGGTCGACGCCGTTGCGGTACGCGGCTTCGATGATGGCTTCGGACGTGCGATCGTGGCCGCAGCCTTTGCACATCGTCGATACGACGCCGCCGTACTCTTTCTTGGTCAAGCCGAGTCGATTGGTTTTCGGAGCTGCGCCGCCTGTCGTGGCCATGGACTTACTTCGCTTTCGTGAGGTGTTGCTCGAGGACACCGCGGACAAAGTCGGCGGAGATCGGGAGGCCAGCGAAGTAGACGGCACTGTCGATTCGGTTGGCCAGGTCGGGGTAGCTGGAGCAGAGCAGCTGCGCCATTTGCCCTTGCTGATTCTGTTCGATAACGACGACACGATCTTTGCTGTCGATGAATGCTTGGACGTCGTCGTGGAAGGGGTAGCTGCGAACCCTCAGGTACGCGAACGCCCCAGGGAAAGAGTCCAGTGCTTCTTGCAGCGCTGGGTCCGTGGAGCCGTAAGCGATCACTCCTACGCTGGCATCGCTCGTGCCTCCGGGCACCGGCGCCGGGAGTGCGTTCCCCATGGAGTCGATCTTGCGGACCAGGCGCAGCAGGTTGCGGTTATAGGTCTCCGAGTCCTCGGTGTAGCCAGCCATTTCGTTGTGGCCGCTGCCGCGCGTGAAGAACACCGATCGCGGGTCTGTCGCTTTGCCGGGAACCGAACGCCACGGAATCGCGTCGCCGTCGACGTCGAGGTAGCGGCCCCAGGTTTCGAGCTCCTTCAGTTTCTCGTCGGTGACGACTTTGCCACGATCGACGGGCGTATCGGGGTGCACCGGAGGGTCGCCGACCCATGCGTTCATGCCGAGATCGAGATCGCTGAGCACGAACACTGGCACCTGAAAGCGCTCGGCGTAGTCGAAGGCGCGCCAAGACAGCTCGAACGCCTCCTTCGGATCGTGCGGTAGCAAGATTGGGAAGCGAGTGTCACCGTGCGACAGATAGGCTGCCTGCAGCAGGTCCGACTGTTGGGTTCTGGTCGGCAACCCAGTCGAGGGGCCGACGCGCTGTACGTTGAAAACAACGGTTGGGATTTCCGCGTAGTAGCCCAACCCCATGTTCTCACCCATCAGCGAAATCCCGGGGCCCGACGTGGACGTCATGGAACGGGCACCAGCCCAGCCGGCTCCCAATGCCATACCGACTGCCGATAGCTCATCCTCGGCCTGAAGCACGGCAAGCTGCTTCTTGCCGGTCTCCTTCTCGAGGCGGTTGGCGTGTCCGATCAGGAACTCCGCCAAACTCGATGCGGGGGTGATCGGGTACCAAGCCACGACGGAGCAGCCGCCGTAGAGGACGCCGAGCGCTGCCGCGTCGTTGCCTTCCATGGCGACTTTGCCGGCGGTTTGGTCGGCCTTCTCGAAGCGATACGGGTCCTGCTTCTCGAAGTTGTCGCGCACGTACTGGGCGCCGAGCTGCAGCGCTTCCCAATTGATGTCGACAACTTTTTCCTTGCCGCGGAAGATCTGTGTCAGCGACTCGCGCAAGCATGCCTCGTCGAGCCCGTAGAGCTCTGCGATGACCCCGACGTAGATCATGTTCTTCAGGCGCGGGCGCAGTTTCGCGTCGGAGATCTCCTTACGCGCGAGGGTGTCGAACGGAACCGAGTATCGTACCCAGCCTTCGAAGTTCTCGTCGGCACGCTTGAAGTCGGCATTGTCGATAACGACTTGCCCCTTCGGCAGCTCCTTCAAGTCTTGATCGAGGGTAGCCGCGTTCAAAGCGACCAAGATCTGCCAGGTTTCGGAACGCACTTGGTGGCCTTCCGGGGAGACACGAATCTGATACCAAGTGGGCAGCCCTTGGATGTTCGATGGGAACAAGTTCTTCGTGTTCGCGGCAAGTCCCATGCGAAACAACGTGCGAAAGATCAGGTTGTTGGAGGTCTGGCTTCCCGTTCCGTTCGCGGTCGAGATGCGGAGGGAGAAGTCGTTGACGACGCTGTTTGCCATGGCTGTTGATTCCTGTGCTGATCGAGGGCGAATTCTGCCTGCCGCGTCGGCCGCAAGCCACGCAGGTCAAAAAACGCCAAGTCGCGTGTAATGCCGCTGAGAATACCGAGTCTCGCAGCATAGCCGAATTGGCTCGCAAGTCCCTGTGCTTAACCGTGGCAAATACGTTTTTCAACCCCCCGGCTGCGGTTACCGTACGCGCCATGGATATGGAAGCGCTCTTGGTGGCCCTCACCGCGATCGGCGCCGGTGCCATCAATACGATGGTCGGTGGCGGGACCTTCATCATGCTGCCGATCCTCGCCGTTCTCGGCGTGGATCCCAAGGTCGCCAATGCGACCAATCGCCTTGCGGTCTGCTTCCAGGCGGTAGCGGCCTCTGCGACCCTCCACCGGCAGGGGGTTCTGTCACCGCAGACCGCGATCCTGCCGCTGGCGATTGCCGTGATCGGCGGCGTTTGTGGCGCCTTGTTGAATGGGGTCTTGTCCGACGAGGCCTTTCGGCAGTGGGTTGGCTGGCTCTTGATCCTGGGGCTGCCGCTGCTGTTCTTGAAGCGCCCCGATCCACTCCGCGCCGTTCAGAAGCCCAAGACTCCTGCGGTGATCGGCCTCTTCGTCCTGGGCGTCTACGGGGGGTTCCTCGGTGCCGGCGTAGGGGTGTTGATCCTCTTGGTGCTGCCACCGCTCCTGCGCGCCGACCTCGTGCGGACCGTCGCGATCAAGGTGCTGATCGTGCTGGCCTTTTCGTTCTCGTCGGGGGTCGTCTACATCGCGCAGGGAATGGTCGACTGGAAGCTCTTGGTCCCACTCATCGGCGGCTACATGATCGGCGGGATCATTGGGGCACGACTGACCGTACGTGTGGGCGATCGGTGGATGCGGTTGATCGTCGCGCTGGTCGCCGCGGGGCTGGCGATTACGATGCTAGTTCGCTCGGGGGGGTAAGTGCTCCTCTGGGGGGAGCCTCGTACAGCCCGGGTACGCCGGAATGAAGCCGAGACCGAACGCCGCAGCCAGCCGTGGCTGCGGCGCCCGCGACTCCGGGGTCCTATGCCTTCGCTGCGGCCAACGCTGCTGCGTAGTCCGGTTCGTCCGCGATTTCGCTAACGTACTCGACGTGCTTGAGCGTGTCATCTGCGCCGATCACGAACACCGCGCGGCAAAGGAAACGATCGAGTGGCCCGCCTTCGACGAGGCAACCGTAGTTGTGCCCGAAGCTACCACTGCGGTGGTCGCTGGCAGTCACAATGTTCTCGGCGTTGTTCGCGCCGCACCAGCGCTTTTGCGCCATCGGTAGGTCCATGCTGACGCAGATCACGACGGTGTCTGCAAGGGCGGCTGCTTCTTCGTTGAAGCGCTTCATTTCGATGTCGCAGACTGGTGTGTCCAGGGATGGCACAGCGCACATGATGCGAGTCTTGCCCGCGTGCGTGGCCAGAGTCGCCTCGCTCATGTCGGCGAGTTGGATTGCGAAGTTCGGCGCCGGTTGACCGGCAGCGACGGTCTCGCCAATGACGTCTACCGGGTTTCCTTTGAGCGTTACTTGCGGCATGGTCTCTCCTTCTAGAGTGTTCGAAATCGCTAAGGCCGCTGATCATGGCGGCAACGACGGCATGTGCAACCCCCGGATCCAGTCTGGCCGGCAAAAAACGCAGAGCAGGGAGTCACGATGGCACGGATTGCACTGTTGCTCTTGGCCTTCACCACGAACGTTACAGCCCAATCCCCAGCGGCGCAGCGCCCCGCCCGCGCCGACGATTTGACGGTTTTCGTTCAGACGGTGGGTCCCGGCGACATGGTCTGGGAGTACTACGGCCACAACAGCATCGTTGTCCTCGACGAGAAGAGCGGGCAGGGCGTCTCGTTCAACTACGGCATCTTCTTGGAACCGAGTGCGAGTGTCTTCTTGAGCGGCAAGCTGTTGTATCGGGTCGCGCCGATGGACGCCGCGCTCGAGCTACAGGAGTTTCGGAGCTTTGGTCGTCGAGTCTGGCGGCAGAAGTTACAGCTGACCGCCCAGCAGAAGCAGCAGCTGATCGCTTTCCTAGAATGGAACGTCGCGCCCGAGAATCGTCACTACGACTACCACTACTACTTGGACAACTGCTCGACCCGTGTGCGCGATGCCTTGGACCGTGCCCTCGGCGGACAGCTGCGCACGCAGTTGGTTCGTCCGATCGACGAGACGTTTCGTTGGCACGCGTCACGACTGAGTCGTCCGGTGTGGTCACTCTGGGCCGGAATTCAAATGGCGCAGGGATTGACGACAGACGCGCCGATCACGATCTGGGAAGAGACCTTCTTGCCGGGGATCTTGCAGCGCGAGCTGCGCCAGGTCTCCGTTGCGATGTCGGATGGGAGTCACGCGCCGCTAGTGATTTCCGAGGAGGAGTTTGCGCCGCTCACGGGCACGACCGAGTTGGTCGAGCCGGCTGAACCCCCCAGCTGGCTGTGGTGGCACCTTCTGGTGGGTCTGCTGGTCGGAGGCACGATCACCGAACTCGCGCGGGCGCAGCGACGGAAGCTGTTGTTGATCGCGACGGCTTTTTGGTGCGCACTCAGTGGCGCCGTTGGCGGGCTCTTGGTCTATCTGTGGTGGGGCAGTGCGCACGCCTACTCAGCGAACAACATGAACTTGTTGTACTACTCACCGCTCGACCTCGTGTTGTTGCCGCTGCTGGCGCTGTCGATCGTTACGGGGAAGTGTGGGCGGGCCGCTTTCGTTGTCGCGTATGCGATCGTTGCGATGGCCTTGATCGGTCTGCTTCTCGAATTGATTCCGGCGCTATCACAGACCAACGGCAGTCTGGTTGCCTTGGCAGTGCCGATCCATGGGGCGGTTGCCCTCGTGGCCCGAGACTTCTGGCGGGGGGCGGCCGAGCCCGCGCCCGCGCCAGAAGCAGCTTCGTAGCGTTTCAGCTACGCAGCATCCTCGATCCAGGTGCCGCGCGGTTGTGACGGCGCTGCCTTGCTTCGCAGCCCCTCGAATTGAGAGCCCTCGAGTTCAGCCTCGAACTCAGAGATGAGATGCAGCGTCCTTGTCGCCAAGCGTACGCTCAGCTTGTGCCCATCCAGGAAGTCGACCCAGTCAGACTCGATGCCGTCGGCGAACAGGACGCCGCCAGTGCCCATTTCTGACGAGATTTCGATCGCCTCGCCGGGCGAAATGACGCCATGGTCGAGCTCTGTCCCGGTCGCGATCGAAGGGAACGGCTCGCGCACGAACCACGCGAGGCGTGGCTCCTCGGGACGTGGCAGCGTCGAGATACCGCGCTGGCGGGCGATCGAGCGCGCCCAGCCGGTGGCTCCAGTTCCGGTCGCGATGATCAGTCCCGATGACGACTGCCGCTCTTGTTGCCCGCGCACTGACAAGCGATAGCGAGCGGATTGATGCGTGCGATGTCCGACGAAGATTTCGTTCAATGCAACGAGCTCTTGTCCGTCCTCGCGCACGGCGCGGGCCATCGACCGGTGCTCGAGCACGACGTGTCCGTGTCCGTCGACAAGGGATCGCAACAGCTCGGCAACATCGGTGGGGGCGTGGCGGCACAACACGCCGTCGAAACGGTCTGGGTTGGAGTTGACTCCGATCACCAGCTGTTGATCCAGGTACTTGGCTACGTTGGCGACGAGTCCATCCTGTCCCACGACAACGACGATGTCATCGGGGGCAAAGACGAAACGATCGAGGTCGTTGCGGTCTACACGCACACGTCGCTGGTCCACCGGTATTGAGTCGAGCACTTGGGACAGCGCCGACGAGAAATCGTCATGAGCGCGTTGGTAGGGTTCCAGCGTGTGCCCCTGCGATCGGAGGAAGAACTCGACCTGGCCGCGGGTGCCGAAGCGTTCGAGAAACTCGTCGAGAGGTGTCGCCCGAGTGATCAGTACGAGTCGTGGTAGTTGACGAATCATTGATTGGCCTCCTCGCCCAAGAGCCCCAGCAAGGCATCGCTGAGTAGGTTTGGACTCAAGTTGAGATGATGGATTTGCTCGATCGAGCCGGCGAACTCACGCAGTGCCAGCCCGAGGAGCAGTTGTGCGGACGCGTTCTCGTAGATGTTGAAGTGTCGTAGCTCGGCCTCCGCTTTGACGGCGAGGGCGAGCTTCTCGGCTTCTGTATCCGCTGCCGCACGTGTCGCGGTTTGCTCCGCGTAGGAACGTGCTGCGAGTTCCTCGCGCTCGAGCTTGGCCTGCGCTGCTTGTCGTTTGGCTTCCGCTTCTTGACGGACCTCGAGCAGCCGGTTGTCACCTTCGTGGGTGATCAACTCTTCGCGTCGTCGTGCCAACTCGATCTCGGATCGCAGCTCATTCTCGGCGATCGCGCGTTCGTTCTCGACGGCGAGGGCGCGGCGCTGAAACAGCGCTTCGTCGGCCTTCTCCTGCAAGGACTCGCGAGCCGGCGTCCCGAGCGCCTTCTCGAGCTCGCTCGAAGGTGCCAACGAAACGACTTGCACCGCCACGAACTCCAGTCCCATTGCAGGGAGATCTTGGGCAGTGTGTAGGGTGTTGGTGATCGCGTCCCGGATCGGATCGGTTCCGGCTTCGAGCAGGGACACGACCGGCGCTGCAGCGATGACCGCGCGCGCCGCGTCTTGGGCTCGTTCGCGCCAGATCGTTGCCAAGCGTTCGATGGGATCCTCGAGCCAGCGGCCGGTCTTCATGTTGATTCCGAAGTCGATTCGAGTTGCGGCTGTTTCTGGGTCCGCGATTCGGTAGGTGATCGACGCGTGCACGATCAGCTCTTGAAAGTCGCTGGAGCGCTCGCGAAAGGCGACGTCAACGACGAGGTCTGACACCGGGATCTCGGCGACCGCAGCAGCGATCGGATGGAACAGGTAGGCGAGGCCCGGCCCAGAGCGCACCAACCGCCCTCTTCGGAAGTGAAGGATGTGTTGGGTTGCTTCGGCGCGGAGGTGCCGGAGCCCTGCTAGCTTGGTGATCGTTGCCATGATGCTTCCTCCGTTCTAGACCTCGAAGTAGGTGCCTTCGGCGGCAAGTTGTCGATATGTGCGTTCATCGAAGCGATACAGTCGGGCGGCGCGGTGGGCCACGTCTTGCTCGACTTCGTCGAGTTCGATCAGCAGCCCTGTGGCGAGCGCCTTCTTACGGAAGTTGCGCTTGTCGAGAGACCGCTCGAGAATCTTTTCGTACATTCGCTGCAGCTGCGTCAGCGTGAACTTCTGCGGCAGCAGTTCGAAACCGATCGGTTGGTAGCGGACCTTGCCGCGCAGGCGCGCGGTGGCGACTTCGACGATCTCGTTGTGATCGAAGGCCAGCGTCGGCATATCGTCGATCGCAAACCATGCAGCGTCTTTCGACTCCGCTGCCGTCACCGTATGCTCGCTGAGGTTCACGAGTCCGTAGTAGGAGACGGTGACCACGCGCTCGCGAGAGTCGCGGTCGACACGACCGAACGTGTAGAGCTGTTCAATGAAGATGTCGGAGACGCCGGTTTCGTCGACGAGCTCACGGCGCGCCGCCGCTTCCAGCGACTCGTCGATCCGAACGAAGCCTCCGGGTAGGGACCAGCGTCGTTGCGGCGTCTCGCCGCCGCGGACGAGCAACAGCTTCAGATCGTCTTCGTCGAGACCAAAGACCACGACATCTACCGTCAGGCCGGGTCGCGGGTAATGGTAGGTGTGGCTCATCGTGACTCCCGTCGCGGTAGTTATTGTTATTTCTACACGAAGTATAGTGTAAGAATAACAC